>JBIKWR010000005.1:0-50736 GCA_044356225.1 Bacteriovoracaceae bacterium | reverse complement strand
TTTGCTATGATTTGCTAAAAGTTCAAGATACATCAATAAATCAAATTCATTGGTAAATGAGGAGTTTAGTTGAGCAACATAGTCTTCGATAATTGTTGGCAATTCTTCAATTGAAATCTCAGATTTTCTCAGAGCATCAACTTCTGCTTCACTTGGATATATTTTTACTCTTAACTGATTTTTTAATGGCTCCATTTCATTGGCCAAAAAGTCGGATCTTTCTAATGTTAATTTTGTCAATTGATTAGCAAGATTTTCAATATTTTCTAAATTTATTAAAGTTAATGGGCTTTCAACTATGTCAAAATTTTCAAGATGAGCATGATTAAATCTTTCCATCATTTTGTGACCTGCTTTTTCTAATGAGCTCAGGCCATCCCACTCATTAAACATCGAAGTTTTAACCTCTGTCATAAAAGAAAAATCCATTCGTATGTTTTTCAACTGAAGTATCGTTGTTTGATGAGCGATCATTGCTTTGGCCAGATTTCTAAGACTATAAGCAACTTCCAAAGTCGCCATCGAGCAGGCATTAAAAATGATCGTATTGATTTTTTTTTGTAGTTTTGCCTCTCGAATCGAATGAGCAAAAGTAGAAATGCCATAACTCTTTTTCGGATGACTAAGATCGAATTGTCTTTTTTGGTAAACTCCCATTGTCCTATTTGGGGTATACTGAGGGGAAAGCGGTAAGAAATTTGGAAAAAAACTTAGACCTGAATAAGTTAAATGTATTTCAGATTGAGGAAAAAGTTTTTCGCTCATTTTTAACAACTGAGTTAGAACTTGAGGATCTGTCATATCAACTTCATCAACGGATCGAGAAATTAACTCTTTTCCCGCAACAAAGACTTTAAGATGGCTGGCAAAATGTTTAGTTGATTTATACCAAGAATTAAAACCGATTTGATCGTGTAAAATAACCACCTGACATGTGCCACATTTTTTTGCAACTGACTCAATATCTTCTTTAACAAATCTATCGGTTCTAAAAACATCCCCATTTGCGTCTATATTAAAAAGTGGTTGTTCTCCAGTAATCATAAAAACAAAAGTAGGATTATCTTTTGCTTTTTGAATCAATTTTTTCTTATCAGAATTTTTGAGTAATTTTCCGACGTTAAAAAGACTAGAAATATTTGCGTAAACATTATCTGCAGACACAATCAAACAACTTAAAACCAAGATCGATACTAAACGCCATAATGATTTCATTTTTTATCCTTTTGATTAAATTTTTAAATTTAGTCTGACACTGCATAGCACTATCAGAAATATGATCAAGTACACTAAGTTGAATAATGTCAGCCTGGCCCATGAACGTTTCTTTTTTTCAATTGGATGTGAACAGCATTATGAAAGCATTACAAAAGACTAACTATAGCGGTGCTGATTTTACTTAATGAGTTTGTAGATTTTATTTATCTCTCAAGATTAGAAACCATAATACCAAGCTAAGCATAACTGAAAGGGAAATGTTGCGACGTCAAAAAGCAAAGGGATAATGAAGTAATAGACTTGATTAAAAAGAATCGCCAAATCTGGAGTCTCATTTTTGGCATATTCTTTTTGCATGTACTTGTCATACTTTTTCAAAAAATACCATGGTAAGTGATCCAAGCTATTGGCTTGCATCAGAATAAATTTATATTTTGCTTTCAGGACAGGTTTTAATGCCGATTTCTTTTTTAGTTCACTTAAATTATTTAAAAATTCTTTTTCATAATCCAAAAAGAGTTCTTTAGTGTTTTCATTACTCATAGAATGTAAATCTAGAGTCTTGTCTTTTAAATGAGTGAGCTGGGCCTGATAACGTTTCAAAATCATTTCATCAGTTGTTTCTTCTTGATCCAGAAAATGAATTTCATTTTTAATTCGTTCTATCAATTTTTTCTTGGCATTTTTTAATTCTAAAATTTCTGAATCTTGTAGGTAGTCATTACCCAATAAATTAAAAGATAAAAATAAAGAAAAAATAAATAGTTTCAATTTTCACCTCAAGTCCACGAAAGATAAATACAAGTTGAGGTTCGTACCATAACCAAAATAATATTCAATAATTTTTAGGAAAACTGTTTTTTTAACTAAAAAACAGGAAAAAACTATCTATGTTGAGATTTCCCTTATTTTTCAAAATCATTTTTCGTCACTTAAACTTAAACCTAAATTCCCAATCCAACTATCAAACTGATTGATCGAACCAGGCATCACAATTTCAACAGAACCATCGGCAAGGTTTTTCATGCTGTTTAAATACATTTCTTTCATTTTTAAATTAAACGCACTCTCCCCACCAGGCGTAGTTAACACAGCAGCTATTTTTTCTATCGACTCGGCAGTTGCCTTGGCAATCGTTAAAATTTCTTGGGCCTTACCCTGGGCCTCGTTTATGGTTTTTTGCATTTGACCTTCAGAGTGATTAATCATTTCCATTTTTAGACCTTCGGAATTATTAATTCTCGCTTGTTTATCACCTTGGCTGGTGGCGAGGATCGCGCGCCTCTCGCGTTCAGCATTAACTTGTTTTTCCATAGCGTGCTGGACACTGTGTGGAGGAGTGATATTTTTTATCTCATAACGGTGCACACGAATGCCCCAATTCTCTCCAGCAGAATTTAAAACTTGGACCACTTTAGCACTGATGATTTCTCGTTCTTCAAATGTTTTATCTAAATCCAAAGTACCGATCACCGATCTAGTGGTGGTTTGTGCTAATTCAATTGCTGCAAACTCATAATCAGTTACTCCATAACTGGCCTTAGTGGGATCCTCGACTGATAAATAGATAACGCCATCGACGATCACTTTTACTTCGTCCATAGTAAAACAATCTTGAGGTGGAACATCGATGGTCATTTCTTTTAAATCTTGAATAAAAGTAACCTTGTCGACAAACGGGATAAGAGCATGAAATCCAGCATCGAGAGTTTTGTGGTACTTACCAAGTCTTTCTACTATGTAAGCACTTTTTGTAGGTACCAAAGCAATAGATTTAATAAAATGATAAATCAAAGTTATAAAAATAAATCCCCAAAAAATTAAATTAAAATAGTCAAAGAAACTCATATAAACTCCCATTATAAATATTTTTTTAATTACTTTTTATTTTGCTGATTGGTATTCTTCAGTGGTTGTAATAACCTCTGGCTTCCTTCAAAAAATGCTTTTAAATTGGCCATCCCTTCTGGCAGCACCGTTACTTTTGCTTTGCTTAAAATAGTATCGAGCTCTTGAATATACTGCTCTGTTAATTGCATTTTCACGGCCAAAGAACCACCAGGCTGATTGATGGCTTGTGCCACCAGCCGCGACCCTTCCGATGTCGCCTGTGCTAGTAATTCAATTTCAGCCGCTTTCCCTAATGAAAAATTAATTCTTTTTTGTTTTTCACCTTCTGAAATATTGATCGCTTCTTGCCTTTCACCTTCTGAAAGTAAAATTTTACTTTCTTTGTTGGCGGTCGCTAATGTTATGTCTGCGCGTTTTCCCCTTTCTGCTTCCATTTGTTTTTCTAAAGTCGTGACAACCTGTTTCGAAGGAGAAATATTTTTTAGTTCATAACGTAATACTTTTATGCCCCAAGAACCACTTGCTTTATCGATCTCTTTGACGATTTTATCATTGAGAGTATCTCGTTCACTAAAAATTTTGCTCAAAGTTATCTTACCTACTTCCGATCTCATGGTCGTTTGTGCCAAATTAATGGCAGCACTTTTATAATTGCCAATGCCATAACTGGCCTTTTTAGCGTCATTCACTTTTAGATAAACTAATCCATCTACTTCCACTTGAATGTTGTCGTTGGTAATACAAGTTTGTGGAGGGATATCCATCACTTGTTCGCGAATTTCATGGGAGTAGGCCACACGATCAAAAAAAGGAACGAGAAAATGAATACCAGGTTCCATCACTTTTAAAAACTTTCCTAACCTTTCTACCACCATATTCTCGCGCATATGGACAATCAAAACCGTGTTCCAAAAAACAAACAATAAAACTAACGTTAAAACCGTCAACATTGTAAGCATCGGCACTCCTTAAAATAATAAATCTATTTTAAACTGATTTTATAACAAACGTATTTCCTTCTCTTTTTAAAATAATCGCCTTCTCTCCCACTCTCAATTCTTGATCACTGCGAGCGACCCAAGAACTATCGCGAAATTTGATTCGTCCTTCTTTAAAAGGTAAAATGTCTTCGCTCACTTCAACTAAGACCCCTACCAATTCTTGTAATTCATCTACTTCGCTGTGATGAGAATCACCTTCAAAATATTTTATAAAAAAACTGCGCAAAAAAATCATCAGAAAAACCGACAACACAAACCAAATAGTTAAGGCCTTAACTGATCCATCAATCCATTGAAAAAAAATCGCTAAGCCCACCAAAACTGCCGCCATACCGGGAAAAACAATCACCGCTCCTGGCAGCAAAAATTCCGCCAAAATTAAAATGATCCCAAGGCATATCCAAATGGCCCAGACTTCCATTAGACCTCTTCTTTAATAAACTGATTTTGAATAAAAATAAAATTTCTACGATTAACTTTTAAATGTTCCGCCAGTTTTTCAATATATAACAAAGCATTTTTAGCAGCTGAGACTTTCGTTTCAATGAAAAAAAACAAAGTCCAAAGACAAAAATGTTTTAACTCGATCCGATTGATATTTTGAGGAAAAAATGGCTTCGCTGAAGCTTGGCCTATAAGAGATTTTAAATTAACTTTTAACTTAAATTTTTCCACCATCAACTTAATACTTTGCACTTCATTTTCTGAAATCTTGCCATCGACTGAGGCCAGAAAAGCCAGACAACCCACTAAATCCTCTACGATCAATTCCACCTGGGCGGCAGACATTTCTTGCGTGAAAATCTCAAAAAGTGAATGATCAAAGGCCAGCTCTTTTTTATCTTCTAAATAGGCACGAATAATAGGATCGATAAACATTAAACTAAATTCACTGCGAGAAAATAACGACTGAACAATCGCCACGCCATGTCCATCTCGAGCGGCGGAATAACGTCCTCCTACTAACTGATCAATGCTGACTTGATAAAGCTCCGAGAGTTTCATGGCAATAGTCACTGGCAATTTTAAACGACCATTTTCAAAATCACGCATGGATAAGCTTCTCAACTGGAGTTTTTCTTCCACTTGTTTTTGGGTTAGGCCCACTTGTTCGCGAATTTTTTTAAGAACCTGAACATATTGATGATTGTTTAACATGTACACCAGTGTATGTTTTATTAAAGTATATGTCAATTGATATGCCTTAATGTATACTATTTAACGGTTTTTCTTAAAAATAGTGAACGCATATGTATACTTTATCCAGCTTAAAAAACTCATCGCTTTAAATTTCCTATGGAAATTTGCGGAAAAAAAAGAGTCATCAAAGAATGTCCATTAAACCTTCTATAGCGGTGCTGGTTGAGATTTCCAGTGCCGCTATATCATATCGCCCAGACAGCAGTAGTCTTAAAAATTGAGACTAAACATGCATCGCTAGATAAATAAAAAAATTGCCAGCAATTATTGGAGTCAGATGAACATGACCCATATTATTGCTAACTCTCTTATCACAGTAGGTACAAACTTATGAATTTCCAATTGTTGCCCAACTGCAAATAAAACCCTTAGCAAGAAATCCAATCTATTCCATCAATGTTTTTAAACTATCTCTATGAAACAAAAATTACATTTATTTCTGGTCATCCTCTCGGCCTCAATACAAATGAGTTGGGCGCAACCTCTGATGGCCGATTTAGGAGATGAATTAACTCCCGTAGAGCATTTTGTTCGCTGTTATAAAGTTATGGTTAGAACCATTCCCGATTACAATGATCCTCTTTATCTAGCGGTCAAAAATGGAACTAAAGCCGCGGAAGTGGCTTGCATGGATCTTTTTAATAAAGCTGCATTAATTACAAGTGGTGTGGATGAAGGACGATTGGTCACACATAATGACCCCGTTTCACAAGAAATCTTAAGAACGTTTTGGGATTTATTTCGCACGAGTTTTACTAAAACTAATCTTTATGATCGCGCCGAGACTTTTTCGGTATATGAGACTTATGTCAATGAACATAATCAAGCAGCTCTTGCCTATTTAAGAGTGTTGTTACATCCCAATTCAAGTGTCACCGATATCCTCTATTCTGAATTCCAAGAACGTGCCATCCGTGCAGAAAATGTTGGACTAAAAAATACCATGAAAGGAAAAATATTTGGTGTCACCAAACTTAATACTAATAACTTTCACGATTTAAACAATAACGTCATTAATAATTTCCCTCTACCCCATGTTTACCGAAGAGAAGGAAATGGTCTCTTTGCCGATCAAGCTTTTCAGATGGCCAATATCCCAGTAAATGTGCAAAGTACTGGTGGATTTAAAATGGTCGGTCGAGTGATGGCCAAAGCTATACTCGATGATGTTCTCTGCCTTGAAGCTCCATACTTACGCTCGCAGGACACTGCTGCTCAAGTGATTGAATATCAGAATTCCTTTCCCAACGTTACCCAACAAATTCCTTTTCGCGCCAACGGACTGTGTGCTGGTTGTCATGCAGCGATGGATCCTTTGGCAGCCGGATTTAGAAAAATTATTTTTAATGCTTATGATAGCGATGTTCGCACCCTCCTTGGTACCAACACCCAATTTTTAACAGAACATCCATCCGATTATGGTTATTTTCCTCAGTCGAAATTTCATTTAGTTCATGATCAAAACAACTATTCTCATTTTAATCCTCAATTTGAATTAAAATTTAGAAGTTATATCAGCAATCAAGTGGTCACAATTTCAGAAATGAATGTCCAAAATTCTGAGCAAGCTTGGACAAGGATGGGTGAGATCATTGCTGAAAGACCAGAGTTTTATGCTTGTTATGCTAAAAAAATCTTTAAAATGTTTACCGGGATTAATGCCAACTTTCGCGATCAAAATCCGCTAACCGGAACTCTCTCCGCAGGAGATCAATATTACCGCGATTATGTCATAAATCTTGGGCTCGAGTTGCAAGCTCACAAAAATCCTAGACTCACGATAAAAACAATACTTGAATCGAACATTTTTAAAAATCGTTCGTTGCGGGCGAAGGAATAATTATGGGAAAAAAAATTAATCTTAATCGCCGCGAATATTTAAGCCTCATTTCTGCAGGATCAGCGGTCTTATTGCAATCAGATCCTGTCTGGATGATGTTTAAAAGTATGATTAATGGCATGGTGGCCAAGGCCCATGCGGCTGAACTCGGTCAATCAGATTATTGCAAAAGTTTATACTTTTTTGGACTTTATGGCGGCCTCTCTCATTATCAAACTTTAACCAGTGTTCAATCTCGTCCAGGTGATCCAATTTATTCTAACTCTAGTGTTGGCTGTAGGTTAACTCAAGACAGTTATACTGGCCCTTTTACTGACCCCTATCAAATGGCGAATCATACACCGGCCCAGTTAAGTAATGTCGCTAAACCTACTTACGTCAGTCACCAGTACAATCATTTGCAAAATGGCGCTCAAAGAACCGCCATGCTTCCATACATTTGGCATACCACCATTCCTCAACATAACAGCTCATCTATCCCCATGACTGATATTTTAAAAAATGCCATGATTGTTCGAGGTGTCGACATGCAAGTGGATATGGGCCATCAAAATGGTACCCAACTTCTTATGCGTCCTATCGCTGGATTACCTTCTTTAACTGGATTAATCGCTGATTATGTTTCAAAAATAAATAATGCTTTAGCCGAAGGAGAGATAGGGCTCTATCAAATACCATCACTGGCAAAAGCCGATTTAAAATATCTTTATTTTTCTAATTATCCAGAAGGGTTTAGCAGTGAAGAAGGAAGTGCTCTGTTAAAAATCACCTCTGCAAGTGCTTATAATAATAATTGGCTCGAAGCTTTACTGGATGCTTTTAAACACAATCAACTCAATCAAACTCAGCTTAATAGCAAAGATAAAATGGATCTTTACATCCAAGCTGCCATGAATGAATTAAAATCAATTAAACAAAAAAATAATCCTTTAGGAGCAAAAATCTTAGATCAAAACAAAGATGCAGAATCACTCTTTAAAAAACAATTTGGAAACTTACAAGAACAATGGAGCGAGCTGACAACTAAGTATATCAATCTTTCAAAGGCAGCTCTCTCCTACGTGCCTTTTATAATACCTGCCAATGCCGTCAATCTTAATCATCCGAATGTCACTCATTTTGCAACTCAATTTTCATTGGCAGAATTTTGTGCAAAACAAAAGCTTGTGGCTTCGGCAAATTTTCATTGTGGAGAAATTTTTAATACCGGAAAATTGTATTCCACTTTAGACGAACATGGTGGAGACACTCCTCAAGGTGGTGCAGATCGACAAAAATCGGCAATCGTATGGGCGGCCATGACTCGATCATTGATGACTCATTTAAATGAATTTAAACGCTCAATTGGGTCAGAGACTTGGAATAATATGTTGGTTTGCTTAGGAGCAGAATTTGGCCGAAGCCCTAGAGAAGAAGTTCCCGGAAGCAACTTGCTAAAAGACAGTGCTGGATCCGACCATTCACCATTATCTCAGACCGTAATGTATGCAGGTGGATGTTTTAAAAATTTTGTCAACATCGGCAACGTCAGCTCTGGAGTCTATGGAACAAACACTCCTTATTTCCAATATCGCGGAAGTTGGGCAGAGGGTGGAGTCTCAACATTAATTAAAAAAGAATCCGGCAACATAGAAAAAATAATTAATAAAAACGATTTAGCAGCTACGGTCGCTCATATTGTCGGTATAAAAAGTCCGGTGTCAGCCGAAGTGTTGGTTGAAAGTGATGGCACTGGAGGGTTTCGGACACGATGTGAAGACCCTCGCAATAAAGACAATTAAAAAAATTTGATGAGGAATAAATTATGTTAAATCAAAAAATACTTCAAACCTGCATCCTCATCATCATTTTGACATCTTGTCTTCCAGTTTCCACTGTCCCTACGGATGATAATCTGGCGAAAAGTTTAGAATTCTTTGAAGACGATACCGACACTAGTATTCCAGCTAATTTAACGGGATTTCCAGCTGCTCAATTGATTCTAAAAAATCATTGCCTTGCTTGTCATAAAGGAATTAGTGGCTGGACAGAATCAACGAGTGAAACTGAGTACGTAAACAATGGATGGGTGATTCCAGGTAAACCCGAAACGAGTACTCTCATTCTAAGAACTCTGCATAATCCATATTCCAAGGCTACGGCGAATATGCCTCCTGGAAGTATTGCCGGCAACAAATTCACCATAAATGATTATAAAATTTTAGAAGATTGGGTAAAAAATATTTCCACAAATCCAAATCCTGAAAGTCCTGATGATCAAGATGATCAAGATGATCAAGATGACCAAAACCCTCCCGATTCCACCATCCAAAAATACATTTTAACTTCCGGTGACCAAGCTTTAATGCTCGATCGTTGGGGGGCCTCACAAATATTAGAAAAAGCTTTTGGCATACCTTCTCTAGGTAACAACATTTTAAGCAAGGGAATTTTTTATAAAGTAGGAGTTTTTGGAGGGCCATGTGATCCAGGCAATAGATATTACTTTCCTGTTGGAGTTAATCCCGAAACTTTTTCAACTCCGTTAGATAAAGCTGGATGCTATCAAGCAACAGAAAATCCCGATATTAATTTTGACAAAATAATTATGGATGATAATGATGACTCAATTTTTTCAGTTAGTTCCTCTTTAGTTCGTTCAGGATATATCAACAAAACCTGTCACTATCTCGGGCAAAATAATTCTTATCTACAAAACTATATCGCCAGAGCACTTTTGATTCAAAATATAAACACCTCCGTGGCCACTTATTTGAGTCAAAATCCCAATATCCCGGATGCTCTCTATCCTGCTCTTTACCAAGTTCTCAACCCTGGGCATCCCATGACAGAGTCACTAAGAGTTAAGTTAAAAGACATCAGTAACGCTGCTCTAGTTCAAAACCCACAGGATAGCTTGGCAAGGTATCGTTATGTGGTGACCGCTATTTGCCTGGATCCAACTTGGAATTCAATTTAATCTCATTAATTAATAAAGGTGTTATTTTAAAAGACTTTAATCGCCAAAAATAGCTAAAAAATCCCACTAAATCAGAGAGATAATAATCCTAAGCAAATCTTGTAAAGAAGATAATAGGCTATAAAACAAAAATTTAATTATCCGAAAATTTAAAAAGGATGGAAGTGATGAAAAGAAAAATACCACACCAATTGTTGCTCGACACGCGAGGTTTTTCTATCATTAATCTCATCATGGCGATGTCACTCATGTCGATGATGTCACTCTATTTTGTGGAACAAGCAAAAACCGCGGCCAAAATTACTAAAAACGTCAATAACTCTCTTGATCGAGCGATCATCAGTAAACAAATTGAGCAAAAAATTATCCAACCTAACTGTGGAGGACTAGCATTAGGCGAGGTAAGTTTTGATCCCAATAACATCGGTAATTTAATTTTAGGTGCTGATGCAAAACCTGGTGGTTTTGAATTAGAACAAAAGTTACTTTCAAAACATAAAATTAAAGAATTTTCTTTTATCGGTCTTGAAATAATCCCAGCGACCAGTACTTATAGTGCTCTATTAAGAGTTCGATTTGATGCTGATAATAATGGCACACCTCCTCTTAAACCAATTGATTTGAATGTAAACATTGGTATTGACCAGACAACTGGTGCTCTTGATTCATGTCTAGCAGTGATCAAAGATGAAGATGTCAAAAAAATGTGTGACAGCATGGGTTTTAACTATAATCCAAACACTGCCAATTGTGCGATAGAAAATCTCAAATGCCTTGCGGGCCAACAACCCAATGAAGATTATAATCCTGAAGAAACTGATCTCACTAAAATCTATGCTTTTATCCCATGTTTACCCTCGGTATCTGGTAATCAATTAGTCCTAAATAAAACAGAGCACCCGGCATTGATTCAAGCAAACATCATGGCACTCTTTAACCCAAACTTATAATTTTTAATAAACTGGAGAACGTATGAAATGGCAGTTGTTTATTTTTTTATCCTTGATAAAAAGCTATTCTTGTTTGGCCCAAAACCAAAACACTTATCCTGTAACTGATTTTCATCAACAATATGCTTGGCCTTCTGAGTGTCATACAACAACAAGTACGAATGGCTACTTAAATAAAACTGTTCTACCAACAGCGCAACCAGGAATCAATGGCACCAATCTAGTATTTAGTGGTGCTAATAGATATGCCGTTTTTCATTTAACCGGAGGCAAAAGTCCACAAAATACTCCTAATGGCATTTGGGTTGCTAAAGATGGGGATTATATGAATGACAATTCATCTTCAAGCATACAAAACAATTGCGATTCCGTCGTGTTTAATGTCCCAAATCCTAATTACAAATTTTTGACTCAAACAAAACCCCTGCCCCTGAATCAAACTCATCCACATTCTATTCTTTCAGTGAAAGAATATCTTGAAGGTACAAACCCCAATGATAATAATTATATCAAAACTTGTGAGCCCATTAGTTTATCTCATAACGGTCCATACGCTAATTTTCCTTTAACCACATTTTCCGCGGTAAATGAAACCAAGAAATATTATAATCGTGAATACCAAAACAACTCATGCATTTATACCTATGAAACTGTCGGTGGAGGTGCCGCTAACTATGTCTGTTCAGCAAATCATTTAATCAGGGTATACTCTGGATTAGTGGCAGATAATGCTCCTCAAGAATATAAAGATGCAGTCAAAAATGCGATAAGATTGCTTTATTGTAATGAAGCTGTTGCAACGCCAGGATTAGGTACGTTTCCAGCAATGTATGGACAGCTGGATAGTGAACTACATAGTTGTGGACCAAGTATCGGTAATAACTTTTGGCCTAATGATACTATCAATTTTCAAAGTGGTGAGCATTTAGAAAATATTCGACACGCCTGTTCTCTTATTCCTAAATATGTGGCAACACCTTCAATGTTTTCTGTTGAAAAAGAAGCTCTTTATGTTGGTACTAAAGGTAACCAACCTCCTTTGTGGAAAAAAGTAAATTGTGCAAAATACAACCACACAACGGGAGAAACCAATGGCCTGGGATTCACGTTAAAAAGAACTACAAATCCAAAAGCTAATACCAATCCCCTCATCATGTCTACGCTTAAAGCAAAAGATGATGTCAACAATTATTATCTTTATTTTGAACCCATTGGTAGCGGCTGCGTTTTAAATAATGTTGCTGGAATAAAATACGATAAAGGGTGGAGCAATCCCGCCAATGAATCCATCGATGAATTTTTTGATCAAAATTAAGTTTTAAAAATATCACTCAATGAAAAATGTCTAAACTCTGATGTTTTGAAATTCAAAACAGTAGGGGCTGTTAATTTTTAATTTGATGAAACTTAATCAGATCTTTAAAAATTCTCTTAATCGCCGATTTCAACTGAGAATTTTTATATTCTTCATGGGAAGCTTCACCTGCCGTATTTTTTAAATGACTTTCGTAATCCGTTACCTGAATTTCAAAAGGATAAAAAAAACGAATGTCGCGTGAAAGTTGTGATAAATCCATTTTTAAAACTTTTTTTACCAATTCATTTTCGCTGTCCATGCTCTTGGCAATTTTTCTCAGACCCGTCATTTGTTTCACAATCGGATTACGATAAACAATCAACTGACGACAGGTAAACTGAACCGATCGATACTCTTGCGAGCTATGAATGTTTTTTTTATTCTCATGAGAGTTTTCAGAAGGCTTTTCACTATGATCATTAGATTCTTTACTAGAGTTTTCTCGATCAATCGTGCACTTTTTAATCTCTTGTTCTGCACGCGCTAAAAAATGGCCCTCAGACCAATTCTCACGCATACACAATTTCATCAATGAATAATAACGCCGGCGAAATTTTTGCAAATCAAAAATGGTATTGATGGAGCGACTCGGCTTAATATTTTGCGGTAAAAAAACATATTGCTCTTGTAAAAACTTAATCACCCGCAGGACGTCAAATTTGGTTTTAGTCACAAATCTTAGACCAACTCGATCAAAAACCTCTTCCGCCACTAACTCTGGTTTATGCAGCAATTTTATAATGACACTCTCGCGACTTTTTTTCGCCTTCGTTTCAAACGTCTGAAGAGGTATTGCCGATGCCAGTGAGTCCGACGATCCTAAATATAGTTGCCCTTGCTCCCCACCTTCTCCGCGAAAAATGTATTTATAAAATCGATCAAAAATTTGCTGTTGAATCACTCCAAAATAATTTGTTCGTAAATCTTTGTCGGCATGAAGAACGGTATGCATAACTTTAAGCACTACCGCCGACCATAATTTTAAGTCGATTGATTTATTGGCATGATAACCTGCCGCCATTTTTAATAAATCAGTCAAATCTGAAATCGCCAATATTTCATTGGGAATATGTAGGTCTAAACCTTCATGATGTCCCTCTTTTAAAAAATAACGCCGTATAAACTGGAGTGACTCCTGAAAAAAACCAAAAATTTCTGATTTTAAAATTGGGTCATTCGGATCAAAACCATATCCTTCAAAAAACATGATAATGTCATCGGTGGAATGAATCGGCGACATGATGGAATCAGAATCAAGGGCCGACTGACCTCCGAGGACAACCTTATACAATTCCCAGTTGAGTTTATGTTGAGATAAAAAATTTGGTCGATTCAAAGACATTCCAATTTTATTTTCAATATTTTTATTCGTGGTCAATCGAAAGTCTAAAAGCTACTCTATTGACCGTGAAAGATCAAAAACTGCCTGCGCTCAATCAAATCGATGTCTTTTTTTTAAGTTGTGGTGGCTTAGGTTTTGCTCGTTATGCTCCCGGCACCATTGGTAGTTTAAGTGTTCTGCCTGTTCTGATGTTTCTGGGTAAATACGAAGTACCTATTTTTTTTATTTTTCCGATTCTCATGCTGGCAATATTTGGTTCATGCCTCGCTGCAGATGTTTGCCAAAAACGTTTAGGGCTCCATGACCCGCAATGGATTGTGATCGATGAAGTGCTTGGAATGACGGTTACTTGGCTTTTTTTTCCCAATGCGGACATATACTTTATCGCTTTGCAATTTGGCCTTTTTCGATTTTTTGATATCGTCAAAATCTGGCCGGTGTCTTTTTTTGATAAAAAAATCAAACATGGCGCTGGAACAATTCTCGATGATATCGTTAGTGGGCTATACGCAGGTGGCGTTTCGGTATTTCTCATTTATTTATTTAAAAATTTTTTCTCAACGTAAGTTTCATGTGCGAAATCTCGGACTTACGCAAATTTAATTATCATTAATTTTGAAAATAACGTTGTACAGACGAAAGTTTGGCTTTATAGTAAAAATATAACTTACGTAAATGGCAAGGAGAACCCATGAATTTAGCCGGTAATGTCAGCAACCCGATGAATGAAACACAGAAAGCAAAAGCCTTAGAGATGGCACTACAAACCATCGAAAAACAATTTGGTAAAGGTTCCATCATGAAATTAGGGGAATCTTTTCATCAACAAAAAATTCCTGCCATTTCCACAGGAGCAATTAGTCTCGATATCGCCCTTGGTATCGGTGGTATTCCCCAAGGAAGAATTATTGAAATATTTGGCCCTGAGTCTTCAGGTAAAACCACTCTTACCCTCCACTTAGCGGCTGAATGTCAAAAAGCCGGTGGAACCGTGGCTTTTATCGATGCCGAACATGCTCTGGATACTAGTTATGCCACCAAACTTGGAGTCAATGTCCCCAATCTTCTATTGTCGCAACCTGATTGTGGTGAACAGGCGCTAGAAATTGCCGATATGCTGGTGCGTTCAGGTGCCGTGAGCTTACTGATCATCGACTCTGTTGCGGCCCTCACACCACGAGCAGAACTTGAAGGTGATATGGGTGATTCACATATGGGTCTCCAAGCCAGACTTATGTCTCAAGCTCTACGAAAACTAACTGGCTCTATATCTAAATCCAACACCACCGTTATTTTTATTAATCAATTGCGCCAAAAAATTGGGGTGATGTTTGGTAACCCTGAAACCACTACCGGCGGTAACGCTCTTAAATTTTATGCTTCGGTGAGAATTGATATACGTCGTGTGGGCGCGATCAAAGAAGGTGAAGAAGTTACGGGCAGTAGAACAAAAGTTAAAATCGTAAAAAACAAAGTGGCCCCTCCCTTTAAATCCACTGAATTTGATATTATGTACGGCACTGGAATTTCCCGTACGGGAGACGTTCTCGATCTAGCTGCCAATGAAAAAATTGTAGAAAAATCTGGAGCTTGGTATGCCTACAATGACGAAAAAATTGGTCAAGGACGCGAAAACTCTAAACAATTCTTGGCAGATAACCCCAAAATTCTGCATGAAATCACCCAAAAAGTTTTGGCCAAATTTGGCTTAGGTGATGGCTCGGTCCCTTTTACTGAAGTGGTGAATATGGCCACTGGTGAAATTACCGAAGAGCATGAAACTGATTACGACAAAGAAAATAACGATGAAGAAGACAAAAACGACAAAATGAAATCCAAAAAAAGTAAAAAAGCTATTCACTAGTTCCATTTAGCCGAAGTGACTCTCTGGTTGAAAAAGCCAAAGAGTCACTTCCCCAATAATCAATCGGAAGTATTTTGACAAAACGCTCGGCCTATCAATACCTCATTTACCTTCTTTCCATGCGCGACTATCCCTTGCAGAAATTAAAAGAAAAGTTGATGGAAAAAGACTATGAAATTGATGAATCAGTAGCAGCTCTTGAAAAAGTTATCGAACTGGGTTTATGCGACCCTGAAAAATACTTAGTTAAAAAAGTGAAATCCTTGGCCAACAAAGGGCATGGAGTAAGAAATATTATTCAAAAACTAAAAATGGAAAAAATTATCGCTACGGAAACGCAAATAAAGACCATTTTAAAAAGCGAAGAGGTCGATAGTTTTGCCCAAATTGAAATATTAATCAGAAAAAAACTTCGCAGCAGTGCAATAGAAGCTGAAGAACAAATTAGCTTTAAAGACAAACAACGACTGACGTCTTATTTGGCACAAAAGGGCCATAGCTTTGATGACATTAAGTCTGCCTTTCATCAGATTTTTGATTCTTAAGAAATCCCAATTGTGTTAACTTTTCATCTCTAACTTCTACGCTAAAGGTTAAATTTTTATGAAAGCTGAAGAGATCAGAAAACGTTTTTGCGATTTTTTTGGAAAATATCATCATGAAAAAGTGGCCAGTTCTCCACTTATTCCCATTAATGATCCAACCCTCCTCTTTGCCAACGCGGGTATGAATCAGTTTAAAGATTTTTTTACCGGCAAGGCCAAGCCCAAAAATAAACGTGCGGTCTCCATCCAAAAAGTAGTGCGCGCTGGCGGCAAACATAATGATCTTGAAAATGTCGGTTTTACTGCCAGACACCATACCTTTTTTGAAATGCTGGGAAACTTTTCCTTTGGAGACTATTTTAAAAAGGAAGCGATTACCTTCGCTTGGGATTTTTTATTAAAAGAATTAAAAATCGATGCCTCCAAACTCTATGTCACTATTCATGAAAGTGATGATGAGGCGTTTGATCTTTGGAATAAACATATTGGTTTAAGTGCTCAGCGAATTTTTCGTAAAGGGGACAAAGATAATTTTTGGGAAATGGGAGATACCGGACCATGCGGACCGTGTACTGAAATTTTTTACGATCACGGTGAAAAATTCAGTGATCCTAAATTCGATCCCAAAACCGCCAAAGACTTGTTAGAAGACGAAGGACGATATGTAGAGATTTGGAATTTAGTTTTCATGCAGTATGAAAAACGCAAAGAA
This sequence comes from Bacteriovoracaceae bacterium, assembly GCA_044356225.1. GTDB lineage: Bacteria > Bdellovibrionota > Bacteriovoracia > Bacteriovoracales > Bacteriovoracaceae > JBIKWR01. The sequence goes on along the minus strand of JBIKWR010000005.1, from coordinate 33,897 downwards.
GGTAATGAGATCAAACGTTTTTCACTACCCAATCCTTCCGTTGATACTGGTATGGGACTTGAGCGAGTGACCGCAGTCATGCAAAATGTTTATTGGAATTATGACACCGATCTATTTTCAGGAATTATCAAAGAAATTGAAAATATTAGTGGAAAAAAATATCAAGATGCTCAATTTACTTCTTCCATGCGTGTTGTTTCTGATCACGCCAGATCGGCAGTCATGCTGATCACGGATGGTGCTATTCCTTCCAATGAAGGACGCGGTTATGTACTCAGAAGAATTATTAGAAGGGCGATTCGGCATTTACGCGAGTTAGGTATAAAAGAAGTCTCATTTTACAAACTTGTACCCAATGTCTTGGCCTCGCTAGGCGGTGAGTACCCGCAAAATAAGGCCGGTTCATCCTTAGCCGAAAAGCTCCTCAAATTAGAAGAGACCAAGTTTTTAGAAACACTCGACAAGGGCTTACGGTTTTTAGAGGAAGAACTTTCTCGCATAAAAAATAATCTGCTTCCAGGTCAAGTCGCTTTCAAACTTTATGATACCTATGGATTTCCTCTTGACTTAACTCAAGTCATATTAAAAGAAAGAAAAATTGATATTGATGAATCAGGATTTTTGTCCGCCATGGAAGAACAAAAAACAAAATCCAAAGCTTCTTGGAAGGGATCACAAGGAGGAGTCGATAATAAATTTTTTCATCAGTTAAAAGAACGATTTGGTGAAACTGAGTTTTTAGGTTATACCAAATTAAAAAACCAGGCGAAATTACTTCATGTTGAAAAAATAGGATCTCAATCAATCGCGATCTTTAATCAAACATCTTTTTACGGTGAATCCGGTGGACAAGTTGGTGATCAAGGAAAAATTCTTCTCGATGGCCGTGCGATTACTAATATCACTGACACCCAAAAACCTGTGGAAAATTTTTGGGTCCATTATATTGAAGATGGCGATTTACTAGAAGTCGGCCATTCTTATGAACTTGCCGTGGATGAAAAACTTCGCCATTTGATCAAAAGAAATCATAGCGCGACTCATCTTTTGCAATCGGCGCTGATTCAAGTTTTAGGAGATCATGTCAAACAAGCAGGCTCTACTGTGAATGATCAAAAACTTCGTTTTGATTTTACTCACCACGAGGCCATGACTAAAGATGAAATTGGTCAAGTTGAAGACCTGGTCAATAAAAAAATTCAAGAGAGCTTAAGTGTAAAACCAAAGATTATGGCGAAAGCCGAGGCCCTCAAAGAGGGAGTTATGGCACTCTTTGGTGAAAAATATGGAGATGAAGTTCGAGTTTTAGAAATGGGAACTTTTTCTAAAGAGTTTTGTGGGGGAACTCATGTGGATAACACCCTAGAGATTGGTCTGTTTTCTATTATACTAGAAACTTCTTTAAGTAGCGGTGTAAGACGCCTTGAAGCGGTAACGTCGCAAGAAGCTGTCAATCGATTACAACAACGATCTCTTATTTTAAAATCGGTTGAAACACTTCTGAATTCTAATGCTCAAAATGTTCAAACTCGAACACAGCAAATTCTGCAAGAATCCAAAGATCAGGCAAAACTAATTAAACAGTTACAAGATAAAATTCAATCTATTGAAGGACAAAAACTTTTTGATAATTTAGAACAATTGGCCAATGGTATTAGTTTTAAATTTGCGGTCGCGCCCACTGGTTCTGATTTGCGATCTTTATCCGATGTTTTTATCAATAAATACCCTCACGGCGTGATTTTACTCGTAACTGAAACAGGAGCAAAACTTTCTGTTTTGTTAAGGGTCAACTCCCAAAATAAAAATATCAATTGTTCTCAAATTTTAAAATCAGGTTTACAACTTATCAACGGAACGGGAGGTGGCAGACCCGACCTCGCTCAAGGCTCAGGTGACGTTGGAAAAAATGCAGAGGAAATTCTCCTTAAGCATGTTAAAAAAAACTTAGGTGGTTAATTTATGAAAATATCTTTAGTTCTAAAAAATTTATTTATCATTTTTTTGTTAACTGCTGGTTTTGCTTGTCGAAAAAAAACAGACCCTCTTGGATCAAAAAAACTAACGCTCAACTTGGGTAGTCCAGTATCAACTCTTGATCCAGCACTAAGTTATGACACCGTTTCTTCAACCATCCTCTACCAAACTTACGATACATTATTCCAGTATCACTACTTACATCGCCCCTATACTCTCGAGCCTCTTTTGGCCGAAGACATGCCGAAGATTTCAAAAGATCAAAAAACATACACTTTCTCCATTAAAAAAAATGTTAGATATCATCCCGATCCATCTTTGGGCGAGCAACCTAGAATTGTCATGGCCGAAGATTTTATCACGGCGATTAAGCGCTTGGCCTTTATCGAAACAAAAAGTAATGGCTGGTTTTTGTTTGAAGGAAGAATTAAAGGAATTGATGAATTCCGAAGTAAAGCTGGAAATGATTTTGAAAAATTTAAAAATCTCTCCATCGAAGGTTTAAAAGCGCCGGATGCGAATACTTTAATTATTGAGCTGATAGAGCCTTATCCTCAATTACTTTACGCCTTTGCCATGACTTTTACTTCACCCATTCCTCTGGAAACGGTGGAGTATTATAAAAATAATTTAGGTGAAAAAATTATCGGCACTGGTCCGTTTAAGTTAACTGAATATAATAGCCAGCTTCACGCAGTCCTCGCAAAGTTTGAACATTATCATACTGATTTATATCCTAATAAAGGCGATCGCTTTGCCAATCAAGAAGGGTTGTTAGCAGCAGGTGGAAAAAAACTTCCCTTTGTTGATCTCGTCGAAATGAGAGTCATAAAAGAAGACCAGACAAGATGGCTTGAGTTTAAACAAAAAAATATCGACATGTTGTTTATCCCAAAAGACAATTACAATACTGCCATTAACAATCAAGGTGAGTTATCTGATGAAATGAAAAATGATGGTGTGCAACTTCAGATTGCTCCTAGTCTTACTTACTGGTGGATTGGTTTCAATATGAACGATGCTCTTTTAGGAAAAAATAAATATTTAAGAAAGGCCATTGCCCATGCCATCGATGTCGATCGCTACATCGAGCTGTTTACCAACAACACTGGACAGAAAGCATTTTCAATTTATCCTCCTGGCGTTCCGGGATACTCACCGGCAAATAAAACAACTAATGAATACAATCTAGAAAAAGCTGCAAAATATTTGGCCCAAGCAGGTTTTCCTAAAGGTAATGGTCTACCAGAAATTGTCTATGATACGAGAGGTAATCATACCACCGCCAGACAAGCCGCAGAGTTTATTAAAAGTGAACTGGCGAAAATTAATATTAATTTAAAAATTCAACTCAATACTTTTCCTGCCTATTTACAAAAAGCCAGAGCAGGACATTTACAAATGTGGCTCGATGGTTGGGCACTAGACTATCCTGACAGTGAAAATGTTTTACAATTACTTATTACTAAAAATCACCCACCTGGGCCTAATACCACTTATTTTTCCTCTCCAGAATTTGATTTAAAATTTGATCTACTCAAAGGTATGCTCCATAGCGATGAAAAAGAAAAATTAATGTACGAAATGGAAGTACTAGTTCATGACCAAATTCCTTGGGTTATGCTTTTTTATGAAAGACGACATATTTTGTACCATAATCGTTTGAAAAATTATCGTTATAGTCCCATCGTAAATAACTTTGTTAAGTACTTAGATGTAAAAGAAAATCCATAAAAAAGTTAGTTGTTTTTAAGGGTGGTAGGCATTATTTGCCGACCACTTTCACTCAAGAATAAAACTCCATTTCTGGAAAAATTTACCGATAAAGAGTTAGGTTTCAAACAGGATGTTTTGACCTTTAAGTTTAAACAAGGAAGACATCCATGAAACTTGAATTAAAATCAAAACTCTTTCCCGTCTTTGTATTGACTCTGTTTTTTAATCTCTTTTATTCTCGTTTTTCACACGCCAATGATTATGTTATTTTCAGTATTGCTCAAGACATCCCAATGGGAGAAGAAGGGGAAAAACTTAAAAAAAACTTCTACGTAAATCTTGGAGCTTCTCAAGGTGTAACGGTGGGCTCAGTTCTCAACGTTCATCGCAGTTTGTCTCGTATTGACTCCTTTGATAACAACAAAAGATACACATTTAAAATGAAAATTGGGGAACTCGAAGTTATTCATACTGAAGAAAATTCGGCAGTGGCCCATCTTAAGCTTTTAAGAAATGATGAAAAGTCGCCATTGTTTGATCTAGAGAATTTTATTATCGGCGATCATGTAGATATCAAGTTAAAATAAGAATGATTTTATGACCTAAAGTTGATCAGATACTCTCGACGTTTTTTTAACAAAACCATCATTTCATCTGTGGCCTTGACTGTTTTTTGTAATTTTTCAATAATTTTTACATCAAAATTTTCAATTTTTTGTAAGGACTTTAATGCCAAAGACCCCATCCCTTGGGCGACGACAATTTGATTGGCGATATCATGCAGAAAATCTCTTTCACCTCTTATCACTTCTGCAATTTCATTATTTTTTTCAGAACTCATTTATCGATTTTACCAAATTATAAAATAAAGTAATCTAGAATAAACTTAAGTCTGATAACTTGTAAGACTCTAATAACCGAGCAAAAAGAGTGTTTTCCTCGATTTTTAAAAAGCTTACCAGCAACTTATAATCTTTTTTTCGACAAAAAAATTTTCCTGGTTTGGTTACAATTTGATCAAAGGCCACCACAACATAGACTTCTTTGATCAAGTAACCAAAAAATGCTCCACGATATCGGAATCGATAAATTTCATAATTTTTAAAAGTTTTGATTAAGCCTAAACATTCGGAAATTATAAATATTTTTTCTGGGTTCATGTTAAAATTATTCCATACATAAAATCCTAATAACAAAAAGATTGAGCAATAAAGATTTTCTCAGAAATTTTTTAACCACTGGAAATCTTAAAAAATTATGAATAAGCTTTTAACAATTTTTTCAATCCTCTTAAAAAGATTGGCGCAAAGTCCTGATGCCTATGGATATGGATCGATCAATCAAGATGGCCAAATTGAATCATCCACGTTTTTTAATTATTATAAAAATATTGAATTTCTTTCATTAGGAATCAATTCCCTTGGTCTTAGTCCCAAAAGTCCGGTGGCACTACTCGGACAAACCACTGCCAACTGGCATTTCATTGATATGTCATGCTTATGTTCAAGACATCCGGTCATTCCCATTTATCATACTTACCAAAAAGAAGAGATTTGTTTTCTTCTTAATCACTCAGAGGCCAAAGTTTTATTTATTGATTCAAATTTATTATTAAAAAAAATTATTGCTGAACTATCGCACCTCCCATCTTTAGAGCATCTAATTTTGATAGAAGACTTAACCCCAGAGTTTGTTTCTCAAATTCCCAAAAATATTTCCGTGCACATTTTTCTCGATTTAAAAACATTAGGAAAAAAAATAGCAGAAGAAGAACCTAGCAAATTTAAAAGTATGCAAAGTATTAGCTCTCCTGATGATATTGCGACGATTATTTATACTTCCGGTACTACTGGTGAGCCAAAGGGGGCAGTGATTACCCAAAAAGCTCTCTGCAGTATGCTTGATAACTTAAAACTTGAGCTGGGAGATACTTTTTCGCCAAAAGATATATCCCTCATTTGGCTCCCTTTAAGTCACGTTTTTGGTCGTTGTGATAGTTTTTTGCCACTGATCTTTGGCTGGCAAATGATTTTTGCTCGTTCTCTCGATACTCTTTTAGAAGATATAAAAATAAGCCGACCAACCGTCGTTATGGCAGTCCCAAGAATTTTTGAAAAAATATACGCCAGCATTATTCGAAAAATTGATAATGGAAATATTGTTTCAAAAAAAATTTTTGATTGGGCAGTCGCTGTTTCTGAACAATACTTTAGGTCAATCGATGCCGATCAATCCCCACTCCCCTCTGTCATCATTCAAAAAAAATTGGCCCATAAACTCGTTTTTTCTAAAATTTATGAAATGTTTGGAGGCCGAATTCGTTTTTTTGTCAGTGGTGGCGCTCCCCTTTCGACTGATGTGATAAAGCTATTACGCTTTTGCGGCTTAACCATTTTAGAAGGGTATGGTTTAACCGAGACCATTGCTCCCTGTAGTTTAAATCCTGTTTATAAACAAGTGCTAGGAACAGTTGGTCGTCCTATTGGCAACACACGAATAAAAATTGCTCATGATGGTGAAATATTAGTGCAAGGAGAAGCGCTTTTTTCGGAATACTATAAAAATCCAGCCGCCACCAAAGAAGTTTTAATTGATGGTTGGTTTCATACCGGTGATATTGGCACAATTTTAAAAGATGGTTTTTTAAAAATCACCGATCGAAAAAAAGATCTTATCATTACTTCTGGTGGGAAAAATGTGGCCCCACAGAAAATCGAAAATATGGCCAAAAAATTTCCCCATATTCATCAGCTCGTGGTCATCGGTGATCAAAAGAAATATTTAACCGCCTTAGTTACTTTTGATAAAAAACAATTTACTGAACATTTAGATGAAATCGGTCTATCCCTAAATTCCACTATGAATGAATTTTGTGAAAACCCCCATGTAATAAAAAAGGTTGCCACTGAAATTGCGGAACTCAACAACTCTCTGGCGGCTTACGAATCCATTAAAAAATTCAAACTCATTCCCACTGAGTTCTCGGTGGAAAACGGACTTTTGACTCCATCTTTAAAAATTCGGCGTAAAAAAGTATTGGAACAATATAAAGATTTAATTAACGCAATGTACCTAGATTGACTTCAAAATTTTTTACCTATATATATTCTCTTTCATCTAAGAGGAATTCATTATGGCGCGTATTACCGTTGAAGACTGTTTAGAGCATGTAGAAAATCGATATGAATTAGTGCACCTTGTGACCAAGCGCGCAAAGCAATTGAAAGAAGGTGAAGAACCAATTGTTCGTAGTAAAAACAAAGATGTAGTTACTGCTTTAAGAGAAATTGCCACCGGACGAATTGTTCATGCTGAGCCGGAAGAATACGATTCCGACGAATTCTAGACTTACTCCTTTAAATTTTTTTTAAAATATGAGCAGACTTCGGAAACGAAGTCTGCTTTTTTATTTCTTAGTTTTCGCTTTTTTATAAGCAATATTTAAAACTTCATCAAATGTACTGACAGGATAAAAACTAATTCCCTTGCGATGAATGAGGGGAACTTCTTTTAAATCTTTTTCATTTTTTGCCGGCAGAATAATTTCTTTTATTCCTGCTCTTTTTGCAGCTAAAACTTTTTCCTTGATCCCACCCACTGGAAGAACTTTTCCGGTTAGAGATAACTCTCCCGTCATCGCTAAACTAGGTCTAACTCTTTTTCGATTGGCCAAAGAATAGAGTGCTAGGGCCATGGTTATTCCCGCAGAAGGACCATCTTTGGGAACAGCACCGCTGGGTAAATGGAGATGCACTTCATGATTAGAAAGAAAATCAAACCCTACATCTTCGGCAGGGGTACGCGGATCTTTTGGCTCAATAACAATTGGTGTCTCTGTTTTTTTCTGCTTAGTGGCCTTACTAGCTGTTTTAGATACTTTAGGTGTTTCAGCTTGCAACAAACTTTTCACATAACTATAAGCAAGATTTGCACTTTCATTCATAACTCCACCAAGTTGACCGGTGAGTTTAAATCCTTTTCCTTTGAGAGGTAAAGTTTCAATCGCCAATATATCTCCTCCAAAGGCGGTCCATGCCAAACCGGTAACAACTCCAGGGCTCACATCAAGCATCGCTTTATCAGTTTCAAAACGAATAGGTCCCAAAATTGCTTCTATCTGTTCTGGCTTGGGAGAAAACAATTTTTTATTGGAAGTACTGACTTTAACAAAAGCCGCTTTCCGGCAAAGTTTGGCAATACATTGTTCTAACACTCTTACTCCCGGCTCTCGGGCGTAGTCTGAAATCAATTTTTTGATTGTTTGAGTGGAAAGTTTGAATTCTTTGGAAGTTAATCCATGTTTTTTTAACTGTTTTGGGATGACCCATTTCATGGCAATCGAAACTTTTTCTTCAATGGTATAACCGCTAATCTCGATAACCTCCATCCTATCTAATAAAGGATCTGGAATTTCATTTATATTATTGGCGGTGGCGATAAATAAAACTTTAGATAAATTAAATGGCACATCTAAATAATTATCTATGAATGTAGAATTTTGTTCAGGGTCAAGAACCTCTAGTAAAGCTGATGAAGGATCACCTTGAAATGATCGTCCTAGTTTATCAATTTCATCGAGCATAATAACGGGATTATTAACTTCCACTCTTTTTAACGCTTGAACAATTTTTCCAGGCATGGCGCCAATGTAAGTTCTACGATGGCCTTTAATTTCAGCTTCATCGCGCATACCACCTAAGCTAAAACGATAAAACTTTCTCCCCAAAGCTCTGGCAATACTATTCCCTAAAGAAGTTTTTCCAACTCCAGGAGGGCCAGCAAAACAAAGAATTGTTCCATCGTATTCAGGTTTTAATTTTCTCACGGCCAAAAATTCTAAAATTCTTTCTTTCGGTTTTTCTAAACCATAATGATCTTTTTCTAAAACTTTTTTGGCCTCTTTGATATCCACGTTATCTTCGGTGGTTTTGTTCCAAGGTAGTTGCACAATCCAGTTTAAATACGTTCTGGAAACATTGTATTCAGGGCTACTATCGGGAATTGACTCTAGTCGTTCCAATTCTTCATTGACCACTTTGGTGACTTCTTCAGATAGTTGTAACTCTTCCATCAATTCTTTGATCTTTTTTATGTCGCGCGCTTTTTCATCTTCTTCCATTCCCAGTTCGTTACGAATAACTTTTAACTGCTCACGTAGAAAATATTCTCTTTGATATTTATTAACTTTATCATTGACCTCATCGGTGATCTTTTTTTGTATATCGGCAACATCTTTTTCTCTTTTTAAATAAACCAACAATTTCGCAAAACGTTTTTTGACCACTAGTGTTTCGATAAAATCTTGGGCCTCGGGAATGTCTAAACTCAAAGCAAAAGCCACCAAGTCGGCAAGTGCGCCTGGTGATGGCGAATTGATCATTGCCAATTTCATCTCTTCGTTAAAATAAGGATTGATTTCACTTAGCTTTTTAACTTGGTTAATGATTGATCTTGTGTATGCATCCAATTCGTCATCTGATTCTAGAATGTCATCAAAAACTTCTGTCTCTGCCAAGATGTAGGGTTTTTCTTGAACGTATTTTACCGCTCGATATCTTTTTATTCCGTGAACTAAAATGTTCACGCTACCATCGGGCAATTTAAGTTTTTTAACAACTTTGCAAATCACCCCGACTCGATACACATCATGAGAACTAACCTGGGTGTCATCATCAAGATCTTCGTCCTCACGATATTTAATCAGGTTTAGGGCCACATAACCTGACTTTAAAATAAACTCATCGAGATCAGCGGAGTATTTTTTTTCAGCTAAAATTATGGGAGCAATCATGCCTGGAAAAATAGGACTACTGACTAAAGGAATGATCACGGCCTTCGATGGAAACTCGCGGGGAATTTCAGTAGTTTCTGCGGATAACTTAGCTGTTTTTGAATTTTTATCTGATTCTGCCATAGACACCTCTTGCTGGAGATCTTATCAGAATTAGTCTTGAAGTTTAATGACTTATTTTTTTATATCGATGACTAATCGACCTGGATTTTCCAAATAAAAGATATCGTAGTTGACGTTATCTTTTAAAACCATCTCCACCGAAAGCATATCATCTGAAAAATTAAAAAAATTAAAACTTTGAACAAACTTACTATTTCCAAAGGAGTTAATGTTTGGATTGACGGTGCTATTGAATAGATCTAAATGCAAAATTTTGTCTTTACCAGATACATATCCATAAAGCTTGGGTACTTGATTTGTTTTAAAGTCTAAAACTATGCGCTCATATCCATTATTGGCAGAATACGAGTGCCTGACTGCGTTAAGGGTCGATGCAATTTTGGCCCCAGAATTTACGTAAATACCTTGATCAAAATAAACAGATTTTTTGGTGCTAGAAATTTTTCTTATTCTACTTTGATCCTGGGTCAGACTTTGCGCCCATAAACATGGAATAAAAAAAATAGTCGATAAAATCAGAGAATTTTTTAAAAATAATTTCATTAATTTAATTATAGTCGTTGAAAGAACTTTTAATCAAGCTTTCGCATCAGTACTTTGCTGGAAAAAATCTTCGGACAATATGACCAATGAGAATGATCAACATAAAGCCAAAGGTGAAAGATAAAGGACCATTACCCGTATTATTATGATCATCATCGTTGGAGTTAACGATGGCGATTGATCCACAAGTTAAACCACTATCTTTTTGCGTTGTTTTTACCACGGTGACACTCGAGTTTCCAGAAGTCGTTGGGTTGACGGCGTAGGTATTGATCGCCTCTGAAGAGCAAGTACTATTGTCAACAATAGAATATGCTCGAGGTAAAACAATTTGATCACTGGCATTTGTTATACTTATTATCATCATATAAAAACTTGTACTCTTCATCAGATCTGAACTAACGGGAAAAAACCATTCATTATCATTTGAACCTAGTAAATTCATGCCAAAAACCAGAGGATATGGGGTTAATGTCACGGTAAAATTATTTTCGGAAAGAGTTGAGCTTAATGGAAATTTTAAATGATGATCGAGTTTTAAATTTTGATCAGTGGTTGAATTTTTAAAGATTCCTAAATCAATACTCGTATCACTGTCACCATCATCATAAATACTTTGCATCGATACGGCAGCAGCATTTTCAATCACCAAATCGACTCGTGTAGGTGCAAAAAGATTTCCGCCAATAATTTTTACGTCTAAATATTTTCCGGAATAGCTATCTAAGTTTGATAAATCCACATGAAAGACATCTGGTGAATTGGCATTTTTTTGAGTTGAAGTAAAATACCCAACGATGGTTTCGCCGTAAGCAGTATCTTCGACTTGTTCAATATCGCGACCTGAAATAGAGCTATTGAGATCGAGAAAAGAAGTTTTTGCTGAATTATAAACTGAGGAAACATCCAGCTGGCAGCGGATCGTCACATTTCCAACATTTTTAATTTTTTCACTGGTAGTTAATCGAATCCCTTGAGGGAATCCTTGATCTGCATTCTGACATGTTTGAAAAAAACTTCCTACATAACTGGATCCTGTGGCACAAAAATTTCTCTTGGCACTGGTATAATATTCAGGAAGTGGAGAGCTACTTGGAACAAACTCATTGATTAAATTTGCCGGAGTATTATACAGATAATACGTATCATTTAATGCTAAGCCTTTGATCGAAAAACTACCATCGGAGTCACTGATGGTTGAAGAAACGACTTTCCCATCGGTGGTTGAAATGGCCATGACATGAGCACCAAAAACTCCAATTTTCGCACTACCACCAATGATTTTTCCAGTAATCGATCCTTTATTGCTGGAGTTGGGATAAATGGAAAAAATTCCTGCTTGATCATCTTCGGCGACAGTATGCTGACCTCGATAAACACTATAGACCATTGAACTATCTTGAACTTGCCCATGACCTAAGCCAACAGCATGCCCTAGTTCATGAGTTAAAATATCGCCCATATAAAAAGAGGTTAAATTGTTGGGTGAGGTAGTTTCCTTTTCATTAGAAAAGTTTTTCGCCGAATTGATCACAATGTCTGTTTCTTTAATTTCTCCAGTTGCTGTCACAAAGGTCACTGCGGTTACCGCTAAAACCCCTGACAACGATGGAATGGAACCAAAATATGCACTTGTGGTATCGTAATAAAGATCATTTCGATTACTAACGGGACCATTGGCATTAACTCTTGTCAGTGACAGATTAGAATTGCTGTTCCACTGAGTTAATGAATTTAATAAAATTGTATCGAGTGAATCAGCGCCTGCTCCACTCAAGACGTAATTACTGTCGTGATAGATAACAAATGAATTGTTATTCCATTTAATGTCTGTCCCGTTATTTGATTTTGTTTGAACAAAGGCCAATACCGAAGGCGATATTAAGACAATGGATAAAAATAAAATTATCTTTTTACTCATTTTGATCCTAACTTTCTCAATACCAGAATAATCAGTAATAAAACGATAAAGAATACGACCACTAAATTTATATCCTTCTCTTTATTTTGAGCGCTCTTGGTTAACTCTTCTTCCGAGGCAATTTTTCTTTCTCTCTTTTCACGAATTGCCAAGAAAGAATCACCATTATCAGTCACCAGCATGGATTCTCGATCTTGTTTATTTTTTTTAACCCAAAGCGGACGTCCAAATTTTTTGCCTATTAATTCATTAAACTCCGAGATCTTGATTGACCCTATCTCAGTTCCTACTGGGAAGTGGGTTGATTTTAAAATTTCATTTTCTTGAATGAGTTTTCCCAAACTCAAATTAAGGACTTGATATCCAAAGGGGGTTTTATCCAGCAAAAGAACTGCTCTTTCACCTTTCTTAAAACTTGGAGCACCATAGACGTGATAAGTAAGGCCTTCCCACTCTCCACCAGGTATGAGAAGTGAAAAACTATCGTAATTTATAAAATGATCATTGCCTAAACCAACTTGATGATAAATTTTAAAACTGGCGACAGTTTGTATTTCGCCATTTTTGTCTTTTTTAAAACTTGATCCTAAAAATTCTGCATCGATTATTGCGTGGGTACTTTTGATTTGATCTTTTATAGGGATCGGTGCAAAAGTGGTTGCATGAGCAAACCATGATAAGAGGATAACAAAAGTAAGTTTGGCCATCAGTTTCGCCATTGATAGAGAAGGATAAATCCCTCGATTAAACTGATCGGCTAATTTCAAAAAAACTTGATTAATATAGTTGGTTATTACTATTGGATGCTAACATTTAAAAGTATCAAAATTTAATACTTTTAGTGGGTGATTTAACAACTCATCATTTTGGTCTATGAGAATGACAGTATGATTTTGTTCTCGAAGACCATTTAAAACTTCCATCACCTTTGAGACTTCTTTATAAGATAGACCTGACGTTATATTTTCTAAGATAAAAAGAGTCGATTCATTATTGCCAATGATTCTATCCAGTAATAATAAACGCTGCCTCTCCCCACCTGATAAATTTTTTAAAGGACGATTAAGGTTTAAGTAATCAATATTTAATTGCCTCATGGTACTCCAAATTCTTTCATACTTTGGAGTTAATCTAAGTGTCGGAATAATCTTACTGATCGGTGCTGTTAAGGATTCATAAAAACTAATTTTTCCATTGGATATTTTTTGAATTTCAGATTTTATTCCAATTCCCCTACAGTCTTCACATAACAAAATGATATCTTCTAAAAACTGCATTTCTATAATCTTATTTCCTGCACCTTCACAACTCAAACACATACCCTCGGCATTGTAAGAAGAGAACGCCTTTTCATTCAAGCCTAATTCTTTTGCCACTTTTGTTTGAGCAAAATGTTTTCTAACGATCGAAATGAAATCTGTGGTTGTGCCTACTGTTGATCTTGAAGTTAATACTTTTGACTCATGCCCCAGAAAAACAACACGTTTGATTCGTGGGTCAAATTTAAAATCTTTTAGTTGATATTCAAATGAAAACTTATTTTCCTTATCTAGGATTTTGGCGATTTGATTCCCAATTATATAATTAACCACCGCTGTTTTGCCGGTTCCGCTACTCCCTCTAACTAAGTTAATTTGATATGTTTCAAAAAATACATTGTTATATTTTTTATTAAAAATGATGCCTTCTTTAAATCCAAAATCTTTTTTAGAAACATAATTTAACGTCTTTGACTTTTCCTTAGAAGTATTTTTTTTCTTTTGAGCTACTTGATTTATTTCTATAAATCCACCCGCTTCTCCAGCGCCTGGCCCCATTAAAAAACAAACATCTGAATTCTCAATAAAATAAGGTGAATGCTCTACACAGATAACAGTGTTTCCTAATTCACATAAATTTCTAATTAAGGAAAATACATTTTTTTGATCGGCCAAACATAAACCAGCACTCGGCTCATCAAAAATAAATAAACTACCAGCTCCTTCATATGATAGATGCTTGAGCAGTAATAGTTTTTGATATTCAGATGAACTTAAACTTTTAACTTTACGACTTAATTTTAAATGACCTAGGTTAATTTTTTCTGCCATTTGTAAAATATTAATTATCTTTTTTAGATTTCGTTCATCTTGTGTGCTCGATGTTTCGTTTAATGATTTTAGAAATCCGAAGCATTCAGAAAGACTAGTCACTAAAATACTAGAAATACTTCGCGTTTGAATTTTGAGTTCACCAATCGCTGAGCGCAATCGGCTTCCATGACAATGAAAGCAAAGTTTTTCGATTTGCAAGCGCCTTAGAAATATTCTCACGGTATGTTTATACTTATATTTCTCTAGATCTTTTAAAATCGACAAAACTCCGGGAAAAGTTGAACCTCCTTCCCAGAAAATCTTTTTAAATTTTTCATTAATGACTAAACTACCTTTTAAATGCATTTTGATATCGCGATCAAAATATTTTTTATACGGACTAAAAGCTTGATAACTAAAAAGTTTGAATTCATTGCTGGTCATAAAAGGACCACTGCCTCCCAGTAATTTCTCTTGATCATATTCCAAGATTTCGCCATATCCCTGACAATGCTCACAAGCCCCAAGTGCCGAAAAAGAGTTAAACTCAACAAGTGTTCTCTTTTGCTCTTCCTCCTTGCAAATGGGACAAAATAAAGAAAATGGCCATTTTAAAAAAGTCAGTTTTTGCCGATAATGAATGGCAAATTCCAGCGATGAAAATTGTCTCAATTGAGCTAAATACTCTTTCTCTTTTTTTTTCTTAAAACGAAAAAGTTCAAAATAAACTACTTGTGAATTTATCTCAGTATATGAAAAATTTTCTTCGGTCGATTGATAATTTTCAATGACTCCATTTCGCCAAACTCGAGTTGGAAAGCTTTGTTGTCCATAAAGCTCAAAATATTTTTGTGGGGTAATCAATATGGTCATAACTTCATCATCAGATAATTTTTCATCGATCATTTCAGATAAAGCCAAAGCTTCGTAGGCAACATGATGTTGAGAACATTTTTTTTCTTGATTAAGGAAAAACCATCTTTGTAAAAAAGGAGCAATCCCTAAGGCATCGAGAACATTCATTCGTGGGCCCATAATGGGATTTGATTGCGCCAAAGCAAAAGCAGGTAGTACTGGTCTAATCGATTCCACATCGGGCGGAGCTGGACGATCTAAATAAAACTTTAAAGAGCTGGGAAATGAGTTGATAAACTGTCGTTTAGACTCTGCATAGAGGGTATGAAAGGCCAGAGATGATTTCCCAGAGCCAGACGGTCCTGCCAAACAAGTCATTTTATTAAGAGGGATTTTTAATGAAATATTTTTAAGATTATGAGTCCGTGCATTTTTAATTTCTATATAGTCTGTATTCATTTTGCTCAATTATTAAAAAAAAACCCCTACAAAGAGGGGTTTTTTACTAATCAAAAATAAATTATAAATATTATCGTTTAGAGAATTGGTAAGACTTTCTAGCACCAGAAAGACCATATTTTTTTCGTTCTACAACTCTGGAATCTCTTGTTAAAAATCCTGCTTTTTTCAATTCAGGTCTTCTTGCAGGATCAAGTTTAATCAAAGCTCGAGAAATTCCCAATCTCACAGCGCCAGCTTGTCCTTGGACTCCACCACCGTTAACGTTAACCAAGATGTCATATTTATCAGCTACTTTAACTTCATTCATTGGTTGTAAAACTACATACTGTTGAGTTCCAAGAGGAAAGTATTCTTTCATTTCACGGCGATTAATAAAAATCTTTCCGCTTCCTTTGACAACGTAAACTCGAGCAATCGCAGCCTTTCTTCTACCGATTGCATGAACATCATACTTAATACCTTTTGCCATATTCCTTCCTTAATTAATTTTTAAACTGACGACTACTTTTTAAAATTTGTGGATTTTGTGCACTATGAGTGTGTTCAGCACCTGAAAACACTTTCAATTTTTTTAATTGTTTTCGAGCGAGGTTGTTTTTTGGCAGCATTCCTTTAACCGCTTTAAAAATAATTTGACGAGAGTCTCTCGCCATTTGCTCGCTAAAAGTCCTATTTTTAATTCCACCAATAAAACCGGTATATCTAAAATATCTTTTGTCTGTGGCCTTATTTCCACTGACTTGGATTTGGTCTGTATTCAAAACCACCACAAAATCACCCGAATCAACGGTCGGTGTATAAGTTGGTTTGTTTTTTCCCATTAAAACTACGGCAATTTCAGTTGCCAATCGACCCAAAGTTTTTCCAGAGGCATCAACTACCCACCAGTCAGATTTTGCATCGTTGGGATTAAGTCTAAAAGTCTTTTGCTTGTACATGGCGCATCCTGTCAATTTTTAAAAATGAATTAAATGAATCAGGAGATATAATAAATATTCATAGCTCCCGTCAAGGAATTTAGAGAGTGAAAAAGGAAATGAGCACTCCTTTCAAAATATCTAAAAAAATCCGATCGAAACCTGAAACTTTCCTGGCCTTTCAAGCCGGCCATCAGGCAGCCGATTTCGCCGCAGTTTTAACCCATAATCAAAATCCAATGAGCCTACTGGGGTCAAGAATTTAAAACTCATCCCTGCCGCTGGCCTTAAACTCAATGGTTTCCATGAATTGACTTCTATTCTCCCTGCGTCAAAAAAAGGTGCAATCATTACACTATCGTTCAAATGAAACCGCGGCTCAAACTTAAAACTAGTAAAAAAGACCTCATTTTGGATGAAGAGCTCATTAATATCTAGGCCTGTCTCCAATCGGTTTATTTCAGATTCATCAAAACCGCGAACAGAATCGATTCCACTTAACCTGAAAACTTTAATCGATGGAATTCGGCCCTTCGTTGCAAAGGTGTCATCGGAATTAAGGATCTGTTCACCCTCTATAATTTTGGGATCCGTAGCAAAGTTTTTTTGGTAACCCCAGGCAATGGCAATAGCAAAGGTTCCAAAAGATGCCGGAAGATAAAATGAGTTTCGGTTTATCAATTTCATAAAGTTTATATCTAAGTCAGAATTTTTTTGGGAAGCAAACCATGGGTTGGAAAATTCTGAAGATAAACTTATATACATTCCTTTTTTGGGCAAAATTGCATTATCGCGATAATCAAACGCAATCGCTGGAGTTAAACTTCCAATTTGAAAACTATCGTTATCTTTTAAATCAGAAGCATTAAACTGCTCGATTGTTTCAAATTGATAAGTTAAAGAAGTCGAAAAACGCTTCCAAAATGTTTTTCCCAAAGAGGCGCTAACACGATCAATATCGGCATCAAATGTATAAAAACGTTTGCGTGACAATGAAGCACTGGTATCAAACGAGAGTGGCATTTTGAAAAGATAGGGCTCAACATATCTAACTTTTCCAATATACTCCAAGAGCTGGCCGGAAGCCTCTCTTCTCTCTGGCTCAAGGGTATTGAGATCAAGACGTCGATTGATCTGACCTGATATTGAACCTAATCGATTTTTACCCGAGATATTATTATAACTTATGCCAGTCGATAATTTTAATCCAATGTCTGAACGGTACCCAGGAGCTACTTCAAAAACTCCAAAATCTCTTTCTTTAACCTTAATCATCAGATCGACTGTATTTCCATCAATCGCATTATCTCGCTTCAATGTTTTAATCTCGACTGAAGAAAATAATCCTAAAGAGTTAAGACTATTCGTTATCTCATCTATTTGTTCCGGAGTAACGATATCACCTTTTTTAAGTTTGACATCTCTAGTGATAGTTTCATTTTTGGTTACTAGATTTCCCACCAATATTGTTTCATGGAGAATTGCCTGAACCCCTAGATCAAACTTAATAATTAACTGGCAGGTTTTATAATCGCCACTATACTGAATTACATTTTCCGGATTACTCTGGAAAGAAAGCTGTGAAAACAGGAAGCCTTCATCTCTTAAAAAAGACAGGCCCTTTTTTAAATCATTATCTAGCTCGACAATATTAATAGGTTGACCTTCTTGATTAGCAAAACTAAGTTTTATTTTTTGCTCTAAATCCTCAGGCAACCCTGTGAATGTAATTTTACTCAGAATTGATTGAACCCCTTCAGAAATTCGATACTCAACTTTCGCAAGATTATCTCCCTTCTTCAAATTTTCAAATTGGATATAGGGGTCTGAGACTTTTGCAAATATATAACCTTGTTTGAAATATTCTGTTTTTAGTACAGAACTAAAATTATTTAAATATTGCTCGTCAAAATAATTGCGTCCCGATAAGACGCTAGCATTTGCGTAAAAAATTTCTTTGATTGTTTCTTCTGTAAAATGATTAAAACCTACAAAGCTTAATTCTTCGACAAAGATTTTTTCACCTTCAACGATATCAAAAAAATAATTTTTTAAAGCCTGCTGATTTTCAGTTGTCACTACGAAATAGGACTTTACTTCAGTTCCATGGAGTCCAATCGACTCATAATATTCTTGAATAAGATTTGATAATGATTTTTCATCTGGTTCATTGGCTTGTTTTTTTAACTTCTCTTTAATATAGGCTAACAATTCATTTCGAGTCGTTCTTTTTAGGCCATAAAACCCAAAGTTTAATTTGGAACCAGGCTGAACTGTTAAGACGATTGAATAATCTTTTGACTTCTCACTAATTCTTTCAACTTCAGTGACAAACTGTGCATAATAATAACCCATTTCCTGCACTCTAGATTCAAAGTTAGCAGTTAACTCACGAAACAAAATTCGATCAAATCGTTTATTTAAAAGGTTTTTTAACAATTTATGACCCGTATCTCTGACTTCTTTGTTTTCACTGACAATTTCTAATATTTTCACTAACGATGTTTCAGTAACTTCAAAAGTTATTTTTGCTTTATAACCGCCAAGTTCTAGAATTTGTAAGTCAATTGAAACTTTAGGATTATGATAACCTTCTTCAATTAAGAATTTTTTTACATTATTAACCGATTCTTCCAAAGATACACTCTCGAGATAATCACCTTCTTTAAACGCTAAATAAGATTTTAGTTTGTCTCTGTCTAACTCTTCAGCGGCGACTATTTCAATCTCTTCGATTTTACTTTTTAAACTAAAATTTAGTTCAAGATTTGATATCGCACCCTCGTTGTTAATTTCTGCAAAATATTCAAACTGCGAAATCTCACCTAGTAATATAACTCTTTCAAAGTATTTTTCTAATTGAGATATTTTCTTAAAACTATAAATTTCTTCTAGGAATTTTTGCTGATAGGTTTGGCAGTTTATATTTTTCTTACAGTTAATTTTTAACTGGAACGGAGTTGTTGACCAAAGATTGGTCGACAATAATATAAACCATAAACAAATACTTTTTAATGCCACTTAAAAGTCCTCTTAAACTTTAAATCTGCTCCGACAGAATCAGGTGCCGCGGTTTCTTGACCTTCATCATTTTCTCGCAGTTCATAGACCCCTAATACTGAAAAATTGCGATTAAACTCGTATTCTAAATTCATTTCCTGCTTCTGCTCTATTGATCCACCCAGGGTACTAGAAACAGATAAATTTAATGATTTAGATATTTCCTTTTGTATTTTAACTTTTGTAGTCGTTGATGTTTTACTGGTGGTATTGGCATTACTTCCAGTTCTACCTTGAAGTAAGCTTGCTTGATCATTATCTACTAATTCAGGTGATAGGCTAACATTTAATCCGAAATTAGATTTTAATCCTTGACCAATTTGAAAGCGGTCTAAAATCAAACTACCAATCCCTAATGAAGCAAGATTTTGGCGGGCCTGCTCGTCGACAACTTGAGACGAGTCGGTGGTATAACCAAGGGCCAGAAGAGAAAAGATATCATTCTGACTTAAGTATGGTTCTGCAAGAATTTGAAGATCATATTTTTCTATGGTGCCAAATATTCCCAAACTTACATCATAACTAGCTATATTTGAAACTCCTAAAAAATCAAAATAAGGCGAGAATCCATCAGCTTTGCGGAAAATGATATCGCCTTTTTTTAAAATAAAGTCGTTTGATTTAAAATAAAATCGCCCAGAACCTGGAATAATTCGAAAACTTCCCAAGACTTCAGGTGCATTGAGCTTTCCTACGACTTCAGCACTTCCTCTAAAAATCATTTCTGCCAATGAATTTTTTATTGTTAGTCCTCTGGTAATTGAGATTTCCAACTCTGATGTAAATAATTCTAAAGGATCGGAAAATACTTGTTTAGGTGCATATTTTCCATAAGCAGTTGAAACACCTCCTCCAGTTTTAAGTTCAGTTAACTCATCAAGGATTTGTCCGGTATGAACCGTAACATTCCCTGAAAGAAGATAAGGTAACTTAGAACCACTAAGCCATAATTGACTTGAAAGAATTAAATTACTTTTGGAGAAAAGCTGTAAATTCGAATTCTCTATTTCTAATACTAGGTTAAGTTTGGGAAATTGTGTTTTAAAATCAATTTCTCCATTCATGTTTAAATCTCCTCCGGCAAACTTTCCGGTCAAAGATTCTATCAATAGAGATCCTTCTGTAAACTTAGCATTGTACTTAAGATCTGAAATTCTTCCTGGGGCACCGACGATATCTACCAGCAAGTTTTTACCTTCTGACTTGATCAACCTATTCTTTTTCCCTTTGTAATCAGACAGACTAAAAACATTGTCAATTTGGCCTGAAACCGTTCTCATATTGGGAGAGATGATCTCAAGTAAACTTGCGCTCATCTTACTTACTGTTCTAATATTATATTCATCTGAAAAATCCCCATACCCATTTGACTCGATATAGTTTTCTGAATCGTTTATTACCAAGTGCCATTTCTCAATTTTGCCACCTTTGACAATAATCGCTGGTCCAGGATTTGAAACCATTTGAATATCTTTTCTCTTAAGTTCAAATTCTTTAACAAAAAATTCAAAATCTCCTCGTTGGATATCTTCAATGTCAAAAACACCTTTCAGTTGACCGATCATAGAGCCCAATGTTGAAGGTGATCGAAGATTGTGTCCCCAGATAATACCAATCAGTTGATTTATTTCAGGGAAATTTAAATCGAGTCTTAACAAAGACTTTTTATCTTTCTTTTCATTTAGATCTAGAGTTGATTCAAAATCTACTTTTTGATCAAATAATCCACCTTCAAGTTGGATAATTTTATCGCGGATCCTTAAATCAATTAATGAATCACCCACTGCATAACCACTACTGCGACTATTTAACAATTTTAGATCACCATTCCCTTGAATAAAATTTTTCGTATTATTCAAGTTAAATTGACCATATATTTGACCGGTTAAACTTGACCCTAAATTTTTGTAGAAATCAATTTCAAGAAGATCTAAATTATCTATTAAGGCGGCAACTTCGAAATTATTTTTTTGAAGATTTATTGAGGCAGAGCCTTGTAGTTTACCTTTGATTTTTTTCAACTCGAATTCATTAACCTTCAGTATGCTTTTTTTCAGGTCAAGATTGATTTTTCCAGTGTTAAGACTTTCCCCGTAAACAATCATATCTTTTAAGTCTAAATTCCCATTAGCCATTAAACTATCAAGTTCTAATGGCCCCTTAACCGACATTTTTCCACTAAAGTTTGTCAGAATATTTAATGGAAACTTTTCATAAATAGATTTTTCAAGACTAAAGGCCTCTTTGAGATCATGGTAATTGCCGTCCTCAATCGCCATTTGCATGTCAATATATGGTTTGTTTTTATACACAACTTTGCCATTTGTTTGATAAACAAAATTGTTCTTTTTACCCTTTAAGCTATTTATACCAACCGAGCCAGTACCTAATTCTAGATTGAGATCAACTATCAAATCTCCAGGGAGAAATCCCATGATTTGACTTTCGTTCATCTCACCTTGGTATTTCAAAGCGACATTTTCCCAAGGACCTTGTACGGAAAAAATCCCTTCTCCAATCCCTTTGATAGTTAAACCAGCAATGTCTCCAACGGCGCCATAATCAAAATAACTATTGCTGGTAATAATATTAATTCCATTTTCACGAAACCATCCACTCGCCTTGAGGTCCAACTGATTTCTTTTTATGTCAACATCTAGAAAAAAGTCGAATGTATCGAGCTCAAGTATGAGATCTATTTTTCTAATACTTATCTGTCCAACATCTAGAATTGGTTCAGATTTTTTTGACCAATCTGTAACCAGCTTTAAACTGTCGATAACACCATCTTTTAAAAGCTTAAATCTTATTGATTTTTTATTCCAAACAACCTCAATTTCTGAACTGATAATTGCGTCAAAATTATCCATGCTCTCTCGCAATGAATGAAGTGCTGTTCGAGTGCTTAATTTTTCAAGTTGTAAAAGCGCCATCCCATCGAGTTTAAATTCATTCCCTATTTCATACAGAAGAAGAGGTTTTTTTAGCCAGACTTTTTGTGTTTGGTGATCAACTTCTAAACTGCTAACTTGGATGAGCTTATTTTTCTTTTCAATATCAATTGAGATTTTATCTGCTACAAAGTAATCATTTTTTATTTTATGAATTTCGGTTTTTGATTCTATATTTAAGTTTCTTAAGTCACTATCGGTTGATACTTTTAAGCTCAAAACACCACTTTCTATTTCGGTAAAATATTTTCTTACC
The DNA here is from genome assembly GCA_044356225.1 of Bacteriovoracaceae bacterium. Lineage (GTDB taxonomy): Bacteria > Bdellovibrionota > Bacteriovoracia > Bacteriovoracales > Bacteriovoracaceae > JBIKWR01. Next base: position 11,253 of record JBIKWR010000005.1, on the reverse strand, counting down.
ATATCAGGATCAAAATTTACTAAGTCAATTAGGGCCACTAGCTCACCTTGAATTTTTGATCTTTCAAATGAACCTTCTGATCGGTTGACTACTGTATTTAACGTGACTGAGCTTAACCCTGACCAAGCTTTTAAATTTTCTATTCTGATTCGATCTTTCGAGAAATAAAATTTTCCCATGAAATTATCAATTGGAATTAGCTTTGTTATCACACCTCTAGTGACAGATTTGGCTAAGTTAACTTCTAAAACTGAAACACGGGTAGAAAACAAAACTCCAAATTCTTCGAAATTGATCATTTCTTCACCAATTTTCAAGCCTACATTTTCAAGTGTGAGTTTTTTTAATTTAAATGGCAGTGCTTTGTCTAAACTGCGACGTTGCTCTAAGATTTCTGCCCAGCTTTTTTCAAATATTTCAATCCAAGGCCGGACTGGTTCTGTTTGTTTTGAATCTGTATTGAGAATGTTTCTAATTTTTTCCAAATCATAACCTGGATCAATGACTCCATTGTTAAACAGCAATTCTCGAATCGATATCTTGTTGGTAATAAAATCTAAAACATTAAAATAGACACCCACTTTTTCTAAGTTAATTTTTAATCCATTAGGAAAATTCTCATCTTTCTGCTTTACGATATCCACATTTTTAATTTCAAAGCCAGGCGGAAGGATAGTGATATTAAGTCGTTCAAAGGCAAAATGAACATCCACTTGTTGGTTAACAATTTTTGTTACTTCATCAGAAACCAGTTTCCCGACTCTTTCTGATTGCAAGATTCTCCATGTGGAGTAAATAACAACTCCAATGGACAGGAAAAAGAGAATCAAGACTTTGTTCATACTCTTCAAATTTATAATCTCAATATTTTCTGCAGCAACTCAAGATCGGGATCAATGCTTTTTAACAATTGCTCAATTGCTTGATCAAAATCTTTTCTATTTAACTTGGAAGTGACATATAGTTCCAGGAAATCTAATTGTTTTTTTTCCACCAGAGTAATTGATTCGCTCTTAAAGTCAGAAATTAGTTTTAAAGCAAATTTAAACTCTTTAGCTAGAATGAAATTGATTATTTGGTCAAACATGGGAAGAGATGAAAAAAGTCTTGGTTTTTTATCAGGAATAACTGTCTCATCATTTCTTCCACCTGTTTCAATCAGCAGATTTTTAAAAATAAATGTATTTGAATGCCGCAGTGGCATCTTTGTACCTGTATTCTTCTTCACAACTTCATTATTGGGATCAATTTTTTTCAATTCTAGAATTTTTTTAAAAGCATCTTCAAATCTACCCAAATGTTGCAATACTTTTATGTCGCGAACAATTTTTTCAAGTTCACTAAGGTTTTTCTGCATAGACATCTTGTCGCGCATTTTCTTGGTATGATTGGTTTCGGTATTTTCCGAAATCAAGACTGTTTGCGCGATTTGATTTGAGTTTTTTTTGTATTCTTCAATTTTTGAAAAGTTTCCTAAGTCTTTGCCTTCTAATTTTTCCAACTCTAGGATTAAGCCTAATTCTGGAAACAACTTCACTTCCAATTTTTTATTTGAGCTTCTTTCGATATGGAGAATTAATAAATCATAAAACAAAGCGTAGTAAGGGAATTTTAAAATACTCTCCAAGAGGGCAGAGAGTATCTGGATATTATAACTCTGATCCAGCTGTGTTTCATTTAACTTTACCTGCTCATGCAATATGAGATATTGGGCCTCGGGAATTTCTGAAAAAAAACTGGGATTTCCAATTATAAAGTTTCTTGTTAGATCATCCATTTGTTTTTTTTCAATTTTTTTAGATAATATTGAGCGAATTTCTTCAATCGCCCCTTGCAAGGACAAGATTTTTAAATTTATGACAGACTGTGATTCACCATAGAGGAAAATTTTTAACTGACCCGATAAAATCTGATTGCACTTGAAGACATTTTTTCTCTCGATTAAGTAATGGAAATAATTTTCTAAACATTTTTTACCAGTTTCAATTTCACCAATTCTGAAATAACTATGCATCAATTTTTCTAATAGAGTTCCAATGCAAAAATACTCAACCTTCTCATTTTCTAAAATCTCTTCAATCAAATAAATCAATTTTTTATATTTCTTTTCCTCTTCCAGTAATTTTAGCAAGTATTTTTGTTTTTTTATCCAACCCTCACCGCTTGAACCAAACTCAATCTGCTTTTGATTGTTTGAATTGTTTTTAAAAAGAGAAAAATAAAATTCTAAAAATTCAATTTTTTCTAAATTATTAAATTTTTCTGAATCTAGGTTTTGAGAAATTAATTCATCAATTTTATGAAATAAACCAGCAACTTTTAGTTGCTCTAAATGTTGTAACTCCTGATTGAATTCCAATCAGTTCTCCCGGCAAAATCTTTAATGTTATTAATATTTTAGCCGAGTAACTGAGATAAAAAGTGGGTGCTGTAATTATTGCCCCTAAAGTCTTTATTTTCCATTATCCGATGATGAAGCTCAAGATTTGTTTTTATCCCTTCAATAATCATTTCTCCCAGTGCTCTTTTCATTCTTGCTACACACTCTTCTCGACTTCCTGCTCGAGCAATAACTTTGGCCACCATGGAGTCATAAAACGGACTGATTCGATATCCCGAATAGATATAATCATCGACTCTTATCCCAATTCCAGCGGGGCGATAGTAGTAAGAAATTAAACCTGGGCTTGGAGCAAAGGTTTTTGGGTCTTCTGCATTGATCCGACATTCAATTACATGACCATTAAACTTTATATCTTTTTGCTCATATAAAAGGGGTTTTCCTTCTGCACTTCGAATTTGTTGAGCAATCAGATCAAGCCCTGTAATTTCTTCTGTCACGGGGTGCTCAACTTGAATTCGTGTGTTCATTTCCATGAAATAAAATTTTTCATCTTTTAAATCATAAATAAATTCAACTGTTCCAACCGAATCGTAATTAACAAATTTAGCTAACTTTACCGCTGCTTCACATAACTCTTTTCGGGTTTGATCATTGAGAACAGGTGATGGCGACTCTTCAATTATTTTTTGAAATCGACGTTGAATAGTGCAATCTCTTTCACCTAGATGAATTATATTTCCGTGTTGATCTCCTAAAATCTGAACTTCTATATGCCTGGGGCTTTCAATATATTTTTCAATAAACAAAGTCCCATCCCCAAAGGCAAGTCGGGCTTCTTCTTGTAATCGTCTAATGGCCGGAAAAAGAATTTTCATATCATCAATTCGTTGCATGCCTCGACCACCACCACCGGCAGAGGCCTTAATCAGGACAGGAAAACCTAACTTGATAACGGCTTGTTTTATTTCTTCTTCTGATTTGTTGGTTATCAAAATGGGTTCAAGAATCGGAACCCCTGCTTCTTTTGCCAAACTTTTACTAAATATTTTATCACCCATTTTTTCGATGCAAGTTTCATGAGGACCAATAAAAGTTATGTTCCATTTTCGGCAAAGCTCGGCAAATTCACTATTTTCAGAGAGAAAACCAAATCCCGGATGGATAGCATCAGCATCGGTAATTTCTGCTGCCGATAAAATAGAGGCTATGTTGAGATAACTTAGTTGTGGTTTGGCAGGACCAATGCAAACACTTTCATCCGCCAATTTTACATGCAAACTTTCTTCATCTGCAGTGGAATGAACACTCACCGTTTCAATTCCTAACTCTCGACAAGTTCGCATGATTCTGAGGGCGATTTCGCCTCGATTTGCTATCAGAATTTTTTTAAATTGTTTTGTCATTTTATTATCATTTTTTTTTAGTTTAAATTTTAATAGTGAACATCGCTTGGCCATACTCAACTAAACTTTCGTTTTCCACATGAATCGATTTGATTTCACCATCGACATCAGATTCAACTTCATTCATGATTTTCATCGCCTCAACGATTCCTAGTACTTGACCTTTTTTTACACGATCACCTACTTTTACAAAGACGGGTTCACTGGGAGTTGGTGATGCATAAAATGTTCCGACTAAAGGTGAAAGAATTTCATGACCTGCCGATTTATTTTCTTCTTTTTTGGAGGCCACTGCTGAAACGACTTCTTCCTTTTTGCTAATCGTGGATTGTGCACTTGAATGATTCATGGGAGCCAGCATTGAGCCCATTGGATTATTAGCAATATAAACAGGATGATCCGACATGGGTTTGCTCAAACCAAAATCAACTTTTAGCTTAAAATCTTTATCTTCATAATCTAATGAATTAATTTTTTGTTTTTTGGCCAAATCTAAAAGCTCTTTTATTTCTTTCAGTTTCATTATTTATTATCCCTTTCTACAAAATCACCAGTTCGCGTATCAATCTTTAGTAACTCACCTTCTTTAATAAAAAGTGGAACGTTGACTTGCAAACCTGTTTCTAGCACTGCTTTCTTTTTTCCACCTTGGGCCGTATCCCCTTTTAATCCAGGGTCTGTTTGTACCACTTTTAAACTCACAAAATTCGGTAGCTCAAGGGATATAGGCTTTCCTTTGTAATAGAGTATTTGCACTCGAATTCCTTCTTGTAAAAAACCTTGTGCATCTCCAACATTATCTTCACCCAGAGCAACTGTTTCAAAAGAACCTTGATCCATGAAATGAAAACCTTCTAAATCTTTATAAAGAAATTCCATCTCGCGGTCATCTAAGTCTGGAACATCAGCGGTATCAACTCCTGCTTTAAATGTTCGCTCTAAGACCGATCCAGTTTCTAAATTTTTAAGTCGCGTTCTAACAAAAGCTGAGCCTTTACCTGGATTGACGTGATTCGCCTCAATAATTATATAGGGTTTTCCATCTAGTTCTATTTTTAATCCTTTTCTAAAATCGGTGGTTTGATACATCTTTAATTCCTTTTTTATTGGTTCACTTATTTATTTGTAAACTTTTTAAAATCCATTGGACTGCTAGACAATACACTTCAGGGCCTCCGCCACTGATCACCGTAGTCGCTGCTTGAGCGGTTATCAATTGCCGGCGAAACTCTTCGCGGCCAAAGACATTACTTAGATGAACTTCAACGATGGGGCATTGTAAAATTTTTAGCGCATCAAGTATAGCGATGCTCGAGTGAGAATAAGCAGCAGGATTGATGATTAATGCATCGCATTTTTGATTGATTAAAGATTGGATTTTATCGACTAGTTCCCCTTCATGATTGGACTGAAACCAATTCCACGATAAGTTCTTGTGGAGAAATTCATTTTTTAAAGAAAGCTCAATATTTTCAAGAGTTTGATGGCCATAAAGAGCTGGTTCGCGCTGGCCTAATAAATTTAAATTGGGGCCATTGATTACTTGGATATATGTCATAAAAGGATAGGTAATCTAGGAATGAGCTTTAGTCTAGTAATTTTCGCTCTTCAGATCTTTGGTGCACGGCCGCTAAAAAATCTTGATAAATTTTTTCTACATTTTGAAATGAGTTTGGTTCTGTGGATTCTTGCGCTGTTTTAGGGTGATCTTCGTTTGAGTGTTTTAAATTTTGAAAGTCTTGTGTATCCAAAGAAGGATCCGATAAATCAGATAAATCGGTAAAGGCATGTTGATTAATTTTTTGATCATAAAGTTTCATTAAATCGTCGTCGACCAGTTCATCTTGTTTTTCATTCTCATCTGCTTCATTAGCATGAGAAGTATTCAACGATACTTTTTGCGATTTAGGTTCTTCATCTTCTGCAAATAAAATGAGCCCGACTGAGTCATCATCGACATCATTAGAAGAATTTTCATATTTATTGTTTTTCTCGAATGAATTTATTAAGTCATCCACTTGATCATTGGGATTAGCAGATTTTCTCGGGGGATTTTTTAATAAAATTTCTATTTCTTGAATTTTGGCATTGGTCTGTTGATCATCATGTCCTAATAATTTAAATTTATGGAGAACTTCTATCGCTTTTTTATAATAACCTTGGTTTTTATAGATCTCAGCAAGAGTTAAGGTGATCATGATTGAATCTTGTTCATTTTTATTTTCAATAATGGGAAGATCATTGACCTGGGCCAAAGACGCAGGGCTATGTGGCGACAGAGATTGTTTCATTTCCTCTGGTAAAATTGGTTCTTCCTTTTCAGTTTTGTTTTCTGAAAAGTTCATAGTCCCAGCTTTACGTTTACTAAAATCCACCATCTCGATACCAGCGTATGGATCTTCTTGCAGTTTTACTTTTTCTGGCGATTTTTGAAAGGCCACTTGTTGCCACTGATCATCTTTGATTTCTGCTAAATCTGGTGCGGGCGATTTTTTGACTAAATCATGGACTATCGGATCTTCATGAAGCTGTTCTTCTAGTTGTTTCACCATTTTTCCAGCCTCTTGATCCTTGGGGTTTAGATAAAGAATGTAGTGGTAAGCGTCTAGCGCTTCATTCAATCTTTTGGTTTCTAAACAACTAAGGGCAAACACTTTTTGCATGAGAATATTTTCAAGATGATTGGCGACGATGGGGCGTAAAACGCTATAGCTATTCTCAAAAGCACCACGATCAGCATAACACTGAGCAAGTGTTAAATAGGCGATGGGGTAATCGGGATGAAATCGAATTCCTTTATTTAAAATGGACATCGCCTCTTCCACCATACCCATTTTTCGATAAGTTTCTGCTAATGGTGCAAAGACTTTTGACTTAGGGTTTGCATCGTAAGCCTTAAGATACTTGATTAAAAGAGGTGAAGTTTTTTTATCCATTTCTTACATGTTAGAGCTTTCTTTATCGAGCAGTCCAGCCTCTTCCTGATTGATAATTCTCGGAGTAAGAAAAATCACCATTTCGCTTTTGGAATTCTCCGGTTTATAGGATGTTCGAAAGAGCCAGCCCACTAAGGGAATGTCCTTTAAGAATGGTACACCAGAGTGAGTTAATGATGAGGTCATGCGGTAAACGCCGCCGATGACGATCGTTGAACCATTATCTACTAAGACATTGGTGTTAACCGATCTAGAAGTGGTATCAGGTGGTCTTCCAGGAGCCGGAGCAGTACCAATATCGCTTTTGCTCACCGAGACCTGTAAGGCAATCGATCCTTCATTGGTTACTTGAGGAGTAACATTCAATGAAAGGTTAGCACTGATAGGTACCAATGTTGGTGTTTGCGAACCATCAGCATTGACAGTCACTTGTTCAAACTGAGTGGTCTCAGTACTGTTGATGGTAGCAGCTTTTTTATTTTCGGTAATGACTCTTGGACTGGCGATAATTTTAGCTTTTGATTCTTGTTCTAATAATTGCAAATTCAAATTAAGAGATGACAATCTTCCAAATCGATTGACGATCAAACCTAAAAAAGAGCGTGCCCCCGAGGCAGGTGCGGTGGCAATAGAAAATCCTGGACCTTGTTGACTTACACCAGTATCTATCGCCGTCTCTCCGATAGGGGCAATACCTCTGGTCACTTCACCAAAAGGGTCATAGCCAAAATTGATACCTTCGGTTAGGCCTAAATCTTTTGAATAACGTTCTGTCACTTCCACAATTTTAGATTCGATGAGAATTTGGGGAGTTTGGGTGTCGAGCACATCAATAATTTTTCGAATACGATCAATTCCTTCCACTGTGTCTTTAACAATTAAAGAATTGGTTCGACTGTCTTGAGTTAATGTTCCTCTTCCTTGTGTTAAATATTGAGTTATTATTCCCGAAATTTCTCCTAGGGTGGCATAGCTAATAGGAAAAATTTTTGTCACTAATGGTTCTTGTTGTTTAGCGGTAGTTTGCGCCGCCAATGAAGCTTGTTGGGTTGCTAGATATTTTGTGGCGGTGGTAATCTGTAAAATATTGCCATTTTTAGTCGCTACTAAATTTGATAAATCAAGAATGGTATCGAGCGCTTGGTCCCAAGGAATATTAGTCAGCTTGAGTGTCAAATTAGGGACTCTTAAAACATCCGAATCCAAAATAATATTAAAACTAGAGGTTTCAGAAATCATGTTGAGGATGTCAGCAATGGGAATGTCTTTCACATTTAAGGTAATTTTTTTTCCAATATATTTTTTTTCACCTGATTGAACCAAGTTTTCTAAAATATCTTCTACCTTATCAGACTTTGGTACATTAATTTTAGATTTAGAAAATCCTCCACTCATGGCTGATTCTAATTTTTTACTCTCATCAAGTTTTAATTTACTAAAAACGCCAAAACGATTTTCGATTAGTAAAACGACTTTATTACCAACAGAATCGATGATCGATCGAGCATTATCTCTTAACTGAATCGCCAATCGGATGTCGCTTTTAGTTCCAGGTTTTTTATAGGGAGATACGAATACCACTGTTCCAGAAAATTCTGAGGTATCAAAGGCACGCATAACTTTTGCATCAGCTTTAACATTTTCGAGATCAATAATTATTTGCTTGTCTTCAACCACATGGAACTTTTTAATCTTTGCACCTGGTTGATTGAGAGATATTTCTAATTTACTGATATCTCCTTCTTGAAAAAATTCTATATTTTCCAAGGATCGAGAGTCTTGATTGGTTTCCGTAGGTGCATCCAAAAGCAAATCTAGTTCGTCTTGGGCGAAAGAGTCGAATGGGAATCCGAAGAAAACACTAAAAAACAAAATTGATAATTTGCATTTCATAAAAACTCTTCCTTAAGTTTTAACTTATAGTCTTAGAATATTGTAACAAGTTTTATGAGAAACGAAAAATCAACTGCTTAAAGTTTGATCTTATCACTCTGCTTTTGCATCGTTAAGACCATCTATCCCAACTGGAATGACTGATTCTAAATATTCAACCTGATTATATACATTAGTGATCTTCTCGACTATTACCACTCCACCCGGCAGGATCGCCTTGACGGTAATATCGTTATCGAGGCTTCCAATTTTTGAACCCTCTTTCAATAAGACCACTGGGCCTTTATTGACTTGGGCAAAGGCGCGTTTTTCAGCTCCCACAAAAACACCTACCACTTTTATATTGTCGGCATTGGCATTGATTAATAAATCTTGATTGTTAAATCCAGTGATCGCTGTTTTTTTGCCTTCTTTTCTCTTGCTTACCGAACTGGATTTAAATGGATCTCGTAATTTAAATGGGTCCTTAATATTGGTTTTTTGCTGGATATCAAATTTTTTATTTTCATTTTGAGAATTGAAAATGGGTGTTTCATCTAAGATGGTTTTTTCTTGTTCTTCAAACTGCGTTTCAACTTGTTCTGGTACAGGGACAACGGGCCCGGGCATTATATCCACCATCTCTGTTGTTGGCTGTTCAGGATTAAAATCACCCTCTGCATTGCCCAAGTCTACAGGATCTTGGGCCTTGACCACAAAAATTAAAAAAATTGCACCAAGAAGAAAAAAATGATTATTCCCCTTCATTTATCTGCTCCTTGGCATTGACTGGATTATTTGGTTTAACAGGTGCCGCAGTGTTTTTGATCTCTTCAAATATTTTTTCTTCCACATATTCAGGGTTATAACGAAAAGCTTCTAATGTTGCATTGATGCTCAAAAGTTTAAATCGACCTCGTTGTTTGCTCGTAGAGTTTTTAATCGCCATTGATTTTACGTTAAAAATCCGCTCTCTTTTATTTAGTGACTCTAAAAAAACTAAAACCTGAAGCCAAGTTCCTAAAGCATCAAAACTATAATCTTTAATAAAATAAAACTGCTCTTTTGTTTCTTGCCCTGGACGTAAATTATTAATATTAACATTAAGATTTTTTGCTTCTTGGGAAAATGAACTTAAAATTTGAGTATCATTGGTATCATTGGGCAGCTGTCTTTGCGCAATTTGAATTTGACCATAGATCTCTTCTAATCTTTGCTTAATAATTTCTAAATTTGATTTATACTCAGCAGACTTAGCAATTTTCTCTTTTAAGTCTGTCACTTCCTTTTCCAATACTATGCGCTGACCTTCGATGGTTTCTATTTGCACACTTTTTTTCTGGTACTTGTCGTAAACCTGATAGAGAGTATAGACAATCAGCAAAAAATGAATATTTTTTAAAAACGTTTTCGAAAAATTTCCCATTATTCAAACCTCCTAATCGAGCCTTGAATTGAGAATGTAAACAAGTTTTGATTTGTTTCTTCTGTTTTACTTTGAAAAATATCGGTTAAGATAGGTTGGTTTTCTTCAAAGAAGATAGAGTTTTTTAAATTTTCTAAAAATGTATTAATGCTATCTGGATCCGCAGATTGACCTTTGATTTCCAGTTTAATGCCATCAACTTTAAGATCATTCACCCAAACTGTTTCTGGTATATTGACCGATAAATAATGCAAAATTTTCCAGGGATTTCGACGATTTTTGGTCACGGTTTTAACCGCTTCCAGTCGGTTATTGAGTTGTTTTTCTTTAACCAAGAAATCATCGATCTTTTTTTGCAACTCTCCATCTTGTGCTATTTTCGCTTTTAGTTTTTGTCCCTCGATTTTTAAATTTTTATTAATTTCCTCTTCTGCTTGTATTTCCGCTTGCCATCTATCGGTAATTAAAAAATCTGGCATATAACTAAAAAGGATCGCTATAAAAATCCATTTAAGATTAAGATTATTTAAATCAAGGCCGGCCAAAACCGGAAGTTGTATTGCTTGTTTTTGTGCTTTGAGGTTAATTTCAATCATTTGGATAATGACCTCATGGCCAATCCAATGGCATTAACACCTACTGTAGCAATTCTCGTTAACTCATCTTGGGAAAATTCTTTTGTATTAAAACTTAATCGATCAAAGGGGTTGAGAAATTGAATTTTTATACCCATTAATTTTTCTAGACCTTCATGCATTCCTGGAATCAATGATGAACCACCAGTAATGAAACAGAAATCAACACTTTCGATTGAAGAGGCGGTCATAAAAATATTAAGAGCCTTTTTAATTTCACCGTAAAATGAATCAAGCATGGTGGAAATAATTTCAATAATCTCTTGAGGCAAATTTCCTTTACTATCGCCATGAATTTTTAGATCTTCCGCTTCCGTATAACTTAGTCCCATCTCTCGCTGGATTTCTTCTGTTATCATAATGCCACCAACGTTGATTTCTTTGGTGAAAATTATAGACTGATGACGATAGACCACTAAATTAGTTTTCTGCGCTCCAAAATCTAAAATAACGACTGATTCATCTTTAAGTTTTTGAATTAAGTTTTCTTGAACGTGTTCAAAAACATTGGTTAGCGAATAAAGCTGCAAATCAGCCACGCGAAACTTTTGCCCGGCCTCTTCAATGAGATTGGAAAAAGCGGCGACAATATCATTGCGGGCAGCTGCAATTAAAACTCCGATTCCACCACCTAAAT
>JBIKWR010000058.1:0-15151 GCA_044356225.1 Bacteriovoracaceae bacterium | reverse complement strand
AACCCTGAACTAAACTAACCCTGAACTAAAAACTAGCTTCAGCAGCATCGAGTTGCTTTTTTAGATCCCTCAACGGGCCTTGATGTTTTTCACAATCTGCTAAAGCAGAATCTACAACATCTTCTCTCTCGTATTTATAATATCTCCCATCAGAAAACATTTTAGACTCCTGTTTCCAATCGGTAGTTACTTCCTTGTGAATAATATCATTGGTGGCTTTGTCTTTTATGATTACTAATATTTTTTTTTCATAGAAGTTTAAAAATCCTACGCTATATTTTCTCCCCAAATTCCATTCACTTGGATAAGGCTCAGAAGATACAAGGCAACGCCCTATTGCAACCGGATAAAAGTCTGTAATCACAGTTGTTTCTGTTATGGTCAAATCATCTATTACCGTAGGTACCTTAGCTAATCCCTGATTAGCTACAACTACAATTAAAAAAAAAACTGATTTTACTATTGATGATTTCATATGCTTATCTCCTAACTTCATTATGTTTAAATTGGGCTTTAAACATTTCAAGACGTAAATTTTTTTAACAGGTGATTCTCTAACTTTCTGATCACAACGATCCCCAACCCAAAATTTAGCATCTCTAAGAGGTGGGGATATACTCAATCAATACTGATTTCTAATCGCTATCTTTAGGTCTTTTTGGATTTTCTGGTCTTATGATAATTCATAAAATCCGTTACGGGCAATTGCCATCTCTTACAATCTTGAAAAGCTGAATCTACTCCCACATTGTCACTATCTCCATAATATCGTCCATCAGTAAAATTTTTTTCATTTCTCCAGCGATTTAACACTAATTCCTTATGTAGTATTTCTTTGGTTTCTCTATCTCGAATTAAGACGAGCACTTTTTCTTCCCAATATGCACCATAACCATAAACATATTTTTTTCCCAAATTCCATACACTTGGATAAGGCTCAGCAGTAAGTAAGCATTCCCCAACTGAGATAGGGGCACTACCACCAATAATAATTTTTTGAGTAATTGTCGATGATGAGTCCATCGATCTTCCTTTGGCCAATCCGTAATTTGCAAAAACACTTAGAAAAATGAAAACTGCCAAAGTTATTGAGTGAATCATATTCCTATCTCCTAAATAATTGTTCCATTTCTAAGTATCATAACCATAAAAATACTCATTTAATTTTTTACTTATTTATAAATATTTCAGTATTATTCCGTTCGCATCAAAAACGTTCAGTGATCGATTTTATTTGCGGGTTGTAAGTTGGTGTGAAGATCTGAAGCGACAAGGAGTGAGGCACAAAAGGTTCCATGAACCTCTTGTTTATGTTGTAACAAAAGTACATGGAACTTTTTTCTGCGAATGCTAAAAATCTTCTTAATGAAGTATTTGTTTTTTTGTTTTATTTAAATTCGCTTTAGTGTTTATAAATATTCTTTTTTTTGGATAAAGATCGTTGATATCACCTTTATCTAAATACGGATCGATGTTTGGGTAGATTATTTTTTCTACAAGAAGATTTTTAGTATTTAGTGTAATTAAAAAAGGGCGATTTTCATCGATCCCAAAACTGGCGGCTTCAATAAATTTTCCCATCTCAAGGCAAGCTTGATTGCTCTTAATTTGAAAATCTCCAACTTCTTGGCCATAAAAATTTTTGTATTTAATGATAGCTTTGGAATTATTGTCATAAACTCTATTGTTGGCACAAACCAAAGTCATTTCTTGACCGTTATGGTTTATCAGGCCGTAGCTTTCAAAACTTCCAGGTTCTGCTCGCTCGATCCGTAACTGTATTTTTTCTTTGAATTCATGTTTAATGACTTCTAGGCCAAAAACAGGTGATACTAAAAAAAGCACAAGTAAAAATTGAAGCATGAACATCCACCTTTTGATTTGAATAATATAAAATCTAAAACATACGAGATATTTGGACGATCTTAACTACAATATAAAAAAAGAGAAAATGCAAATGGTAAAAGTAAGATTATTTGAGACAAAAAAAAGTTCAATACAACATTAAATATCTAAAGCTTTGATAATCGTTTCAACTTGTTTCATGGTGTTAAATAAATGAAATGAAATCCTGAGTTTGCCTTCGCGCATGCTGATGTCGATATTTTGATGTTTAAGTTCAGTCAGAATTTTTTCACTATCACCACTTAAAAGTTTAAGCGCAATAATGTTGCCCATGTGATCGGGTGGGGTAATGAGCTGATATTTATTTTTGGGATAGTTTTCCAGAAAAAAATCTCTAATTTTTTGATTGTGATTTTGAATTGGTTGAAGCCCAATTTCTGAAAGTACTTCAAGGCTCGCTTCAAGAGCAGCGTTGATCAACATATTGGCGGGTTGACCGCGATCAAACTTTCGCGCTCCAGGGAGAGTTTCAATGGTGTAATGAACTAAATCATTGGCATTTTTTGAATTGGGACTTTTGGTCCAACTAGCATTAGTATATTGAATTTGGTCAATCAATTCACTTTTAACGTAGCCAAAGGCGTGGCCATAGGGACCAGTTAGCCATTTATAAGAGCTACAGCTAAACACATCAATGTATTTAAGTTCTTCAGCGGTCAAGTTAAGACCACCAAAAGCTTGGGTCAGATCGACGACAAAATAAATTCCCCGTTCTTTTAAAAACTTTCCCATAGAAATTAAATCTATTTTTCGGCCGGTATCAAAAGTCACATATGAGAGATTGAGTAACTTAGCATTGGTTGGAATTACTTTTTTTAGGCCATCAACGGTAGGATCGATGAGATCAATCATTTTGACTTTAAGACCACGATTTTTTTCGGCCAAAAGCCAAGGTAAAACATTTGATGGATAGTCACCGCGGACAATCACCACTGTTTCGTCATTTTTAAATGTCATGCCATTCGCCAAAGTATTGATTACGTCCGAAGAGGAGCAGGAAAAAAATAGATTATCGGCTGAACATTTTACTAAGTTGGCCAATTGTTGGCGGATGCGATCAGGAATACCCATCCAAGTATTGTAGAGATAAAAACTGGGATCAAGTTCTTTAAAGACGGCATTGGCGATTTTTTGTTTTGCACGATATGGGCTAGGACCAAAATAAGCACTATTAAAATAAAAGGAATCAATATGACCGAATTCTTTTCTAATTAATTCGGTGTTATCAAGACTCATTTTATTAATTCAGACTATGGTTGAGGAGTCGTAGGTGCTGGCTCAACTTTTTCATTTTCTTTTTTCTGGGCCTCTGGAGTAGGGGTAGCCTCAGCACTTTTTTCTGTGGGTTCGCCTAAAAGCGACTCATCAAGGATGGGTTCACTAACAGTTTGATCATTGCTAAAAATTGATTTGGTATCTTGTTTTGATCTTAGTGCAGCTAAGGCGACTGAAAGTCCTAAAAATAAAATAACTAAAACAGTGGTAATACGAGTGAGTAAGTTTCCAGACTGAGATGAACTAAAAATAGCGCCGTCGCCACCAGAAAAAATTCCTGCCTCGGCCCCTTTTCCAAATTGTAAAAGGACAAAAACCACTAAAAAAACAGAAATTACAGCGTGAATAATGGTTAAAGTTTGAATCATTTTATTTTCCTGATTAAATATTCTGATGAGGCAGATTTATATCACGATCTTCTCAAGGCTTTCAACTCTTTACCCTTTAAGCGCAGAGCATAAAACAGAGAAATCTTGCGCTTTAAGTGAGGCCCCTCCCACTAATCCGCCATCAATGTCGGGACAATTCAATAGTTGGGCCACATTGTTGGGATTAACACTGCCTCCGTAAAGAATACTGATTTGCTCGGCAGCTAAATGAAGTTGAGATTTTAAAAATTGCCGAACAAAGGCATGAACTTCTTGTGCCTGTTCGGGGGTGGCCGTTTTACCAGTGCCAATCGCCCAAACTGGTTCATAGGCCAAAACTAGATTGCTCTCATTTAAAAAAGAGGAGTTGGCCAAGGCTTCAGCTAATTGAGTTTTAAGCACTTCAAAAGTTTGGTGGTTTTCTCTTTCGGCTAATGTTTCTCCAAAACAATAAACGGCAATCAACTTGGCCTCGACTGCCTGTTTGATTTTTTCTTGATGAAGACTATTTTTTTCAAAATGATATTGTCTTCTTTCAGAATGGCCAATGAGAGAAAAACGTCCACCAACATCCGCGATACTCTTGGCAGAAAGTTCTCCCGTAAAGGCACCACTTGTTTTGCTGGAACAATCTTGAGTGCCGATCAAAATATTTTTATTTTTAAATTTTTCAATCAATAAACGTAAGTGAATCGCTTGAGGAGCAAAACCTATAATCCCTTGGGAATTTTCCACTTTAAACTGAGATATAAATTGATCGATATCGGCAATCGTTTGATTCATTTTCCAATTGCCAACCATGTATTTTTTTCGTTTCACTTAAAACCTTTAGGTAAAGATTATGACAAACCAAATTTTAACGCCTGAATGCCAGGGAGTTGTCCTTTTTCAATAAACTCCAAAGAAGCTCCACCACCGGTAGAAACGTGTGACATTTTTTCGGCCACACCCGCTAAATTGACAGCACTCACAGAGTCTCCACCTCCAACGACGGTGAAGGCACTCAGTTGGGAAAGATGTTTTGCAATAGAAAATGTTCCTTTAGAAAATTCTGGTTTTTCAAAAAAGCCCATTGGTCCATTCCATAAAATAGTCTTTGCACTGGACAAAAGATTTTTATAATTGAGAATTGTTTGCGGTCCAATATCTAAGCCCATCAATTCATCTGGTATATTAATTTCTGAAATTACTTTTGCCCTAGCATCTGGATTTTCGGCTACCAAATGGTCAACGGGTAACTGAATTTTGTTTCCTTTATCTTGAGTCAAAATCATTTGCGCCAACTTAACATCAGTTTCACTACATAAACTTTTTCCAATTTTATGACCTTTGGCCTTGAGAAATGGATAGGCCATGGCCCCACCGATAAACAGATTTTGGACTTGAGGAAGGAGTCGTTCAAGGATTTTGATTTTATCCGAAACTTTGGCCCCACCCACGATTGCCATAAAGGGCTTTTCGGGGGATTCAACTATTTTTGTTAGTGCGATAATTTCTTTTTTCATCAGAAAGCCAGCGGCTCTTTTTTTAAAATAACGATTGATTTCATAAGTTGAGGCGTGTTGCCGATGGGCCGCTCCAAAAGCATCATTGATGTAGATGTCGGCCAGGGCCGCCAATTTTGAAGCAAAAAAAGAATCATTATTTTCTTCTTCTTGATGGAAACGTAAATTTTCCAATAAAACTATTTTAGTTTTCTTTAAACTAAGAACTTGTTTTAAATTTTCTTCAACTGCGGACTCGGTCAGTAAAACATCCTGATGCAATTTCTCGGCAAGATAGATCGCCACTGGTTCTAGAGTGTACTTGAGGTTAACTTTGCCATCTGGTCGTCCCAAATGACTCATCATAATGAGCTTGCTGACACCATGTTTTAATAAGTATTCTATAGTCGGTAGGGCTTCATCTATCCTGGTCGTGTCAGTGATCTTCCCATCTTTTAAAGGAACGTTAAAATCGAATCGGCATAAAACCACTTGATTGAGATATTCAAAGTCTTCAATAAACTTAAGCGCCATTAAAATTGATCTCCCATATAGCCTACCAAATCAAGGACTCGATTAGAGAAGCCAACTTCGTTGTCATACCAAGAAACAACTTTGGCCATATTGCCAATGACATTGGTTAACTCAGCATCAAAGATAGAGGACTCTCTGCGACCTAAATAATCGATACTCACTAATGGTTCATCACTATAGGCAACAATGTCTTTTAGCCATCCTTCACTGGCGGCTTTAACTGATTGGTTGATGGTTTCTTTCGTGGCCGGTTTTTTTAGTTCCACGGTGAAATCGACCACGGAGACATCGGGGGTTGGAACGCGAATAGAGTAACCATCCAACTTCCCTTTAAGTTCAGGGATAACCGAGCCCACCGCTTTCGCCGCACCTGTCGTTGTGGGAATCATGGAGAGAGCGGCCGCTCTTCCTCGTCTTAAATCAGAATGGGAACCATCAAGTAAAACTTGATCGGAAGTATAGGCATGCACAGTAGTCATGAACCCTTTTTCGATGCCAAAAGTGTTGTGTAAAATTTGGGCAATAGGGGCAAGACAATTTGTGGTACAGCTCGCGTTTGAAACAATATGATGTTTATTTTTGTCATAACTCTGGTGATTAATTCCATAAACAAAAGTCGCATCGAGATTTTTACCAGGAGCACACATCACTACTTTTTTAACCGTTCCTCTTTTATGAGCGGAAAGTTCGGGTCCAGTTTTAAATTTTCCGGTAGCATCAATCACAATATCGACTTGGCACTTTTCCCAAGGAATTTCGTTGGGATCTTTAAAATCAAAAAATTGAATTTTATGATTATTAACTGATAAGACAGAGTCCTGCATGCAGATTTGAGCATTAAATGTTTTATGAAGAGAATCATATTTTATTAAATGAACGTATCCTTCCATTGCACCTGGATTATTGATCGCTACTATCTCAAAATTTTGGATATGGCGATTGGTCCATTCGCGCAATAAAGTTCTGCCAATTCTGCCCAGACCATTGATTCCAATTTTTGTTTTTTTTCGGGAGTTAGACATAAAAACCTCGATGAATTTTTCTGATATTCAATAATGCAATAGTTTGAACTGGCACTATGCCATAAATACCCACCTTTCGCCACATCCGCTTTTGCTGGAGAAAAAAAGATAGAGGTCAATTTAGTTATGAATTTCTAGTGGCAGTTGTTTAAAACCATCGCGATCATCAAATTCTACATAAAATTCTTCTAAGGAGTTCACTTTGGGCTTTATGGCCATGCGCATTGTTACACTGGTTCCAAGAATTTGCCGCTGAAATTCCAATCTTATCTGAGTGTTTTGTTTGCTCCATTTACCTTCGCCTCGACCCAAGCGAGGCAAGTTATAAAAAAGTTTATTGTCACTATAAAGTGTGAGCTCCAAAGGATAATCATTGTTGCTTAAGTATCGATGAACAGAATAATCAGGTTCAAGGCCGATGGGAAAAGAGTTAATCAAAAAATCAAGATCGAGCTCAGAGGCTTCAGCAAAATCGAGTTTTTGCTGGTTCTCAAAACAACTGGTCACTAAAAATAAAAAGCAAAAAATAATATTATTTTTCATATGATTTATTAGACTCCAAAAAGTTTTGATGATTGTTGGAAAACGATTTGATCTATTTCATGTTGATCGACTTGTTTGATCTCGGCAATTTTTTTTGCGACTAGTGGTAAATATGAAGGGTTATTTTCAGATCCTCGATGAGGAGTCGGTGCCAAAAATGGAGAGTCAGTTTCATAGAGAATTTGGTTTATTGGAGTGAGGGCCACAATATCGCGTACACTTTGGGCATTTTTGAAGGTGACAATGCCATTAATACCGATGAAAAAGCCTTCGGCCAAAACATATTCGGCAAGTTTTTTTCCAGAGGTAAAACTATGAAGCACTCCTTTTTTTTTCATCAGCGGAGAAAAGTTTTTGAGAATTGAAATGGTATCTTCATCGGCATCGCGAGTATGGATGATGACGGGTTTGTTAAGTTCAATGGCGATTTGTAACTGTTGTTCAAAGACATTTTTTTGAATATTGGGATCAGAATGTTGATAATGATAATCAAGTCCAATTTCTCCAATCGCCACAATTTTCTGATGTAGTTGACAATTATGTTTAATCTTCGCCGCGACGATGGCATCAAAAAGGCGCGCATCGTGAGGATGAATACCTTGTGATCCCACAACCTGGGCATAATTTTCGGTTAATGAAACAACAACATCGAGACTATCGGGGGCAACAGAAATTGTGAGAAGTTTTTCTACATGAACCTTAGGCAACTCTTGCATAAGGTTCTCGAGAGATATTTTTTTTAACATATTGAGATGACAATGGGTCTCGAAATAGGGACCCGATTTTGTATTCATGAAATTACTTGGTCTCCAAGATCGAATCAAAAATCATTTCATACATTTTTTCATTGAGTGCTCGCGTGATTCTTGATTCATTCACAAACATGGTAGGTGTTCCTTGAATACTATAACCTTTGCCAGTTTTAAGCATCGCTTGAATGGCCTCTCTGGTCTCGGGACTTTGCGAACATTCCCACCAGTTATTGGCCTTGGCATATTCTTCTAACCACTGATCACTCATCGAGCTTTGATTTTTAAAAAAGTGATCATGAACTTCGACAAAACGCTCTCCAGAACAGTGGGCAATAAAGGATGATAAACAGGCTTGAGGATGGAGTTGTCTTTGCATGTCTTTATTACAATTAGAATCTAGTGGGAAAAAATAATATTGGATTGAAATTTTTCCATCATATTTTTTTTTGAATTTTTCTAAAACGGGTGAAAGCCTTTCACAAGCCGGGCATTGAAAATCGGAAAAAAACATCACTCGTAATGGCGCTTCTTGGTGCGTGCTGTTGGTTTTTAAAATAAAATGTGGGGATTGGTATTCTGGAACACTGACTTTTGGTAGAGATTTATATTGTTCGACGAGACTCTTTTTTAAAATGGCGTCGTCTTTTGACATTTTTTCTTTTTTATTGCCAATAGTATAAGAAAAAGTCCCACCTAATACCAAAAAGATAGCGGCCAAAAGTGCGAGTGATTTTACATCTGGTTGGAACAATGAAAGGCCAGAAAATTTCCAATAGAGGAAAAAAACGATGGCAGAAAAGACATAATAAGCAGTACACATAGGACAAAGACTACCTAAAGCGATGAGCGAATAAGCAAAGAGTCCGATACAACCTATCAGATTGATCAACGATAAAAATTTATTGGTGCGTTCAAAATTCACGCTGGGGAAAATGGAACCTATCATTAAAGAGAATCCAAACATCAAACCAAAAACGGAAGTCGGAATATTAAAAACACTGGCCAGCTTTGAGTGAGTAGCGCTGTCGCAGTTAAAAAATGCACTGATATCACAAAGCGATCCAGTTTTAATATCGAAGCCAAAATTCACATCCCAATAATGTCTTGTGAGATACACTGTCGTAAAAATAATCACGATGGCCATCAGAATATTGATGAGATGGGGAAGAGTTATTCCATCGATGGTTAAATTCTTGTTTAGATTAAAAACTTCAGATTTTTTTTCACTTGATGGTAGTTTGTCACTCTTGTTATTCATGGGGGAACTCCTCCTAAAATATCATTTGATCGTCGGATAATTATAGTTCAGGGTGATATAAGTGCCAATTCCTATCATTGGTTTTGTTCCGGCGATAACTATGAAGCTGGGGTTCACAGAAGGTACATAGTGGACAGATGTCAATTTTCGCCCTAGGAAAGATCTTTTGTAAGGTACTCTGTGCGTATCCAGCGAGAGAAAAGGTCCATTTATCATCAATTTTTTTAAAATGAGAAGATTCCGGAAAGTTATCCAGAAAATCTGCTGAAACTTCATAATGTTTTTGGCAAATAGCCGGGCCAATAAAAAATTCATAGGGCGAAAGGGAGGCCAGGATTTTATTTTCTAACAAGCCTAGATGTAAGGATTTCCATCCAGCATGAAGCATTCCATGACCGCTACTTCCCATCACGACAAGTGGCAAACAATCAGCGGTTTTGATTGCCAAAATCGTTTGATCGTTAAGTTGAGTGACGAGTCCATCTGCCGATGTGGTCGTTGAACAAGGTAACTCGGCGATGATATTTCCGTGAACTTGATGAACATGATGGAGATCAAATGGAGGTCTTTGATTAAAGGTTTGAAAAATTCCTCGTTTTAATTTTATCTCATAAATTGGTTTAATATTTTGAATCATCGACTAACAGTTTTTTGACTTTGATCCATTCTCATTTGCCCCACAACTTTTTTAAAAATATCGGGAGGATCATGAGTGAACTCTACTGGTTGTTGAGTCATGGGATGAATAAAACCTAATAAATGAGCGTGGAGAAAAGGATGCTCATAATCATTGATTAAATTTTGATAGGCCACACCCATTTTACTTAACTGATTTTTTGGTTGGGCATATGTGTAATCATTAAAAATTGGACAATCGAGGTTTTCACTCGTGTGCACTCTTATTTGATGAGTTTTTCCAGTTTCTAAAGTGCATTTAAGCAAAGTGAGGTAGGGTGATCTTTCGACCACTTGATAATGAGTCACCGCCCGTTTGCCATTTTTAGTATTGGATTTCATTTTTTGTCGTTGCTGAGGGTGTCGGCCAATCGTGTTGACGACGGTTCCAGCAGAGAGTGGTGGTTGGCCACAGACTAATGCATAATACTCTCGTTTGATGTCGTGTTGAGAAAACAACAAGACTAATTTTTCATGACACTCCGGAGTTTTGGCGACAACCATCACTCCACTTGTTCCTTTATCTAAACGATGCACAAGTCCAGGTCGATGATCTTCGCCAACTTGGAGGACATCTTTAAAGTAATAAACCAGGGCATTGACCAGTGTTCCCGAATAGTGTCCGGGAGCAGGATGAACGACCATTCCTGCCGCTTTGTTCAATATAATTAAATGTTCATCTTCAAATATAATATCGAGTGGAATATTTTCAGGTTGAGCATTGACTGGAATGGGAGGTGGAATTTCAACTTTAATAGTGGTGTTGATAGGAGGCATTTTTTTTAAAGTTAAGGGGCCTTTAAAGATTGCATCATCATCTAAAGTGATTAAACCCATCTCAAAAATTTTTTTAATGAATGTACGACTTTTGCTGGCGATTTTATCGACGAGAAAAAGATCAAATCGTTGATAACGATTTAGATCTTCGGCTTCAATAATGAGCGAGAATTCTTCTTCCATAAAAGTATAAATGAATCCAGATTAAGGGGTACTATCTTTTTTGAGACTCTTCTTTTAATCGTTTTAAATAACTCATGTAGGAGTTGGCAACTATATCCGGATTTAATCTTAAACATTTGGCGTATTGGAAGATAAATCCGCGTGTATAGGTAAAAGCAGGTAACTTTTCCCATTCGTCATTTTCAATATACTTAATGTATGTTTTAGAAACTCTCGTCATATCAGACATGCGTTCAACTGTAACCTTTTTATATTCTCTAATTTTTTTCAAAATGGATCCGGTAAATTTATCCATGGTCTCAATTTCTTGCTCAAACTGATGATCGACTTCATAACGAAGGGTAAAACGATTGGTGGCCGAAAGTTTACTAGACTCCGCGCTGCTGTTTCGAAGGATCGTAAAATCTTTTTTATTTTGCATTTCTTCTCGATTATTTAAACCAAATACTGAAAAACCAGAATGTGTTCCTGCTTCGCCGGTATTGGAGGTTGTAGTGATTGATGGAGTCCCTTGGAAAATTGACTGTTGAGATGGCGATTTGTGATTATAATCTCTTTGAAGTTTAAGTTCTGCTTTTTCTCTTTCGATCGCAGCTTCGTCTTCTGCAAAAATATCCATGGTTTGTCGATTTTTTTGAGTGTTATTAAAACCTTTGGCCTTGTCATACTCGCGCCGCTTTTCTGGAATACTTAAAATAGAAAAAGCTTCCTCGACATCATTAAGCATTTTTTTACAGTCTTCATTCGAGATGAGTGAGTAATGAGCGATGCTTTCGCCGGAATAAGTATTTTTGGCACGAGCATATCCTCGATGAACATCTTCAAATGAAGCATCGGGAGAAATTTCCAGTAACTCATAATAATTCTTTGAAACCAAATTCATTTATGCTCCTAATAATTTTTGAACAATTCGATCAAAATTTGTTACGAGTTTAGAATTGGGAAATTCCATAAGAAGTGGGCGACCTTTTTTTACACTTTGCCAAACTGTCGCATCGTAGTCGAGGTAACCGACATAATCCATATTGATGCCAAAGTATCTTTTGCAAATGGATTTAATCGAAAACCCAATATCAATATCGGCTTGAGTTCTGACCTGATTGATAATTAATTTTGGTTTAAATTTAATAATTTCTTCTTGTAATTTTTGACCTTTTTCCGGATTAATTTCAATGACTTTTTTAACCAAATCAGCCGGGGAATTAAATGAGCTAGAAAGTTTTGCATTCATCGCCTGATCGATTAAAGGACCAAGATCAAGTAAATCCTCAATCATTTTTAAGCGTCGATAATAAACGGACTTAATAAAACGATAAGTATTTTCAATCGATGTTGGCTCTGGAAGTACGGTTAAAATGCCTTGATGAGAGGAGATAAAGAAATCGAGAGTATTAAATGCCGTTCCCGCGCCAAGATCAAAGAGAATAAAGTCGGCATCAATTTCATGTAATTGCGCTAGGATTTTAGTTTTTTGCATTTGTTTTAAATTGGCCACTCCTAGATCATCTTGCGCTCCACTAATAATACTTAGGTTTGGTATAGGAGTTGGGGTAATAACATCTTTTAAGCTTTTTACTTTTTTAGTGAGATAATCAGATAATGTTTTTTCGGGTACATGAACTCCAAGGCAAGTGTGGAGATTGGCCCCTCCAAGATCTAAATCAATGGTTGTTACTTTGTAACCCATGAGTGCCAAGCAAATAGAAACATTGGCGGTGACTAAACTTTTTCCAACTCCACCTTTTCCCCCACCGACCGCCCAAATTTTTTGTTTGCCATGAAAGCCAAGTCCTGGACCTAAATCGCTGAAGCTATTTTCATCGTACATTTCGTTTGATTTTTTATCGGTCTCAATATGATAAATCGACAAGTTTGCGCCTTATGTTATATTGCCATCCGTTGCGAGAATTATGAAACAGACACCACGTTCACTAATTCTCAGTCCACATTATATACCTAATTTTCATATATTTAATAGTTTACCTCTTTATTCATCTAGGTAATATCAACAATCCTTAGTGCGTTTAGTCTAGATCCAGATGATAAAAGCTGATAGCTTTAGTATTGATAGGATGCATTACAAAATTTGTTTAGTGAATAAGTTTTTTCCAGGGGGGAGATGATGTCACAGATAATTACTTCTGAATTTGCTGCGCGAACAGACCTACATATAACCCGAAAAATTTGGCATATGGGTATGGGTTCAATGGTTTTTTTGCTTTATATTAAAACTCCGGCGCTTGAACGCGAACCTTTTGTTTGGATTGCCCTGGCAGTGGCATTTCTGGCGTTTTTGGTGGATTTTTGGCGTTTGAGAAATGAAAAAGTTAACTCTGCTTGTATGAAAGTTTTAAGACCGATTGTTCGCAAAAGCGAAGTAAGAGGCTACACAGGAGTACCTTTTTTTGCTTTAGGCGTCGCCGTTTCCTTGGCTTTTTTTGAAGAACGAATAGCACTTTTGTCGATCCTTTTTCTCATTTTTGCCGATCCCCTGGCCTCAGCGGTGGGAATCAAATATGGCGAAGATAAAATCTTTGAAAATAAGTCGTTGCAAGGAACAGTTACATGCTTTGCCGTTTGTTATGTCTTAACTTTGGCAGTGGGACTTTATATTGGAAATGGTAGTGTAGAGCTTTTAACTTTTGCCCTACTTGCTGGCATGATGGGTGCAGTGAGTGAACTGATGTCGGTATGGGTAGATGATAATTTTTCCATTCCAGTAGTATCAGGCTTGGGCCTGACACTACTAAATTGGGGATTTCATATTTTTTAGTTATTCTTTTCTAGGCTTGAATTTTTATTAATAATGGGAGCCGGACTCTCTATTGTTTCAAAAATGATGCGATCAATTTCAGCAATTGTGAGTTGGGGTTTGCATTCACACTCAGATGATTTGGAAGCCTGACGACAAACTCCTTCAGTGTCATCGGATAATTCGCACGGTCCTCCACAAGCCCCGCCGTAGGAGCCTGCGTTTTCAGCTTCGGCTGCCAATGCTTTTTCATGACAAGATTGAGGTGCTCCACCAAAAGGTAAATCGACTAACCATAAAGCTCCATGTCCTATGCCACCAATTGTTCCGCAGACAACTGCGCCTGCACCTGCTGCCAAACCGACCACTCCGTTTCCTACGGCTGCCCCAGCGTCGACTACTGTATCGACGATACCTCCTTCATCTTCAGTCTCACCTTCAACTTCAGCATTTCCACCTTCGTCTTCTGGCTCCTCTGCTGGTTCTTCTTCGGGTGCTTCATCTTCAGAGCCGATGCTCCAACACTTTTTGGTGACACCCCATAATAAAGGAGCGGCATAGTGGTAGAACCAATCTGCTCCTAGAAAAAAACCACCAGTTGGGGCAATCACTGCTACGGTATAGGTTCCGCTAGTGTGATCGGACACATCTTCAGTAGGTTCGTCGGCCAATAGATGATTAAAAGGAGAAACTATTAACAGTAAAAAAATTAATATTTTTGGTACGACATTATTCATAAAAACCTCGTTTTATTATTTATTTTTTTTAATTTTATTTTCTAGCGACACTTTAGTGATGTTCAGAAAAGAATTTTGTCCCAAAACATAACAGCCATCTTTACTGCAGACGGATCCTACAATTTCGCCATGGAGTAGTTTTTGCGCCATGATTTTTTTTGCATTTTCAGCTGTTTGTAAAGGATAAGAACTTTCTCTTTTAATGTCGTTTAAGAGATCAGAGGGAATAGTGGTATTTGGTTTGAAAAAAAACCATTGGTCGTATTGATTGTATCGACCTGGTGAAGACTGTGCAAAAGTAGTCGGTAAAAGGATCGGTAAAAACAATATAACTAACAAAATTTTCATATAAACTCCTGGCACATGTTTGGAACACCGATAGGTTTATAAATATCCTACAGACGGGGAACGCTTAAAATGAAAGATAAATTATTCACGAGAGAAAAACAGTCTCAAATAGTAAGACTGTTTTATTTGATTATCAGATTGCAGATTTTTCCGGGCACATAAATTTCTTTGACTAGAGTTCCCTCGGCCAAATACTTTTGAACTTTTTCATCTTGTTTAATCAGGGCCAAAAAATCATCTTTAGAAATGCCAGCATCGACTTCAATGGTGGTGCGAGTTTTGCCATTGATTTGCACTGCCATGGTGATGGAGTCATCTTTGGTTAGGGCTTCGTTAAAACTTGGCCAAGTCGAGTAGGCGAGGGATTTTTTTTCACCAGTCATTTGCCAAAGTTCTTCGCCCATATGTGGGGCAAAGGGGCTTAAAATTTGGGCAAAGATTTTAACGGTGGTGGGCGCTACTTTGCCAGCTTTGATACAGTGGTTATTAAAAATCATCATTTGTGAGATGGCGGTATTAAAATGCATGCCTTCAATAT
>JBIKWR010000212.1:0-4416 GCA_044356225.1 Bacteriovoracaceae bacterium | reverse complement strand
TTGTTCCTTGCAATGGCGGTGAATGTTTTAAAGTTGTTGCAGAGGCGAAAGAAGCTAAAACGAAACGACTTTACGGTTATCAAAAACGAATTTTTCTTTTTGAAAAAGACAGTTTGGCCATCCTATCAATTGACTTCTATGATCTTAAAGGTCAACTTTCAAAAAATTTAAAAAATTTAGAATTTGATGTTATCAAAGGTCGAAAATGGCCAAAGATTTCCAAGATGGAGCGGGTGGAAGGAGGAAAAACCTTTTTTAAAGTTGAAAATAGGGAAATAAATAGTAAAATTGAAAGCACCATCTTTACCCCTAAGGCGATGCTTGCAGGTGCTCATATAAAATAAATTTTATGTTAATCTTGTGAGTCTTATCAATTGGAGGGTTACTGGATAGATCCGACGTTTAGTGATAACGTTTAATAGTCGTTCAATAAATTAGGATATTTTATGGTTTTAGGCCAATGGAAGGCCTTTTTTCTTTTATTTTTTAAAGGTTTGAGGATTTTCTCTCAGCTTTTGTTTATTCTCTTGGTTTGTTATCAACCTAGCTCACATGCTGCCTTTAGAATTCTTAAAAAAACTGGAGAAGTCTATGTAGCGATGGGTAGGGATAAATCTATTAACCAAAGTGAAATTCAGTATGAAGATGCTGAAATTAATAAGTGGTATAAAAGTCCTTATCTCATAAATATCTCAAAATCTTCATCCGCTCTAATCGAACTAAAAAATCAGGATATTATTCTTTTTTTTGCTGAGACATTAGTGGAGATAAGCCTAAATTCATCCAGTCAGAAAGCCATTCCATCCTCTCAGATGGTAATACTCATTGAAGGAAAGTTGGCGTATAAATCAAAAAATAAAAATGTGAATACTTTTTTTTTCTCGCCCAATCATATAGTAGGATTAGCAGCATCAATCCTGATGATTCAAACTAAAAATCAGAGTTTGAAGATTTTAAAAAAATCTTCTGATGTAAAGGTCGTTAAACTTGCAAAAAATGGCAGGATTTTGTTGCAACGGAAAAATAGGGAGTTTAAAAATCAGCAAAATTCAGAAATATTTTTTAGGCGAAGGATAAATCCTGAAACAAAATCACCAGATTCACCACATTTAATAGAAGATTCTGGAGATGATTTAAACACTAAAAGTAAAGATGGAGGTTTAGCTTCGGCTGCTGAACTAACGGAAGCGCAAAATCTTTTCGGTGCAGACACTAATGAAAACACCGACTATTCGAAGGGATCGACCGATACCACTTTGTCCGAATCAAAAGATAAACAAAATGAAGAAAAACTAATGGGTTCAAATCGTATCGTAGGTGGACTGACAAATTATTTTAATGATCCTAAACAACCCAATATCGATCAGTCTTCTCACCATTTTGATGCAAATTATTTATTTTCTCGTCAAAAACATTTTTTTTTAGGGGATTGGAAACTAGGGGGATTTATTGATGTTTCTAATCGCAAAGATACATATCGTCCTTTGAAAAAAACATTTTCCTCGCGCAATGAAAAAAGAACGTTGTTAGAAATAACAGAATTAAATTATCAAGCTGAATTTTCTAAATTTGATTTTTTGATTGGAAAAAATATTGTTACTTATGGAAAATCGACTCTTTATAGTCCGATCGATCGATTGATGCCGGTGGATCAAACAAACCCAACGAAATCACGTAAACTCGGCAATTGGATGTTGGGTCTGGGATTAAATGATGAAAATTATTCGCTGAGTTTTCATCTTTTACCTTTTTTTATTCCCTCAAGATCACCCGGAAAAGATGCTCGTTGGAGTTTTTTTACAGAAGATGTGGTCAATTTTTCTTTTCAAGATCGTTTTCCTGAAAATAAATTTAAAAATTTTCAATATCTGACAAAAGTTGAAACGACCTTCAAGGGGATTGATTTGGTTGGAGGATTCTTTTATGGCCCTAATCAAGATCCCGTTTTTAAAAAAGAAGTTTTAGTGGATAACTCTGTACTAGGAAGTTCGCCGGAGTTTATTTTTTTTAAAGAATACCCATTGGTGAATCATTTTTTTACCGGTCTTTCCACGACTTTTGGAAGTCTAGAAGTGCATGGGGAGTTTTTAAAACAAGTAGCAGAAGAAGGTAAAGACGACAACTATCAAACCTTTGTCGCTGGAGCTCGCTACACTTTTGATCAAATTTTTAAAACAGTAGGCATACAAGATCTTTCTTTAGTTTTAGAATTTGCTGAAGAGCATATTACGCAAAAGCAAAACGCTCCAACTTATGTCGTCAGCTCCATCAATTCACGAGTGGTCCAAAGAAGTCTTTTGGGGAACACTTTAATCAATTTTAATAATGAATGGTATGGGTCTTATGACTATCAATTTGATTTAGAAAATAAAGGTCAATATCAATTTTATACCTTAGGTTTTAGGCGCTTAAGTGGTGGGGACTATCGATTAACATATCAAACTTTTGATGGACCAAAAGAGAGTTTGTTTGGAAAATGGAAAGACAATCAATCACTTTATTTTGAAAGTTCTTGGTATTTTCTTTGATAGCGTTTTGAGATGATTTCAAACAGATCAATACGAGGTTCGGCCAAGTTTATCTGATCATAATATTGACTAAATTGAGCTGGCCTTTGATCTGAGTCAGATGATTTTTCTTCATTCTTATCGTAATAACCATGTGCTCCTTGTGCAGAGATAAAATTCTCGATGTCAGCTTGATCATAAACTAATCCTGTTTGAAACAATTTTGGATCAAACATCATCGCTTCCTGCCAATTTTTTAGTCTAATGTGGTTAGTTTTGGTGGATTCTGCCGCTATTTTTTTTAACTTCTCACCCACTGCTAGAGATAACTTTTTGTTCGAGTGATGATCGACAAGTTCTAGCGATTCTTCACCGGTTAAATACGATTCTATTTTGAGAGATTTACTTTGATGCAATAGTTTTTCAGCTTGAGCAAAAGCGCCACTTTCTTTGACTTGATTTTCAAGTTCTAGATTTTGTTTTTTTAATTCGGCCTTGGCCATAGCAAATTGAACAGAAACATTTTGACCATGAGTATAGGCAGTTAATGAATGTGCAACTAAATCATGATTCGGATCAGATGAATAACCTAAAGAAACTGTTTGTTGTTGATAAAGTTGTTGATATTTCCCATCCCACAATAAGGACGAGGGTTGAACGACTAAATTCAAGCATGATTGTGAAGTTAAGCATGTGCACTCAGGATCATATTGACCATTGTTGAGATAACAAGATTTTTTGCCTTTTTTATGTTTAGGTTGATTTACGTTTGCGATGCCTGGAGTTGCCGCAATTTCTTTTTTTAACTGAACGAGTCCTGGACTCTGTTCCGTCGGAACAATGGTGGCAGATTGTAAAACTTCAATATCGATACCATGACTACTACTTAATTCTGTGGCTGCCACATCATGGCCCATGATGGCACCCGCTTCTTTGAATGTTTTTTCCCATTGCAGGCGGATTCGCATGATATTACGTGCTCTGGTTGCTGCTTCGTCGGCATATTCGAGCGTGATTTTATTTAAGTCACTGGCCTCCTTAGCGCCTTTACTAGCACTATTATAAACAAGTATAGAAAATGGATTGTAAATAATCATCTCGATCAATGCAGCTTTTTTGGCATCTTCAAAAAGTCCTTCAAGTTGGTCATAGTTATCGGCTTTTTCTCGAAGTATTTCTTCCAAATCGATATAGGATTGATGTAGGTATTCAAAGGCCAATATTTGTTGATCGTACTTATTTAATTTTTTTAATTTTTCTTTTAATATCGCCAAATTCCCTTCGAGTTTATCTTTCATTACAGAATTAGTTTTCTCTTCACTGGCGATAGCAAAAGCGATTGCATTTCTAAGTTTTTTGGTTGAAACAAAACTTAAGTGCAAATAATGTAATTTGGCCATAGAGAAAATTTCTTCTAATTTTTTCTCTCCTTCTTTACCTTTTTCACTAATATCTTTGATTTCTTCCATATCTTCTTCGATCTTTGATTTTAAACTTAAAGCATCTTTTCCTAATTGAGTTAATTTATCGACACATTGATCTTTTTTCTTTTCATCAGGTTTAACCTGACATTTTAAATAGGCATTTTTAATTTGGTCATTTTGTTGTGGACTCAAACACATTTTAATAACACAATTATAGATTTTTTTTCCCTGACATGATGAAGGGGAATTCTTTTCACACATCGTGGTGGCGACAGTGTATTCTAAATCACCAATGCAGAGGTTTTTTTCGATGGGATTTTGATGATAGTCACATTGTGCTAATCCAGCAACATAGGCATCTAATTTTTGTTGGCAAGAAACTTGATCTGCTTTGTTTTTTTGATTTTCACATTGTTTTTGAGCTTGTTGATATTTTTTTAAATCTTGGGTTAGCTTTTTCTTGCAAGACTCAGCGGTAGTAGGAT
>JBIKWR010000211.1:0-4435 GCA_044356225.1 Bacteriovoracaceae bacterium | reverse complement strand
CAATAAACTGGCCCCTCCAGCTTGTTCATTTTGCCATTTTTTGCCAACTAAATACTGAACATTCATTCCTAAACTTAGATCAGAATTCTGCCCCCATTCAAAATCAGTTTTAATTAAAGTCTGAGTCTGCTTTTTTTTTCTTTTAAGTTCCGCGAGATTTCCACTGAGAGGATTAATTTCTAGAGTTGAATCAGCTTGACCTTGGGCAGTTAAAAACTCCAGCAAAACATATTTTTCACCCTTTTGTGGGCGAAAATTGAGCTGAAATGGCCGGAATAAATTGACCGCTTTCGCAGATCCGCCTTCGTATTCTTGAAAGAATTCTTCTGTGGCCAATTGTTCAAAAGAGATTTTTTTTTGTTCCTCATCTATTGCTAAAACATCCTGTAACATCAGACCATTCATCAAAACAGCGATGCAAATTATTTCTTGAATTTTCAATTTAAAAAACTGCAGCAATTGTATTCTCGATGTCTAGTTTCTAGTTCATTATATTCCTAAGAAACTTCAACCGTCGAGTCTAGATAGTCATGCTGCAAAATCTGGTCATTTATTTTTGTTTGACCGCCTTCGCCATCGCCATCGCCATAATGAGCGGATGTGCTCAAAACGAAAAAAGACTTCGCCCCCCGGGTGAACGAGTCGGCCCGCTTGAAGCGCTGTCCCCATTCCTTTTTGAGATAAAAGAAAAAAATATTTCGGGAAAAATATTAGGAAAAGCAGCTCCCTTTATTGAAGTCAATCAAAACAATGTTTATATCGCCAGTCCTGTCGCCAATAATAAGTTACTCGAATGCTTTTTATATGATCAAAGTTTTGACGGAGCGGAGGGGATTCATTTTTTTCATCAGTTAATTACCGAAACCGTAATCAAAAGAGATCATTTTCCACCGGCCATCACTGGCTTTTCAGTTGGACTCTACAAGCACTATCCCTATTTTACTACCGACTCAATTATCTACCATCGTCAAAATGAAAATCAATTTACCAACATTAAAATGGCCTCCATCTCCTTAGAAAACAACACCCTCTTTTGTTCCGTTTATTTTCCCATTACCACTCAATCTTTTGCCGATCACCTTCATTTTATTATCGATCATTTACAATTACCTCCCAATAAAAATTCCCAAACTTTTCAAGTGGTTAATAAAAAATTATATCTTTTAAGAGGGAGGCAATATGTTTTTGGTTGGTCATGGGTCAATACTTATCTAGAACCGACGGCACAAAGTAAGCCCATTAAAAGAGTTGAGACACTCACCAGTTCTCTATCTCCAGGACATCCCCATACCTTTGTCACTCATGATTGGCTCTCGCAGGAATACTATGATGACTCTCATTTGTTACTGAGCGGTGATTATCAATACGCTCGTTTAGATGAGCTGGTTTTTCAGCTCTCTCTTGGCACAACTTCTGACCAACAATATCAAGTAAAAGGAGAATACTTTGGTAAACCCATAACCAGTAAAATATCCTATAACTCTCAGTCTGATCGTCCAGTTTTACACCAAAACTACCTCAATGAAGTCATCCATAGTCCCAACATTACTGCTGAGTACCAACACTATGTTCCTCACTTATCACCAATCAGTTTTTTACCGGTCCGTTCACGCTTAACGAATGATGGTATTGAAAGTCAGTTGGAAAATATGACCAGCTTAATGGTTCAAAAAGGTCCACATAAATATCGACTGACGACATCTTTAGGTGGTCAGTCTCTTTCACAAGAATTAGTCCTTAATTTAAATGACAAAAATGAACAAATGGAAAAAAGTGAATGAATAATTTTTTATTAAACGCTGATTTCGGAATGCAGTTTCGCCTGTGGTTGATATCCTTTTGGTCATTTTATTTTTGTTTTTTCTTAGCAAATTTAAATCATGGTTATGCTCAAGAATTAAGTGAGCCTTTTTTTATTTATGAAGATGGTGGCATTGTTCAAATGAATTCGCCGATAAAAAATAATCATTTGTTCCAAAATGGCAAAGTGGTAGTCGCCGCCCATAATCCCGAAAAACTAAAAAGTTTTTATCAACAGCATTCTCTGCCCTTTCAAATGATCCCCAATAAACCTAATGTTTTAGAAATTCCTCTCGCGCCTTACCAAAACCTTAACACTCAAAGCAAAAATTCGATCCCTTGGGCGCATTCATTAAAATCTTTTGCTAGTTATTTGCGCAAAACCCCTTCTTTTTTGATTGATCAAGATCAAATTGTTTTTACCGAGATTAAAAGACAATTTAACAAACAATATGGAAAAAAAATAAATCCAGAATTATTGGTTGAATATTCATTTAACTTATTGACCGAAAAAATAGGTTTAGGGGGTTTTGCACCTTCTTCTTATGTGCTCAAAAGGCGAAGTGGAAATAGCTCTGATCACAGCACTCTCCTGTGTGCGCTTTTAAGACTTTATCAGTTTGATTGTGTAATCATTTCAGGAGTCGTGATAAAAATGGATGGCGCAGCTTTAAGATATCTAAATCGCTCTTGGATTCTGACCAAATACCAGCAAGCGCTGATGATGATTGATCCCTTAATGCCTCTTGATCGACTGCTTAATCGTTTTCCACTTTTCTATTTGCCTCATTTTATTTTAACCGATGAATCGATTGATTTTCGCAAGAGTTTAAACTGGCTGCAAGATCAAGAAATTTCTAGTATGGAATTTATTGAGTAAAGTATTTTAAGGACTGGCCACTTCAAATCGCACCCAACGCAAAACAGCTTCTTTTTCTTGTTTAGTGGCCTTGCGATTATTGGCCCCCTTAGGCATATCTTCATATTCGATCACTTGATAAATTTCACTTTCAGTTGGGTCGTTAAAATTGATCAGTTTCCGATAATCATCTCGCGATTCTAAAACAGGTTCCTCACCATCTGCTCTATGACAGCGTGTGCATTTTAGAGGAACAAAGACTAATCTTTTTAAATCTTCAAAAGTTTTTGCCGTTTCGATAGGAGTTAAATTATCGGGAGGAATAATCACTGGATCATCGCTGCCTTCTAGATCATCTCTATCAATAAATTTTAAAGTTCCACTTTCAGAATGACAGGCGATGAAAGAAAGGATCATGCTTAAATGTAAAACTATTTTCATCTTATGCTTCTATCTTAACTACCAAATATTTCAACTATTAAATGAAATGTAAGAACATAACTAAACCGACGTAATGACTTAACTAATCCCCATAGGAATCATTAAAGTCATCATAAACTTGTGACTCCCTATCAAACTCCCCTTTTTCGGATAACATTTTTTGCATAAATTGCTCATTAAACTTGATAATAAAAAAGATAAAAACGGAAACGACGATAACCGTTTCAGTGAACGATGGTGAAGTTAATGTTTGTTTAGTTTTTTCTTTTTTTCTTAAAATTTGAGCAAACGGATGACGAGACGTGGCCACCCATATACCAAATAAACTTAAGAGTACGCCGATCATTCCCACGAGAAAGCTGCCGGTGGCAAACTTTTTGGTAGGATTATAAAAACTTGGATAGATAAAAAAAATAACCATCCCGAGAATAAAAATGATTCCGATGAAGACTTCGATAAAAACTCGAAAAAATGAGTATTGAAATAGAGATTTTTCTGTTTCCATAAGAATAACTTTTCTCTCTTACTATTTTTTTGACCATTCCAGATTCCCACTAAAATTCTCTATGATTTTGGCAACGAGGTCTAGTTTAATAGCATGTTAGGAGGGTTCATCAGCAGAAAATTTTTGCGATTTTTACTCGGCGATTGAAAAAACATGAACCAGAAAAGACCTTTTCAGGTCTTGTCTGGTCCAAGCGACAAGGAGGGGGGGGGTTTGTCGTCGTATGACTGAAAAAAGATTACTTATCCGCGTTCAACTCCGTGATTCACGGTATCGATAATACCTAAGATAAATTTTTTAATATTTTTTAATTTTTCATAAGCTGAATTACTCATGCCACTTGTTTTATCGGTCGCCATTTTTGCGATTCTTTCCTTAATAATTTTTAGGCATGGAAGCTGCTCATTTTTTATTTCCGCTTTGATCTGTTCACGGCGACAGTCTTTAAAAGCATCAACAATTTCTAAAGTCGCAACCGCTTTGACGACCTCTTGATTGAGATTTTCATTTTTAGCCGAAGCTTCTAAATTTTCTATAACCTCATCAATTCTGGTGACCGTTTCTTCAATAATTTCAACTATTTTTTCGGCCTTATCTAATTCCTTCGCCAAGACAGCATTGGATAACATTCCCGCTATGATGAAAAAGATGAAAGTGGCCAATAAATTTTTCATTAAGTTTATTAAGTTCATTTTTTCTCTTTTTATATATTTTTTTATTCTCAAATCTACTTGAACTTCAGTGGACGGTTTTTATCCACTATTTGTATAGCAAACAAGACTAAAGATTGTAGAATATATACCGATTGTCCATTATGGGTTCATGAGGAG
>JBIKWR010000210.1:0-4509 GCA_044356225.1 Bacteriovoracaceae bacterium | reverse complement strand
ATAGAAAAAGTTAACTTAACAGAAGTGGAGTTAATGACTGGTCTAGAACGAGAGCAAATCCATCAATTGGCCAAAATAATTGCTAGCAAAAAAACATTAATTTCTTGTTGGGCGATGGGACTGACTCAGCATAAAAATGCCGTTGCCACCATCCAAGAAATAGTCAATTTGCATTTACTCTTAGGACAATTGGGAATTCCCGGTGCCGGCCTTTGTCCAGTGCGTGGCCACAGTAATGTGCAAGGAGATCGCACCATGGGGATTGTTGAAAAACCTTCCTCGGATTTTTTAGAAAAACTTGGTAAGCATTTTCATTTTTGCCCTCCCACTCACCATGGATATGATGTGGTTCATAGTATTGAGGCGATGGAACATGGAAAAGTGCAATTTTTTATGTGTATGGGTGGAAATTTTCTTTCAGCCTCACCTGATACTGAAAAAACCGCCAAGGTTTTACATGAATTAAACACCGTGGTTCATGTGTCGACTCATTTGAATCGAAATCATTTGGTGGCCGGAAAAAATTCATTGATCCTGCCTTGTTTAGCAAGATCCGATGCCGGTCAAATGGTTTCAGTTGAAAACTCCATGGGTATTGTTCATTCTTCCCAAGGGTTTTTACCTCCTTTATCTCCTCATTTACCAAGTGAAGTAGAGATTGTGTGTGAAATTGGAAAAAGAATTCACCCTCAAAAATCGGCCAAGATAATGTGGCATCAATTTCAAAAGAACCATCAAACCATTCGCCAGTCGATTGAGGCGGTGATTCCTGGTTTTGAGAATTATAACCAAAAAATTTTAAGGCCAGAGGGATTTTATCTCCCCAATCCCATCCGCGATCAGCGGTCTTTTCCCACCATCGATCGCCTGGCCCATTTTTCTGTGCAATCTGATGATTATTGGAATCCGAAAAATCACCTACAACTGAAAGAAAATGAATTGTTAATGATGACGATCCGGTCTCATGACCAATTCAACACTACGATCTATGGACTCAATGACCGATACCGAGGTGTCCATTTTGGAAGGAGGGTTTTATTTATTGGCCAGCAAGATATGAAACTCAGAAATCTCAAAAAAGGAGACCGAGTTAATTTAGTCTCGTTTTATCAAGGTCAAAGGCGCGAAGCCTTGGATTTTGTGATTATCCCGTATGACATACCAGAAAAATGTGTTGCTACTTATTTTCCAGAAGGAAATGTACTCGTTCCTCTGGAGAGTCGAGCGGAAAAAAGTCATACTCCCACCAGTAAATCCATCGTCATTACCATCGATTTAATATCTTGATTCTCAAAAAATGAGACAATCAAATCTTGGTTTTTGTTATTCAGCACGAATTC
The DNA here is from genome assembly GCA_044356225.1 of Bacteriovoracaceae bacterium. Lineage (GTDB taxonomy): Bacteria > Bdellovibrionota > Bacteriovoracia > Bacteriovoracales > Bacteriovoracaceae > JBIKWR01. Next base: position 3,169 of record JBIKWR010000210.1, on the reverse strand, counting down.
TCCTTCCAATGCCCCTTCATTTAGTATGAAGATTAATTATGAAATTAAAACAAACTTCAATAACTTCAAAGATCTGTTTGACCCTAAGTCTGCTAAGTTTATTAAGTCTGTGTTATTGGCATTTTCCCAAAGTTGAAAGTGATTATAGCTTTGATCGTTTTTTCTTAGATCAAGACCCTGAAAAACAATATTATGAAAAAATTTTGCAAACATTTGGGTCGGACCAATCAATTATTTTGTTTGTTCAAGACCCTGCAGTTTTTACTCCAGAGAAACTAAAAATTCTGCAAGATTTAGTTTTTAATTATTTAGCAGATGATCGATTTTCTAAAATTGAATCCATCTTTACTACACCTTTTATTCGTAAAAGTAGTCCAAGTTTAGGCTATCCTCAGGTCACTGAAAATGAAGTTCAATCAAGTCCACTTTTTCCAGACCAGATTAAAATTTCAAGCAGTGATTTCTCCAGTGCGATGAAAAGTCCTTTTTATGCCCGTCGTTTTGTTAATCAGAAAAAAACAGCAACTCAAATTGAATTTGTCCTAAGAACGAATTTTCCTCAACAGCAATATGACGCCTTGGTTACTTCATTAAATAGCGAAGTAGCGTTTTTAAAAAATAATTTTGAAAAACATTATTTTATCGGAACGCCTGTTTATCAAAAATACACGGCAGATCAAATCCATTTTGCGAATAAAATAATCACCCCTTTGATGATTTTATTTATTTTATTAACTCTTTATATTGGGACTAAAAGTTTTGCTAGTGTCATGGTCACTGTTTTTTCAACTTATTTTTCAATCTGGATATCCTATTGGGCCATGCAAGAAAACCAAATCCCTTTAACCATGTTAACATCCATGATACCAATACTTTTGCTTACATTAGGATCTACTGAAATAACTTATATATTTTGTTGTTTTGAAAAAATTAAAAAGCGTTCATTGAATAAATCTCATGTCATTAAAAAAACTTTTAAACTAGTGCTTAAACCAATAATTTTGACATCGAGTACAACCATTTTAGGGTTTTTCAGTTTGTATTTTCATCCGCTAAAAATGCTCAAAGAGTTTGGCTTACTGATGTCCATCGGTTTGATCAGTATTTTCCTTATTACGTTGTTAATGACGTTTTTATATATGTTAGTGGAAAATTCTAAAGATTCTAAAGATTCTAAAGATTCTAACCTAAAGCAGGAATTTATCTATGTTACCAGGAACAACAAGGGATCTAAGCATGCAAAGATGAATTCCATAAATTGGTCAAAAATGATCATTGTAGCATTGTATTTTGGTTCAATAGTCATAAGCCTTGGTTTGAAAGCGGATATCAATTCGATTGATTTTATGCCCGAAAAATCTGAGGAGAGAATAAATCTTGAGCATGTAAAAAATGAATTCCCCGGGATTATCTCCACCAGTTTAGTAGTGAGTTTTCATGATAAAGATTTACAAGATACAAAAGATAAGCAAAACAATTTTCAAATCCTAAAAAACATTCGTACTGAGTTAACGAAAAAACCATGGACTCAAAAAGTCATTGATTACTCCTTGATGATTGATGAGATTCACACTGCTTTTTCCGTTGAAAAGAATAATGTTGCGAATGAAAGTCAAGTCATCGATGAACTATTACTTGAGCAATATGAACTTTTATTACCTGTTTCCGTAAGCTCATTTAGAAATTCAACTAAGGATACGTATCTCATTAAAATTTTCCATGATGAGTTTTCCGCTCATCAACTACATGAACACCTAGATTTGTTTCAAAAAGAATTGACCTTGCCAAACTTTGTTGAGTTAAAAGTGACTGGTAAAAGTGTGCTTAATTTTCATGCCGCCAGAACCATCGTTGCTTCTCAAATTCAAAGTTTAGTAATCATGGTATTATTGACTTTTGTCATTATGTTTTATTTGAGTGGAAACATTTGTCTTTCAATCATCGGGGTGATTGTTAATACCGCTCCGTTAATGATTCTCTTTGCTTCAATGGTTGTCTTAGGCATTGCTCTAAATGTTGGTACATGTTTAGTCGCGACCATTATTTTGGGAATTTCAATTGATGACACAATTCACTTATTTACTGATCTTAAAGCAAAAAAGAGACATGATAATAGTTGGTATGAATTACTTTCAAATAATGTGATGGAGAAAAAATCTGCTCTCATTACTACATCGGTATCTTTAATCATTGGATTTGGTCTTTTTGGTTTAATGGATTTAATACCCATTAAACAATTTGGATTGTTGGGTGCCTGGGCGATATTCTGGGCCTTGATCTATGATTTGTTTGGATCATTAATATTTTTAAACATTGCTAAAAACTGGCTTGGAGTTATAGATCAAACAGAAAAAAAACCAGCTGATACCCAATTTAGTCGGGATCAGCATGAAAAAAAGGAGGAGCATTATGAAGTTGCTTAATTTAAATTTCGGTAAAACGGGATTGTTATTATTACTTACTTATCTTTTAAGCCATCCAGTCTTGTCTAATGAAAAGTGTGGTTTGAATGGTCTCGCGATAATGGAAAATTGGAAAAAGAAGTATGAAGTAGAAAGCGAAACAGTCACTTATAATGTGATCATCGTCGATAATAATGGGAAAAAAGACAATCGAGTTCTTAAACAAATTCATAAAAATAATCGAGGAGAGTCTCGAACAATGTTAGCTTTTATTTCTCCGGTGATGATTCAAGGGAGTGCATTGCTAAATTGGGAGCAAGAAGAGAGTGGTAGTATAGATCAATGGGTTTATTTACCTTCGCTTAAAAAGACTCAAAGAATTGCCGATGGTAGTAAAACAAATTATTTTATGAATACCGATTTTACCTATGGTGATTTAGAAAAAGAAAAACTTTCTTTAAATCAATATTATTGTGAAAAGATTGTTCCTTGCAATGGCGGTGAATGTTTTAAAGTTGTTGCAGAGGCGAAAGAAGCTAAAACGAAACGACTTTACGGTTATCAAAAACGAATTTTTCTTTTTGAAAAAGACAGTTTGGCCATCCAATCAATTGACTTCTATGATCTTAAAGGTCAACTCGCAAAAAATTTAAAAAATTTAGAATTTGATGTTATCAAAGGTCGAAAATGGCCAAAGATTTCCAAGATGGAGCGGGTGGAAGGAGGAAAAACCTTTTTTAAAGTTGAAAATAGGGAAATAAATAGTA
>JBIKWR010000209.1:0-4516 GCA_044356225.1 Bacteriovoracaceae bacterium | reverse complement strand
CATTAATCGTAAATCCAATTTTTAACTTAGCGATAAGGACAGCGTTGTTCGTACAAATATGCCGAGACCGAACGGCCGAAAAACCTTCTGCCTCGGTAATCTCTAGGGTCTTTTGAATAAGCTGACCATAGAGACCGCGCCGCCTATGCTCCGGTAATACAAGCGACGATCCCATATAGTAATCGCTTGCGTGAACAGAGTCTTGCCATCCGTGAGTCCAACCAATCATTTGCTTGCGGTGTTTTAGAACAAGTCTAAGTTCAAACTTATCTTTCACTAGAGCCTTCAATCGTGAATGATTCTGCTTCTGATTTTCATCCAGTGAAGATCTCCATGGCAAAACAGGATATCCCTGAAGCATGTGCTCTTTAAATAATCTTAGGTATTCGTCTTCTGGAATCTGATCCACCCGAGCAATCGAATAAGAATCATAAATCGGCCAGAAATTTAGATTTTGAGACTCTTTAACCATGCCAAATAACCTAACTCGAAGAAGTACACTTTGTCGAATGGCCGAAATTCTGGATTGAATTTTCTCATTCGGTCACAATTTCTTAGTGATTAAAAATTTGGTCGCAAAAAATTGAATTTAAAAGCGGTATATTATAACTCTCAATCATTTGTTAATTTCTCCCAGCAAAAAAACGAGGAGGTGATTATTTATCTAGAGGCTTAGATTCATTCTTTAGAAAGCCAAATTTGAGATTTCTTATTATTTTTTATAAAATTTGCTTTTTCATATAACCTTATTGCAGCCTTGTTATCTTCTTTAACAAATAGATAAATACTTTTAATTCCCAAAATTGAGAAATGGTCGGTCATAAGGTTTAAAAAGTTTAATCCTAAACCTTGATTACGATAATCCTTATCGGTTACAATTTCAATAATTTCTGCTTTGTCATCACTTCTCCCAAATCGTGATATTACAGAAAAGATCTCATTAGAAACTAATGCCAATATTCGTTTTTCTTTTATTGCTTCTTTAATTTCTTCGTCAGAGAAATCATGAATTTGAAGTAATGTTTTCTTTGTTTTTTCAAAATGCTCTAGAGACGGAGTCACGAGAATGCCGTTATTATTTTTTGATTCAATAATTATCTTTTCATAATAATGATATTCTTCAATACGAGAAGTGAACCCTGCAGATTTTAATATGCTTATTGATGCTAAATCGCTCATTGAAATGGCAAATCTTACTCGATCCTTTAATTGAAAATTAAACCGCTCTAAAAAATTAGTTAGTAACGAATTGATTACAACTTCCCTATTTTCAGTATCCAAAGGCACATAAAATTCTCCAGGACAAAATCCTCCTGATTGCCTAAACAATCTAATAAAACCAATCGGCCGTTCGTTCTTATCAACGGCATAATGCCATGAAGTTGCAGTTATCCGATTGAAATATTCAATTTCATCTTCGATTGATACAAGATATCCAGCAGACTGATCTAATAAGTTTTTCAAGATGGAAAAGGATTCTATCGTCCAATTTAAAATCTTCATTGGTAAACTTTATCCAATAGAGACAGAGGAATCAATATTCAATCTGATGACAGATAAACATTTGAAAAGGCATAAAGTCTTCGTCTTCCCGAACCAAGACTAAAAAAGGCCAGGATTTTTACTCCCGGCTTTCGATTTTGTATTAGAACTCTTAACTTTGAATTTTATCAGCTGCTGGCTTTTTTAGGGTTTTAGAGTGACTATATTTCCATACTTTGATAAATGGATTCTTAGCTCATGACTATAAAAAATTTTGAAAACTTGGCTGAAATTCTGAATTCTTCCTTAGTTTCACATAGATTATGCCTGGAACCGATTTCTGGACAACATGCTGAGTTTCTTTTTCCTCTCATGCAAAATGTAGAAATTTATAAATGGATTTCGTCCTTACCACCTAAATCGATCGAGCATCTTCAGACATGGTGGCAAGCGAGGGAATCCCGGCTTTCGCCTGACGGGAAAGAAGCTTGGTTAAACTGGGCAGTAAAAAGAAAAATTGATGGGGCCTATGTTGGGATATTGGACGCTGAGATTAACCGTGAATCTATTGCCAGTAATATTGGCTACATTTTCTTTCCTGAATACTGGGGGCATGGCCTTGCCACTGAAGCTGTAACTACAGTCGTTCAGCATTTCAGTGAAAATAATATTTTAAAGATTTTTGCGACGGTAACCGCCGGCAACAAGGCTTCATGTCGAGTTCTCGAAAAATCAGAATTTGTTCGAACTCGCGTGATTCCCGATAATGATACCATTCGAGGGGCGAAGTATGATGACGTGGAATACGTCTGGGCCAAAACCTAATGATTGAATTTTTCACTTGCTCACAAACTCTCAGTGTTTCAAATTTCGCTCATAAATAGCTCAGAGTTCGTGGTACCATTTTTGCCCGCTGAATAAATTTCGTATCACGAACCCTGATCTACACTGTTGTGATGGAAGCTCATAATCAATGTTAATAATTTATTTTCCATTATGTTCATTATGTTCATTAGCATCGCGACTACATCTTAATTGATAATACCCACACTCCAATTGGTTAGCATTATTTCCAACGGGAACGATACCTCTTACAAAAGTCCCTTTATCACATAGATTAAGCCGGTAAGAATGGTGCAAATAAACCATTTGGCAATTTCCCAGTTTTTGCTCCATAGCCGCTTGCATAGCGAGGGTTTTGTTTTCCAGTTCTAAAACTCGTTGTTCTAAATCATCAGCAAAAACGATGCTTGAAAATGCCAAAAGTAGTAAGATTGTTTTCATGGTGAATCTTTAGTTTTATTTTTATAATAATTTATCGAAGAAGAAGGGCGAAGGCAACTTGAATTATCTATGCCAAATGATTAAGCACAGAGTTAGCACAGAGTTCGTGGTACCATTTTTGCCCGCTGAATAAATTTCGTATCACGAACCCTGATCCAAAAAGCCAGATCTTCTCATCTATAACTTTACAATAATCGAACCACAAATTTTGACATCTTTCGAAGGACAATTTAACTCTTCGACTTGATCGGGAGTATAAAAAACTCTATCTTCTAGTACGATTAAAGCCGAGGGCTCACCATTTATTGTAACAGGTATTATAAATACAATTTTTTGAATTGAAGGAAGACTAATTTTTTCTTGAACTATATCTCCAACTTTCAATGAACCATACTCGGGAATAAGCTTAACAACATTATTAACCTTAGTTAATCCACTTTGTTGAAGCAATAATTCAACTGGAGAGCCTGGCCAAGAAAGCTTAACTAAAGTTTTGATTTTTTGTAATGTTTGAGTCAAAGGGTGGTAGATCATTTCATTCGATTTAAATCCACTTAACGAATCGTTCCTAATTAATTTATGAATTGAGTTGTTATTATTTTCACCTAAAAAATGTATGTCGTAGTGAAAATCCGTCGAATCATTTACTGGATTTGTTTTTATATAAGCACTTTGTTCATTAATGATTGCAATTTTAGTGATTTCTCTTAATCCTTTATCTATTCCATTAATGTTTTTTCTATAGATTTGTTCATTAATTTTAAATTGATCAAAATTTTTCTGGGTTTTTAAAAGCGTTAAATGAGTATAAAGATGAGTGTATCCACCATTGAAATTTTGAAATAGATATAAATAGGAACCGTTTTGAGAAAGGACAATTGATTCTATTGTCAATTCATAAAACCAACCAACATTACTCTTGATTACAACTTCTTCATTGATTGAATAATTGTTATAAGATTCAACAGATTTCATCAAATGCTCAAAACCAATCCAAGCTTTTTGTCCATTTACAGGACTTTCTATGTAGGCCAATTCATTCCCTTGCGAAGTTTGGGCAATAAATTCGATTATAGTAAATTGATTGATATTGTTTTTGGTTAAATAAACTTTGTCTTGAACACTATAAAAATCGTCTGAACTTTGTTCTAAAATTTTATATAATAAACTTGCCGAAACTGAAGTGCCATCTGAAAGTTTATATTTATTATCTGGTAGTACCTCTACAATTGTTGCGAATCCGGGATCATTCCATAACTCATAAACCATTTCACCCACTTCAAAAGTATGTGGTACTGCCGCCTTACTATCAAATGATAAAAAACTTAAAAGGAAGTGAAGAAATAGTGGGTACCTAAAATTTTTTTTCATAATAACCCCTCATTAGTTTGTTTATTAAGATCTAAATTTAACCAAAATAAATTGATTCTTGAGAAACATTTTTGGGCCAAAAATTAGTATTAAAAATTGAGAATTAGAGCTCAGAGTTCGTGGTACCGTTTTTGCCCGTTGAATAAATTTCGTATCACGAACCCTGATCAAATTTCGTATCACGAACCCTGATCAGAATTTGAACATACTTACTGGCAGCTTTTTCATGCTGGCCCCTCAGGTGAGTCGAGTGTGGATTGGAGCAACCAAGAACTGCTTTTAAATTCGCAGTTAGATTTTTTTTCCAACGTCAAAATTTTTTCATTTGAAGTGCAAGTTTCAAAGCTGTGGGGTTTGCGAAAAAATGATTTTAATGAGC
>JBIKWR010000057.1:0-15506 GCA_044356225.1 Bacteriovoracaceae bacterium | reverse complement strand
GGATACGCTTTTTTAATTACCACTTTACTCTCAAAAATTTATGGCACCATTTTTCCCGGAGGCTCTGAACTTTGTTTAAAACAAAGTTGTCTGTTTAAAAATCCTTATTTTGTAGGAGATATATTGAACTTTGAATTGGTGGTTTCTCATAAAAATGATTCATTGAAGCTTCTCACTCTCGAGATAAAAGTTTTTAACCAAAATCAAAAAAAAATTTTTGATGGTCAAGCTGAGATGCTTTTAACTCTCAAAAATCCATGAACCTTTTTCTTATCGAAGACCGGCCATTTTCTGCAGATGATTTTTATCGCGAACTTAAGCCCATCATCCATCCAGGTGACGTTTTATACATTGAAATGGATCTGGCAAAATTTGGGAAGTTGTATGATGCTACTCTTTCAAAAAACCTCTTTCTGCAAGAATTTTTAAACCTTTTCCTCAAACTCGTTGGTCCCACAGGAACTCTCATTCTGCCAACCTTCAGCTATAGCTGGGGCGATGATTCTCCATCCAAAATTTTCGATGTGAAAAATACCAAAGGAAAAACGGGATTATTCCCCGAGTATTTAAGAACAAAAGAAAATTGTCATCGAACGCTAGATCCAATGTTTAGTTTTATTGCCTATGGATACCAAGCCGATTACTTCACCAACATTCAAGACCAAAGTTTTGGCCAAGAATCAACTTTTGAAAAAATGCATCTTAAAAATGCCAAACTCATGACCTTTGGCTTGCCTCAATTTGATCCCACATTTGTTCATTATGTTGAACAGTATTTTCATGAAAACATACATGATATTGGTTATCGATTTCTCAAAAAATTCCAAGGTACATTAGTCGATCAAGATGGAATATCTTATCAATGTGAACACTCTGCTTTGATGCGATATCCAGGATCACAATATTTTTTTTCTGATGTTAATTTAGTCAAGGATCTCGAAAGTGAAGTTAAACTTTTTAATAAAAAAATAGGCCATCGATCTATTTATGTTTCTGATTGCCAGTCAGTTTTTGATCTATCGTTAGAAGGAATAAAAAAGAATTTATATTATTTAGTGACCAAAAGAGAATCCACATGAAAACATTGCCTTTAGGATTTTTATTTAGAAAAGTGGCTCAACTTCACCCCAATCTTTTAGCGCTAAAACTTTTAACACCTACCCTTTGCTCAGTTACTTATGATCAGTTAGAAAAATCCAGCAATCAATTAGCGCAGTTATTGAAAAATAAATATGACGTTCAATTAGGTGATCGCATTGTTATCACTAGTAAAAAAACGCCACAAACCTTTACATTTATTTTGGCCTGTTTAAAAATTGGAGCTGCTTATACATTTGTCGATCGTTTTGGTCCGGTTGAAAGGCTCAAATCGATATTAACTACATTAATGCCACGACTGATAGTTCATGATTTAAACTTGTTAGAGCTTTTAAATAAAATTGACCACGATGTTGAGATGATTGATTTAGATTCCTGTCAAAATGAATGTCTGGCGCTTTCAAATGAATTTGAATTAAAACATTTTGATACCTCAACTATTGCCTATATCATGTTCACCTCAGGCTCCACTGGCCTTCCTAAAGGAGTGGCCGTTCCTCATTCAAACTTAAATTATTTTATCCAATGGGGCATTGAAGAATATGCCATTAAACCTCAGGAAGTACTGACCAATGTTAATAGTTTATTTTTCGACAATTCTATTTTTGATACCTATATGGCCTTTTTTAGTGGGGCGACACTTTTAGCTTTAGCCAGAGAAGAATTAAAAAACCCATTCTCCCTGGTTAATACTTTGGCAGAACAAAAAGTAAATCAATGGTTTTCCGTGCCTTCGCTGATTATTTATTTACTCAATTTAAAGGCGATAAAACCAAAACAACTTCCTGATTTAAAAAAAATTATTTTTGGTGGTGAGGGGTTTGCTAAAAATAAACTTAAAGAACTTTTTCATTTAGTGGGAAATGAATGCCAGCTTTACAACGTTTATGGCCCAACTGAAACCACTTGTATTTGTTCTTCTTACCTGATCAGCAACAAGGATTTTCTGCCGGAAGCCATGGCGACCTTAGCACCACTCGGAAAATCTATGTTGTCAATATTTGATTACGTCATCCTCAATGAAAATGGATCAACAACTATGGTCAATGAGATTGGTGAACTTTATCTTGGAGGTACTCAAGTCTCTGCTGGATATTTTAATCGGCCAGAATTTACTGCCAACGCTTTTATCAAATTACCAGAATTTGATTCAGTCTTTTATAAAACAGGAGACCTGGTTCGCCGTGACGAAAATGGCGATATCTTTTTTATGGGACGCAAAGATGGCCAGATTAAATTTATGGGGCATCGAATTGAACTTGGCGAAATTGAAGCTGCTCTTACTTCAATTACTGAAATAAAAGAATGTGCAGTTGTTTTTAAAAAAGATTTATCTGAACAGGGAATGATTGAAGCCTACTTAGTAACGACATTAAATAAAAACCAAATTAAAACGATGCTCGAAGAAAAACTACCAAACTACATGGTTCCTAAAAAGTTTCACTTTATGCCTTCATTACCTAAAAATTCTAACGGGAAAATTGATCGAAAGAATTTGTAATACTTCTTTCTCATTATTTGATTGGAACTAAAAATTCACTTATATATATGAGTATCTTTTTGAGACAATTTTCTATCGACTCTTCACCCGCATTAACAACAAGACACTCTTCTTCTGGAACTTCGAATTGTGCATTTATTCCCGTAAAATTGGATATTTCGCCTTCAACTGCTTTTTTATACAGCCCTTTTGTGTCTCTACTTTGGCAAATCGACAATGGTGTAGATACCCAAATGAGCTTTACGTCCTCTTTCATTTCGCGAATTATTTCTTTTCGATGATGAGAACTTGGAGTAATAAGGCTATTAATAACCGGAACTCCTGTATCAATAAATAATTTTGATATCTCAATAGTTCTTCTGATGTTTTCATCTCGATCAATATTACTAAAATTTAAATCCTTGTTGAGACCACTTCTCAAAGTATCCCCATCAAGCAATGCGGGGTAAATTCCTAATTGAAACATTGCTTTTTGCAATTCATTGGCCAATGTTGACTTACCTGACCCAGACAAACCAAAAAACCAAACGCAAAATGATTTACTACCTCTGATTTTCTCAAAGTTTTTTCGTTTTAAGCTAAATTCAAAGGGTAAGACTGTTTTATTCATTATTTTTCAAATACAAAAACACCACGATTAATTTCCTCTTTTAAATAATTAAGAACTTGAGGACGAATCATCCACTCTGGTAATTCGCCTCCTTTATTTAAAGTTTCTCTTATTATCGATCCTGAAATTGGCACCAATTTTTCTTCTGATTTTTCTTCTACCGACGAAGAAACAATTTTGTTAATTTTTCTGTTATAAAAAACATTTTCAAAAAAAACGGGCATAATTCCTAAATCGTGAATTGAATAAAAAATATCATTAGTCATTTTTGAAGTATAAAAATCCCCTACTCCTGCGTGATCACGACCTATAATAAAGTGACTACATCCCATATTTTTCCGACAAAGGGCGGTGAAAACAGCTTCTCTTGGGCCACAAAAACGTGAGTAAGAAGGAAAACTTCCTAAAAACACTTTTTCTTTAGGATAAATATTTTTTTCAATTAAAATGGAATAAGCTCTTAAAATAACTTCCGTTTTAAAATCACCAGATTTTTTTGGGCCAATAACGGGTGAAATCAATAATCCATCGGCGTAATAGTTTTCTAAAGCAGAAATTTGAATAAACTCATGTGCCCGGTGAACCACATTTCGAGTATGAAAACCAACAACTCTCGTCCATCCTTTGGTATTAAATATTTGACGGTATTGTTCGGGAGTGAATAAGTTTTCTGCAAAATCATTAAAAAAAATCTGTTCTTTTATTCTAATATTTCCAGCTAGAAAAAATTCCCCCCGAGAGGAAATCTTGGCGACACCAGGATGCTTTTTATCATTAGTTAAAAACCATTTATTCACTAGCGTATCTATGTCAAATTGGTAAATTTCAGAAACTTCAATAGTTCCAAATAATGACCCACGAAAAACTAAATTGACCAGATCTCCTTTTCTAAAATGAGCAAAATCTGATTTATTACGTTGCAGTAAAATGGGCATTGTCCAAACTGTTCCATCTGCAAGTTGGTTTTTTGATAATACAGAGGTTAAATCTTCTTTATCCAAAAAACCTTTCAAGGGAGAGAATGTTCCTACGGCAATTTGTTCACAATCTAATACTTCTTCGTCTGTCAGATTAATTTGTTTTTTTTCATCAACCGTATCTAACGGACCTACTAAATTAATTAATCTACCGCTATGACCATGAGGTTTCGGCAATAAATCAACTTTGTCCGGATTGAGAACTAATTCAGGATGACTAACAAAAATTTCATTTTGTTCTACAAGTTTGACAATCATTTCTGCTGCTTTCATCGGAAATCTTCCAATAGCTGTCTCAGCCGCAAGCACTAACCCATCTGCTCCAGAATTGATGACCGTAATAACATCATTGACCTCGGCTCTAGTAGGTAAACTCGTAGAAACCATGGACTCTAAAAGGTTTGTCGCAACGACAACTTCCTTGTTAGCTTTTTTAGCTCTCTCAATAATGTCTTTTTGCAAAAAAGGGATTTTCTCAATAGGATATTCTCTAGATAAATCGCCTCGATCTATTAAGAGACAATCGCTATGTTCTAAAATCTGATCTAAATTTTGATAACCATTTACACACTCTATTTTTGAAATTAAATAACCATTACTTCCAATGATAGCTCTTGTTTCAAGGACATCTTCACCCCTATTTGCGAAAGACAAAGCAAAATGTTTAATTCCAAAAGCTAATCCCATCTTAAATGCTGCCTTATCTTTTTCAGATAAGGCGGGTAAAATTATATTTTTCAATATGGTGACAGCTTTGTTCGAACCGACAACGCCAGCATTAATAATTTTGAGTTTATTCAAAGAAATCACTTGGGCCAAAACTGCATTGAAATCTATACTGATTAAGTCCCCAGGAGTTATTTGGGAGCTAATCGATTCTGGCCACAAATTGATCGTAGCTGAGTCACTAATCGCTTGCCCATAAGCTAAATTAACAATCGAGCCTTCAGCATAATAGGATTCATTTCCTTGCATTGCGCTAGTGCGAACTTGTGCACCTTCAGAATCTAAACAAATAGGCACTTTCGTATGTAACTGAATTAAACGAATCATTGATTCAAGCTTTTCAATTGGAGTATGAGATAAGTTAATTCTAAAAAGGGAAACACCGATATCACTCAAGCGCTTAATGGTGAATTCATTCAATGAGCTTGGTCCTAGAGTACAAAGTAATTTCTTATTCATTGAATCTCCTAAAAATTATAAAGAATTATAGAGATACTTTATATGAGAAAAATTATAAAATTGACTACAAAAATCTCTTCAAACTTGTTAGTGTCTGACGATGGATATTAGAGATAAAATAAAGAAAATTATTCTTGAAATAGAAGATCTTGAAGGGGATCTTGATTTAATTCAAGGTCTGATTAGTCGTTCCTACTTGGATAGTTATGCAGTGCTGATGTTGGTAAGCGCACTGGAAAAAAACTTTGACCTAAAAATTCAATTCGACGAAAGTTTTATACAGAAATTAGATACCGTTGATGCGATAGAAAATCTAATTCGCAGTCAGTCCGTTTAGGGACATGAAACACCCTGCTGTTTTTCTCGATCGCGATGGCGTTTTAATCGAAGATAAAAATCTCATTACAAATTTTGAACAAGTAAAAGTTGATCCCTTTGCTTTTGATCTTATTCGCTATGTAAAAGAGCAAAACTTTTTTTTATTCTTGATTTCTAATCAATCTGTTGTTTCTCGAGGTTTACTCTCATTTGAAGAAGCCCAATCACTCAATGAACAAATTTTAAACAGTATTACTTATCCAAAAAAATACATCGAATTTTTCAATGGAGTTTACCTTTGTCCATTTCATATTCATGCACAAATTCAAAAGTACAAAACTGATTCAGACTTAAGAAAACCTAAACCCGGCATGATATTAGCTGCTGCAAGTAAATTTGAAATTGATTTATCTCAATCATTCATGGTTGGTGACCGTATATCTGATGTGGTGGCAGGAAATTTGGCCGGCTGCAAATCTATTCTCATTGATCGTGGACCATATTCTTATCAAATGATAGAGACTAATTTGATCATCGATGAAAGACATAAAATCCCTAATTATACAGTACAATCTCTTGAGGAAATAATGGTCATCCTTGGAAAATCAAAATGATTAAAGCTGTCGTTCTTTGTGCTGGTTTTGGTACACGTCTAGGCGAACTCACTCAGCACACACCTAAGCCTATGCTGCACTATCAAAATAAACCTCTATTGGAATTTACTATTCAACAGTTAAAAGCAGCCGGAGTTTCTTCAATATCTATTAATTTGCATTATTTAGGTGAACAAATAGAAAATTATTTCGCTGACGGTAGAAAATGGAATGTTAAAATACATTATTCCTTTGAATTAAAGCCTTCTGGAACTGCAGGAGGTGTTCGATCATTGGAACATCACTTACAAGACTGCGACCATTTTTTTGTCATTTATGGCGATCTTTATTTCGAAGAAAGTTTAGCAAAATTGATTTCGTTTCATCAAGAACATGGCAAGGAGGCCAGCATTTTTGTCCATGAAAGAGAAAAGAGTAACAGTGTGGTGGAAATAGATAAAAATGGCTTGGTCACAAAATTTTTAGAACGTCCCGCCCACTCTCTTCCTGGAAAAAAAATGGTTAATTCGGGAATCTATTTATTCAAATCTAGTATCCTTAAAAGAATTGCTCCTATCGGAGAAAGTGATTTTCCTAGAGATATTTTCCCGCAATTAGTAGAAGAAAAAGAACTTTTTGCCCTTCCTTTGGAAGGCTTCCGTGTTGCCATCGATAGTCCAGAAAGATATCTTAGTTTGCAAAAAAGGACCTAAAAATGTTTAAGGCCATCGTTACTGGAGGCTGTGGTTTTATCGGAAGCCATTTAGTCGACCACCTACTTTCACAAAATTTTACGGTCACTGTCCTTGATAATTTTTCCACAGGAAGGCCAGAAAATCTTCTCCATCAAAAAGAAAATAAAAATTTATCGATCGTTGAATTAGACATCGCCAAACACCGCGACCTTTTATCCGAACATATAAAAAATGCCGATTTTGTTTATCATTTGGCAGCCTTGGCCGACATTGTTCCCTCTGTTACTCACCCAGAACTTTATTACCGCGCCAATGTCCAAGGCACATTCCATGTTTTAGAAGCTTGTCGCCAAAATCCCCACTTAAAGAAATTAATTTATGCGGCCAGCTCCTCCTGCTACGGAATTCCTGATCACTATCCCACCCCCGAAAATGCTGATATTCGCCCAGAATATCCCTACGCCCTCACAAAAAGGCTTGGAGAAGAAATGGTCATGCATTGGGGCAAACTTTATAAAATCCCCTCTCTCTCTTTGCGTTTTTTTAATGTTTACGGTCCACGCTCTAGAACTTCAGGCACCTATGGTGCTGTTTTTGGCGTTTTTTTAGCGCAAAAGCTAGCTGAAAAACCATTTACTGTTGTGGGTGATGGCAAACAAACTCGCGACTTTACATTTGTCACTGATGTAGTGGAGGCGATTTTCAAAAGCTCTCAATCTCCTGTGATAAATGAAATTTTCAATGTGGGGAGTGGCAACCATTACTCGGTGAATTTATTGACTGAACTCTTAGGAGGGCCCAAAGTTTATATTCCTAAAAGACCAGGTGAACCGGATTGTACATTTGCTGATATTTCAAAAATTAAAAACGTGCTTAATTGGCGGCCAAAAATTTCCTTCGAAAATGGTGTCGCGGAAATGATTAAATCTATCGAATACTGGCGTCATGCTCCCATTTGGACTCCAGAAGGTATCGAAAAAGAAACCAAAGCTTGGTTTGACGCTCTTGGCTAGTTTGGACATATAGTCCTTCACTTAGGTATCTTTGGCTCCAAAACTAACTTCTATTCTAAGGGGATGTATGAAACACAATATCCTAATTACCGGAGGCGCTGGCTATGTTGGTGCAGTTCTTTCTGGCAAGCTGGCACAACTAGGTCACCAAGTTAAAGTTTATGATCTTTTTTTGTATGGCAAAGAAGTTTTTGATCAAACTCCAAAAAAAAATTTAGAACTCATTCAAGCTGACATTCGCGATACCGATCGATTAGCGCAAAACTTAAAAGGCGTGGATACAGTTTTCCATTTGGCCTGTATTTCTAATGATCCAAGTTTTGAGCTCAATCCACAACTTGGCAAATCAATTAATCTTGATTGTTTTCGCCCAATGGTTGAAACTTGTAAAAAAATGGGCGTTAAAAGGTTTATATATGCTTCTTCCTCATCTGTTTA
Organism: Bacteriovoracaceae bacterium; assembly: GCA_044356225.1. Lineage (GTDB taxonomy): Bacteria > Bdellovibrionota > Bacteriovoracia > Bacteriovoracales > Bacteriovoracaceae > JBIKWR01. The sequence goes on along the minus strand of JBIKWR010000057.1, from coordinate 7,078 downwards.
TGGCGTAAAAGAAGAACCTAATGTGCATGAAGAAGTGACGCTTGAACCACTTACAGACTATTCAAAATTTAAAGCAGATTGTGAAAAAATTTTAGCAGAATACACTTCGGACAATTTTGAAACTGTAACGATTAGACCGGCAACTGTTTGTGGCTATTCACCTAGGCAACGACTCGATGTTATCGTCAATATTTTAACCAATCATGCTTATCATAATAAAAAAATTAAAATCCTAGGTGGTGAACAATTAAGACCCAATATTCATATTGATGATATGGTGGATCTCTATATCCAATTATTGGACGAAGATAAAAAACGAATCAACGGAAAAATCTTTAATGCAGGTTATGAAAATTATAAAGTAAAAGAAATTGCAGGTATGGTTAAAAATGTTTTTGGATTAGATGTTCAAATTGTGACAGAACCAACTGACGACAATCGCTCTTACCATGTCTGTTCAAAAAAAATTGCTAGAGAATTAGGTTTTGTTCCCAAGCGTACCATCGAAGACGCCGTCAAAGATCTCAAAAGGGCGCTAGACCAAGGGCTTCTTCCTGATAGTATGAATAATAAAAAATATTTTAATATAAAGACCATGAAAGATTTGGCACTCATTTGATGAAAAAGATACTAGCGCTACAAGATTTAATACTAAAAACTGCTGAATGCAAAAAAAATGGTGGTAAAGTAGTACTTTGCCACGGCCATTTTAATGTTATCCATCCTGGACATCTTCGTTTTATTAACTTCTGCCGATCTTTAGGTGATTTAGTTATTGTTTCAGTTGTTCATGAAAGCACTATTAGTAATGCCGATCAAATTTTTTATTTTTCTCAACAAGATCGAGCTGAAGGCTTAGCTTCTCTGGAGCAAATCGACTATGTTCACAAACTACAATTTTCTGTTGAAGAATTTATTTTGACCGTAAAACCCGATATCTATGTCAAAGGTCGAGAATTTGAAACAAATAAAGAACTTATCGCTGGTGAACTAAAGGCGATGGAGACCATTAAGGGTGAGCTGATTTTTAGTTCTGGAGAGGTTGAGTATAGCTCACTTTTACCAAAGTTTTCGCAAGACACTCAGTTGGCGACAAAAATTCGTTTTATCAAACTATGCCAAAAACATGATATTGATTTTAACCATTTAAAAAAAGTCTTACCTGAATTTACAAAACGTAAAATTCTGGTGATTGGGGACAGTATTATCGATGAATTCATTGCTTGCGATACTCTTGGGGTAAGCTCTGAAGCTCCTGTACTCGCTATTCGTGAGCTGAATAGTAGTCGTTATGTGGGAGGTGCTGCTATCGTCGCCCAGCATTTGGCATCCATGGGAGCAACTGTTAGTTTTGTTTCCGTCGTTGGCAAGGATCAGCCAGCAAAATTTTTAGAAGAAGAACTGACTAAAAGTAGAATCAATCATTTTTTATTTGAAGACGAAAACCGTCCCACCACTTTTAAAATTCGTTATATGGTGGAAAACCAAAAAATTTTAAGAGTGAGTCGATTAAAACAAGAAGAAATCAACTTTGGGCTTGAAACTTTAATCCTCCACCGCGTAGAGGAATTAATTCCCTCAGTCGAAGCAGTTATTTTCTCTGATTTCGTTTACGGAGTCATTACTGAAAATTTGCTAAAAAAAGTCGTCTCTCTATGCAATCCAAGAAAAATTAAAATTTTTGGAGATCTTCAGTGTAGTAGCCAATTTGGCGATGTTTCTAAATTTAAAAATTTTGAACTTATCACCCCTACTGAAAAAGAAGCTCGCATTGCCCTCAATGACTATTCTAATGGTTTAGAAAAATTGGCAATTAATCTTATTAAAAAAACTAAAAATAAACATCAAGTGATTACTCTTGGCAGCCAAGGACTTTTAGCCTTCTCCCACGATGATAATTTAAAATCCACCTCAGAATATTTTCCAGCACTCGAAACAAAACCTCTCGATGTAGCTGGCGCTGGCGACTCTCTATTATCCACCTATGCCTTATCATTGACTTCCGGCCTCAATCTTTTCGAAGCCTCAGCACTAGGCAGCGTGGTGGCTTCCATCGCCGTCAACCGTGTGGGAAATATTCCTATTACACCCCATGAAATGATTAAGGCCTTGAACGAGTTTATTGATTTAAGCTCAAGGGCCTAATATGATAGAAGCAGGCTTAAGCGTTGGAATCGACTTCGATAATACCATTATTTGTTACGAAGACCTCTTCCATCGTTTAGCTAAAGAGTTCAATTGGATTCCCGAAACTTTAGAAAAATCAAAAGCCGCGGTAAAAGACTATTTAGTTTTTCAAGATGGCGATACCTTACGCTGGCAAAAACTACAGTCCCTAGCTTACGGAGAACGCATTCTTGATGCTCCTCCTTTCCCTGGTGTTGCAGAAATTTTAGATGAATTCAAAAAACTTAAAATTCAAATTACTATTATCAGTCATAAATCCCAAACCTCACATATCGATCCAAAAGTTTCTCTAAGAGATTGGGCAAAATCATGGCTTATGCATTATTCGTTTATCGATCTTAAAAATATTTATTTTGCAGAAACTCGAAAGGAGAAAATCCAAATTGCTAGAGATTTAAAAGTCGATATTTTTATTGATGATTTGTTAGAAGTTTTTAATGAAGATGATTTTAAAAATGATATTTTCCCCATTTTCTTTTCGCCTAAAAATGCTCCTTCCTCTTTTTTCACGATTACCAATTGGCCGCAACTCAAAGGATATCTTCCACTACTCCAAAATTTAAATAAAAACGAGTTAAAATCACTTTGGAATTATAAGCATGCTTTACCTAACCATATTACGGCCATAAAAAAATCTGGTAATAATCGATTGCATGAAGTTTCTTTTAAGGATGAAAAGCCGATCATGCTTAAAAGTTATTTTGAAATTCTCGATGATCAAAATCCTCGCTGTCATCGAGAATTTTCGACACTTAGCCTGATGAAGTCTCATGGCATAGAAAACGTTCCTGCACCTTTGTGGTCAGATCCTCAAAAAAAGATTTCGATCATTGCAAAAATGATGGGCAAATCACAGCCATTTAATAATAAAAACAAAACTCAAGTGATCCAATTTTTAATTGATCTCGATCGCCACTTTCAAAATAGTGAAGTTTCATTTGAATGGGGAAATGATGCTCGTCAAAAGCTTAGTGATTATTCTCAGCTTATTGAAAAAAGAATCAGCCAAATTGCTCTGGGTTGTTTGGAAAATCGTTACCTTGATAAAATTGCCCACTTGCTTGAAACTCAAGTACTTCCTCTGAAAAATATATTGATTCAAGATTTTAATTATCAAATTACAAAACTCAATTGGAATACCGAATCGCATTTTAGCAAAAAACAACTCACTTTTAGTCCTAGTGATTTTGGCAGTCATAATGCTTTAACAGATGACAAAAATCAGCTCAGTTTTATCGATTTTGAATATGCTGGCGCCGATGATCCTGCCAAACTTTTTGCCGATTTTTTTTCCCATGTGGCGGATCAAACGCCGTTGTCAGTGAAACAAGATATCTTTGTTAGTTATGCCGAGCATAAACAAACCTTAGATCCCACGTTTCTGACCCGTTTTACTTTGGTAAAACCACTCATTCAATTAGAATGGGTATTGATTGTTTTAAATATTGCTGCTCCTGAAAACCTGAAAAGACGCCTGTTTTCTAATCCATCATTAAGCGTTGAGGAGCTCATAAACAACAGATGGCAAACGGCTACCGAAATGATAAAAAGATTTTAAAATTTTCATATGAGGAATTCATTGGACACTACTGAATTATATCAATTTAAAGCACGCTGCAAAGAAGTTCGAAAAGATGTTCTCACTATGGCGAGATTTGGGCGTAGGGGACATATTGCGTCCGCCTTTTCCATGGTGGAAACCTTAGTTGTTCTTTATGATTATATTCTCAAAGTAGATCCAAAAAATCCTCAATGGCAAAATCGTGATCGTTTTATTTTGAGTAAAGGCCATGGCTGCATGTCGTTTTATGCCATGCTGGCCATCAAAGGTTTTTTTTCTAAAGACCATTACCAAGATTTTTGTGCCCACGATGGAATTTTAGGCGGGCACCCCACCAAAGAAAAAATCCCAGGATGTGAAGCCTCCACAGGAAGCTTAGGCCATGGTCTCTCTATAGGCGTGGGCATTGCACTTAATGGAAAAATAGAAAACAAAGACTATCGAACTTTTGTGTTATTAGGGGATGGGGAATGTAATGAAGGTTCCATTTGGGAAGCAGCTCTCTCCGCACGGCAAAATCGATTGGATCATTTAGTTGTCTTAGTGGATTACAACAAATATCAATCTTATGCATCCACAGAAGAAGTTTGCAGCATGGAACCCTTTGCCGACAAATGGCGAGCGTTTGGTTTTACAAGTTACGAAGTGGATATGATTAAAGATCCATTAAAACTAAAATCTATCCTTGAAAAAATTCCCACTGAAAAAGGAAAACCTACCGCCATTATCTGCCACACCATAAAAGGTCAGGGTATAAAATCCATGGAAGGCAATCTAAAATGGCATCATCAATCTGGAATCAAAGATCAAGTCATCGATGACCTGCTTAAGCAGTTAGAGGATCAAGCATGAGAAAAAGAGGTTTGGACGAAATTTATCTTTTGGCCCAAAAAAATCCTCGCGTGGTCTTTATTGGTTCTGATCTGGGATATAAAACCTTGGATGATTTTAAGGCCAGTCATCCAAAACAATTTTTAATGGAAGGTATTTCAGAACAAAATCTCATTGGAATGGGCGCAGGGTTAGCACAAGAAGGTAAAATTGTTTATATCAATACCATTGCTACCTTTTTAACCAGACGCTGCTTTGATCAACTGGCCATGGATGTTTGTGTGGGCAACCACAATGTTCGATTATATGCCAATGGCGGTGGAGCAGTTTATGCTCCATTAGGTCCAACCCATTTGGCAGTAGATGATATTGGCTTAATGAGATCTCTTCCTAATATGACCATCATTCATCCTTCAGATGCTGAGGAAATGGCGCGGGCGATTCAGGCCAGTGAACACCACTTGGGCCCCATTTATTTTCGCCTTTGTAGAGGAGGAGAAATTGTTACTTCAGATCAAAAAAATGGTTTTGAAATTGGAAAAGCCATCGTCTTAAAAGAACCTAAAGAACTGCTTTTCATCACTAATGGTACGATGGTTTATCGCACCCTAGAAGTGGCCAAACGATTGACCGAAGTGGGTATCACAGCTGGAGTCATTAATGTTCACACTATTAAGCCTATCGATTATGCCACTCTTGCTCCTTACTTAAAAAAAGTTCCCGTGATTATAAGTGTGGAAGAACATAATATAACTGGGGGACTAGGCTCAGCTGTGGCCGAACTGATGGCAGAACTTCCTCAAACCCAAAAACCTTATTTTAAAAGAATGGGCTTCCCTGATTGTTATCCTGCAAAATATGGCCAACAAGATTCGATGATCAAACATTACGGCATCAATATCAATTCGATCCATCAAGTTGCTCTCAATATGCTTAAAGAGTCGCGGTCCTTATGAAGTATAAAGTTTTCCAAAATCCTGAGCAAAAAGAAAAAGAGCGTTCATTTTTAGAATTGGGCTACTCCATTTTTCCCTTTGCTAGCACTAAGCCCATAGATTTAATAAAATATTATCTTTTTGAAAAAAGTCGAGATTATCTCAAACTTGATTTAAGCGTTTCAGAACAAATTTTTTTTAATCACACCGAAAAATTTGTTCGCCCTGATCAGTTAAACGATTTTAGAGTTTATTTAATCGATCAGCTTAATCAATGGCATGAAACCATCACCCATATTTTTCATTGTGGTGAACAAGAATTAGCTTCTGTAGTTGGCAACGAACTGGCGATTCAACGTAAGGCCAATTTAAGCATTCAATTGCCAGGAGATGAAAGCTCAACTCTGCCACTACATACCGATGTTTGGTCAGGAAATTCTCCCTATGAAGTGGTACTCTGGATTCCTTTGGTCGACTGCTACAAAACTAAGTCCATGTTTGTGCTCCCCAGAGCAAAATCCATGGAAGTATTTAAAAATTTTTCAGGGTTTCAAAAACTCAATGCTCAAGAATTTCATCAAGCCTTAGAACCCAACTATCATTGGCTAAACGTACCTTATGGCAAAGCAGTGATTTTTTCTCATTCTCTCCTTCATGGAAATGTGGTGAATGAAGAAAATGAATGTCGTTGGACCATTAATATGCGTTTTAAATCTTTATTGTCTCCCTACAAATCTAAAGAAGTAGGCGAATCTTTTGTCCCTCTCAATATTAAACCGGCCACCAGAATAGGCTATGAATACGTAGAACCTTCTTTGTATAAAAATTGAACATAATGATGAACAAAAAATTTCGAGGATATATTACTAGTCGACGCCTTAAGGGAAGCCTCATTCCCCAGAGAGTGCAAAATCTAGTGATCCGTGACTTTTGCCAAAAACAAAAAGCTGAGTTTCTTTTAAGTGCCACCGAATACATCATGGAACATTGTTATATGATGCTCGATAGTCTCATCCAAAAAAATCAAACTTTTGATGGAATTGTTTTTTATTCACTTCAGATGCTTCCCACTAATAAAGAAGCAAGAGCTGCTTTTTTTGATCGTGCCAGAATAAATAGTTTAGAATTGCACTTTGCTTTGGAAGAACTTTCAATCAAATCGGCAACGGAAATTCAGTTGATCGAAGATATTATTCTCACTGAAACCCTCGCCGCAAAAGACGTATATCTATAAAGGATCATGTTTTTATGAGTTATCAAAGTTTTGTAACCCCTCTACACACAAAAACAAAAAGAGATTATTTAGCGAGAGTCAATCAATTCGACAAAGCAGACTGTGCCATTGTTGCTAAAAAATTTGAATCTGATTACTGGGATGGAGAACGACAATTTGGCTATGGAGGATACCACTACGATGGTCGGTGGAGTTCCGTCGCCAAAAAGATGATTGATCATTATCAATTAAAAAATGGTATGAGTCTCTTGGATATTGGATGTGGGAAAGGGTTTCTCCTCTACGAATTTAAAAAACTGCTACCAGGATTAAATGTCAAAGGCATAGATA
>JBIKWR010000208.1:0-4568 GCA_044356225.1 Bacteriovoracaceae bacterium | reverse complement strand
CGTAAAGGTCATTTTGTAACAGCTTCTCAGACTCTCTAACACCTTCTTGAGTATTGAGTAAAAAAATTTCTGCCTCATACAAGTCGACTTTATCTTTAAGACCATCTTTCACTTTCTTCGCCACATCCTCTCGCCTACGCTTAGACCTTTCCTCGGCAGCTTTTTGTAATTTCACGTTGGTTTTGCGCAAAGACGCTTTTAAATACGAAACATAAAATTGAAAAAGGGCATGCTCATTTTTTTCTGTCAGCATGGTTTGCGAAAATTGCTGGCGTTGAAATGCCGCCTCTCTTTGGGCAAAATACTTTCGACCAAAAAAATCTTTCCCTAAGTCTTGAGTATAACTAAAGCCTTGAGCAAATTGATAATTGTCTTCGGCAACCAACAGTGAGCTCTGAGCAGGTTGCTCATCAATTTCTTCATATCGCCCATCGATCATTAAGGCCCCACCCCAACTGAAGTTTCGCGCTAAACCACCATTTAGGAAATTTCGGTTGGTAGGTTCAAAAAATGGGTTATTGCGGTCTAATTGATCTTCGTTATGACCTAGACCTAAATTAAAACTCCAGCGTTTATCGGCTTCAACCGCATCAAAAGCCAGCTTGATACTGGTATGGTTGAGTTCGTTAATCATGACTTCACTGTGACCTTTCAGAAATTCATCCGCTAATGGGGCAAATTGAGCGAATGCCAAAGGCGAAGACATGATCAATAAAGTTAATGCTGCAAAGCAAAGAGCGACGATTTTTTTCATGACTGACCAAACTTTAAAAACGATTTAGATTGATTGACTGCAGATTTATCATAATTCCTATTCTCCAGTCGACCTTTGTGATAAGTACTGGCCAGCAAAAGAGAGTCACTCAGATCATCGCGTGAAGACCAGCAATGGCGATTACGAGGAAAGTCCGGACACCACAAGGCACCATAGCGGGTAACGCCCGTCCACCGCAAGGTGAGGACAAGTGCAACAGAAAGCAAGTACGGAAGCTTCGGCTTCGCAGTAGTGAAACCAGGTAAACTCTATGGGGTGCAAGCTCAAATAGGTTTGCGTTTTATGGCCGCCTGCCAGAGCAAACGGGTAGAGTGCTTGAGGTGATCGGCAACGATCATCCTAGAGAAATGATGATCCTCGACAGAATCCGGCTTACGAGAAACTCTCTTTTGCTTTTTTCTCATTTTCTAAGACTTTCGTCGCAAAATTGTCATCACGATTCACTCGTTTTTATTGCATAGTTAAAACTGTAAAAACTCTAAAGAACGAGAGAACTAATCATGAAAGGATTAATCATTCAGCTTGGGGCTACTCTTTTATTCACCCATGTCCTCGCCAACGAGTTTAAATTTATTAATTGCCCAGGAGAAGAAAACGTTATCGGCACCACTTATTGTAAAAAAACTTACCATCACAAAGATCTTGATGACCATGGAAAACCTTTAAGTGTTTGGCCGAAAGAACCAAATTTTTTTGGAAAAAAAGAAGGTACAAAAGAGTGGGAAGAAAAAGTGAAATTCTTAACTGATCAGTGCTGTGCAAAGCTAGAAGTAATAATTAGTCAAAGCGGGAAACCTGCAAGTTTTATTGACTGCTCTGATGTTGCAGGACTGAATAAACCCAAAGCCATTTTAGTTGATGGTAAGGAGTATAAATATTTCCAATGTGCAAAACATTCTAGCGGGCAAGTATGCCAAGCCAATGTAACAGAAATTAATCCTCAAGATTTTGAAACCAGTTCTAAGAAAAAATGTAGGAAGCTATTTCACGCCCAAGAAGGTAAACCGGTTGAGTGTCAATTGATATTCACTGATTCTATAACTCAGGCATTTAGTTTCGCTTGCACTCCAGGATCATCACCAAGTCGGATCATGCAATCTGAATAAGATAACTTTTTAATCTATTTAAATTGTTTCACATTTTTAGTGAGCAGATTGTTAATGTCAAATTTACCTAACCAATTTTTAATTTTTTAAATTCATATTACTTATCTAGGTATTAAAATCTTTTTTCATTTTAGGGGTCCTTATGATTTCAAAGTTTTTTCTGGTCTTGCTGGTTTTAGGTATTTTAATGATGGGTAATTTGGCTTTTGCCAATAAACAACATTCTTGTACTTATGATTTACTTTCTCATAGTGATCTTTACTTTGAGTCTTTTACCGCCAAAGGCATCACTGAGGAACGGGCCTGTACCCAAGCTTTAAAAAGCTGTTCTCGAACTGAAATAGCTGACAAATATAGAGGAATGAGTCACTGTCGCAAGCGCACTCACATCCACGATATTGCTTCTAAATCTTGTATCGTCGCGCTAGTCAATTGGAATGGCATCTTAATTCAAAATTTCAAATCAACACTTAAAGGTCTAAATAATCTTACATTAAAAACGAAAGCGTGCTCAAAGGCTTATAAAGACTGTAGTGATTATAAAAGTGAAGTGTCACTTGGTATCAAAGCTCAATGTGTAATGCCTAAAAATAATTAGTCTCAAGAAAAGGGACGAGGGACATAAGAGGGACATAAGGGAAAAAAGGGACAAAAGACTTCTTTTGTCCCTTTTTTGTTTCCAGCTTTCATTTTTTTCTGGTTTATGATTGAAGGAGTATTCTTAGACATTTTCTTCATCGAGGTAAAAAATGAACATTCAGTTGATCTCTGTTAACTGTCTACTTTTTATATTTATCAATACTCTCCATGCCATGCCTTTGTTACACCATAATTGTAATGATTGGATGTACTCTGGAGGAGTTATAAATGAAGAAGGTGGGGCCACTAAGGATAAAAAAGAAGAAGCCGTCGCTGCGGCTGAAAAAAATGCTCTCGAAAATTGTGAGAAGGCCAAAGCGACTCAAGCTCAAGCTCAAGAATTAGAAGATGCCAACACCCAATGCTTAGAAAAAAATGCTATCAATGAAGAAAGCCACAAGTTCTCTAATACCACTTGTATATTAGAAGTAACGGTAAAAGATCCAGATTATTCAAAAGAGCTTGATTGCCAAGTTGATAGCCGCCAAACAACTTGTATCCAAAGAAATGATGGACCAATCTTAAACGTTCGAAAAATGTGGTTTTGTAATGCGAAGGCCAGAGCTTATGTTTTCTTTAAAGGGTTTAAGTGCATTCAAGTTCAACAATCGAAAGACGACTCAAGTCTTTTTGTTCACCCATCGGATTTATAGCGTTACTGGATGAGTAACATTTTTATTTCGCCACATCTTAATGATTTTTTCAGATGTTGAAGTTAAATTGGCGTGAGCATGATCAATCTGTCGAAAAACGAATTTTCGATCTGGTTGATACTCACTAAAAGTTTTATAATCCAACATGTAAACATGATTCACAATTTGATACTTAGTGATTCCTGATTTTAACTCAAAAAGCTTTTTTCCCGACTTAATTTTCAAACGCGGGTATTGAGTTAATTTTTTATCGGTGGATTGGGTTAAGCTGGTGGGAAGTTCCCACTGACCTTCCAGCCATTCTCCTTTTTTTTTCTGATAACCTAAAATTTTTTTTCCACTCTTATCAAAAACTATATAGCGGCTGAGCTTGATTTGATGGTCAATTTTTTTAGCACTCTTTGCTTCATCGCCCATCTTTGGATACTGAAGTGGATTTTTTTGTCGATAGGCGACACATTCTTTTTTTAACGGGCAAAGCTCACAACTGGCCTTGCGCGATTGACATAAAACTCTTCCGACGTCCATCAGCGCTTCATTCAGATCTCGAAAACTATTTTTTGATACATTGGCCAAAATAGTATTAGCGGAAAATTCAGAGCGAATTTTTTTTTGTAACTTAACCCCTTTTATTTCTAAAAAACCATAATAACGGGCCAAGACGCGCTCTAAATTGGCATCCACTGCTAAGTCTTTTTGATTGTGGCCAATCGCCATCAAGGCACTCGCTGTGTATTCACCAATACCTGGGATCGTTAACAATTCGTTTTTAATCTCGGGAAAAGACCCTTGGTAATCTTGATTGATTATTTGTGCCGCTTTCAAAAGATTGCGCGCTCTTCGGTAATATCCTAACCCTTTCCAGGCAATCACGAGTTGCTCTTCATTACTTGTGGCCAAGGATTTAAGTGTCGGGAAAATTTTTATAAATTTTTCAAAATGATTAAGAACCGTACCAACGGTAGTTTGCTGTAACATAATTTCTGAAACCAAAGTGTGATAGAGGGATCGATTCGTTCGCCAAGGAAGATGGTGATACCTCGACTTCGACCAAGAGATTAAATCTTTAAATGCTAACATAAACAACGTTGTAAATTAATTTGGACAAAGAGCCAAGATGGATTTGGTTTTAGCGACTAAATCTTTAGCGTAAAGGGGTTGATTGGTTTGATGTCCTTCAAGCGTCACGCCTAAGTCTTCTAATTTTCCCACAAAACTAGCAGTGAATTCTGATATATCCGTGATGACAATCAAGTGCTGGCCTTTAAATTCACGAATCCACTCCACTAATCTGTCGGCGTCGTTTAATCCGTAGTTGATGCAACTAGCATCGGAGCTGCCGAGGGATTTTTTTGATGTATCAAAAGTATAAAAATCAATTTTTCCACAACTAGC
>JBIKWR010000207.1:0-4586 GCA_044356225.1 Bacteriovoracaceae bacterium | reverse complement strand
GAAGGGTTCCTGCCAGGCAGAAGTGGTGGCCTCTCAAGCAGGTCAATACAAAGTCTCTGCCAAGGTCGTGACTCATGATTCAACATCACCGGCATTTGATTATGAGCTTAAAGTTATTCCTGATCCTAAGGAAAAAGATCCTCTCTCGCTCATCGCTTCTCTTGATTTAAAAATTCATTATGCTTTTGATGATCCGGCCAAAATGACACTAGATTCAGAAGGAAATAGTCCCATTATTCGTTTGAATCAGGTGAGCTCGGTATTTGATACCCAGGTTGGATTGGTCGCCAATTTCGCTCACCCAAAATCTGCTGCACTGTTAAGTCAATCGACTCAGCCATCAAGTTATTTTAATCAAGAGAAAAAAGAGATCGGAGTCTCATTAGAATTTCTTCCTGTTTTTTTGAATCTAGATACTTCCGCAAAATCGACTCCAGAAATGATTTTAGAAGTGGGAAATAGTACCAGTGGTTATTCATTGCTGTATGCCGATCAACAAAATTTGATACTGTTTTTATGCTCGATGAAAAAAAGATTTGAAGTGAAAATTTCTCAGATTGTCTCAAATCAATGGAACCAATTTTCTTTTTGGTTTAATGCCGGAAAACTAAGAATCTATCAAAATGGCGAGATCACTCAAGAAGTGGCGGTACCATTTGAGTACATTGCCCAGCAAAATGGAAATTCTTATCTCGCTTATTCTCAAGACAGTTCTTGTTATAATAAAAACGACGATGTTTCTTATCAGGGAATGATCAATGATCTAAAGTTTTACCAACGTTATGAATCTGAAATTGTAGAGTCAGATTCTAAGGTGGATGAAGTTGACCTAACAACGATTAATGTAAAATAACAAGAATACGATTTATTTTTCTTGATTCTTTGACTCTGGAGATAAATCCCAATTCAATTGAACCGTCATCGCTGCATGATCAGAACTTTGTGGTAATACATAGGTCTCATCAGAGTTCTCAACTTGTTTGAACCCACGATAAAAAATATGATCTAGTTTATTTCCAAGGTAAGCGGTTCGCTGATCATCTCTAAATGTTACGCTGACTAAATTAAGTTTCGTTACAATAGAAATTAAAAAATCCATTCTCATCGGATTCCATGTGTTAAAATCGCCTGCCCAAATCATTGGGCCTTCATGATCTTTGACCAATGAATAAAGATCATTTATTTGTCGATCAAAGGCACCAAAGCCTGTATTAAAATTTATTCCGTGAGTATTAATCACCAACAAGGTCTGCTCCGAATCTTTTATGGAATAAAAAGACATCATGGACATTTTTGGAGTGCTGGTCACAGGTTCAAAATCTGGTGAGCGTATCGCATTGGTCATGATCGCAGGGACTCGTGAAAAAGTGGCCACTCCAGTACTCGCCAAATTTTCAAATCTATATAAAAAACTCACCGCCATAGCGCGTTCAAAATCTGGAAATGTAACATCAAAATATTTTTTCCAAGCATGATTAAGAAAAATTTCCTGAGTGATTAACAGGTCTGATTCTTTAGACAAGCGTTCAAACTCACGTTTAAATTGAGGCAACTGATTTTTAAATATATTCCAAACTAATAAGTTTAATGGTTTTTCTGAATTAAATCTTCTTTTTGAAGAGACTTGAATTTTATTTAAGCTGTTCATTTGCTCAGCATTTGGCAATTGATGCCACCAATTTTGGGCAAAGGATGTCGGCATTAAAAATAATGAGATTAAAAGTGATAAAAAACTGATTGTTCTCGCACGGAACATAAATTTAGATTTTTGATACATCTTTCACCCCTATTTCAATGAGAAAAACGAATTGCTTGTTTTCTCATCAAATAAATGGAGTTGTCCCAAACTAGGGAAACATTTCATATCTCAACAAAGTACGCTTCAATGAATATTGGCCTTATTATGCGCAGCAAGATATAATTTATCTGGACCAGTTGTTGAAATTTGCTATATTGCAGCACTATGAAAAAAATTTTATTAGGCGCTGGTTGTTTTTGGGGAGTAGAGCATAAATTATCCAAGCTTTCTGGCGTTTTGCGCACTGAAGTTGGTTATGCTGGTGGAGAAAAAAATAATCCCACTTATCAAGAAGTTTGCACTGACCAAACGGGTCATGCCGAAGTTGTGTTAGTTGAGTTTGATCAAACGAAAATCTCTTTAAGCATGTTACTAGACGAATTTTTTAAACTCCATGATCCCACCACCCTCAATCGGCAGGGACCTGATGTTGGGACTCAATATCGATCGGTGATTATGGTCTATGAAAAAGAGCAAATCAATTTGGCAAACGAGGCGATCAAGCGTCATTCACCACGTTTTAAAAATCCAGTGGTAACAAAAGTAGAAATGATGACTTCCTACTATCCAGCAGAAGAGTACCATCAAAAATATTTACATAAAAAAGGGATTGATTCCTGTTCTTACTGAATCGGAATCATGAAACTTGTGACAAAAGTGGCATTTCTTAGCAAAAATGTCAGACCACCTATTTTTCCATGAATTTTTTTCCATTGATTCTGACCCGCTAAAATTTTTCGACCAAGCACAATTAAGGCGACATATCCCACCACCGTAGATACGGCGATGGTGACATGAAAATTGAGCAACCATGGATTAACCATCATTTTGGAAGCGATCGAGACTGCTCCTCTGTTTAACTCAATTTGCAAAATCAATAACAGATCCCAAGCAATTGCCACCGACATAATCTTTACATGACGGGAACGATTTTTTCGCCAATAAAGTCCCAAATAAAGCAAAGCTAAAATTAAAGCACTTTGAAATTGAAAAATCACGGCAGAATCTATCGTTGGCATTCATCGTCCCTTAATTCTATAAGTATTTTTAAAATAATCGGCCCCTCAGCTGTATCAAAAGTGAGGATTCTTTGTCACTGATTTTTGAGTCAATCACCTGGGCCAATAAAAGATCAATTTCAAGTTTGGCCAAATAAAACAAGGTCACATCTAGCCTGACTCCTCCATAAACACTTTGCATACTTTCATTAATAAAAAATTGGTCTGCTATAAAAATTCTATCGGCAGAAATATAATCGGTCCCTGCTAGCAAACTAAAATCTTTCATAAAAAATGGCACCAACCCCGACCCGCGATAGTGTTCATTGAGTAAAAGTTCTGCTTGGAGCCTGCCTGTCGAAATTTTATTACCAAAGACATCCGTAAAGGGAATTCCATAAAACTCATGATAGATGTCGGCTCCTAAAACTTCATTAGATCCTCCACCTCCAAATAAGACCCCCGAGCGCAAATCGTTTTTAGATAACTGGCCATAACTTGCTTGTGAATGAAGTTTGAAATTGCGATGAAATCGATGCTGCATTTTCACTTTTGCCTGATGACCAAAAAAATCCTGCAAGAGAGGATTGGTCTTGTTTTCAGTCCACTGATGAAAGCTATTAATATTAAGAGAACTGGTTTGCCAAAAATCATCAAAAAAAGTGGGAAGATAAGCGAAAGTTAAATCTAAACTGGCCTGCCGATAGTCTCGAGAAGAAAGAAAATCGCTGACCGTAAAATCTTTCCCCGACAACATCCATTGGCCCTCAAAAACTCCCAGCGGGATTGCCCTTTGAATAAATACTCTTTGCCCACGGTTGAAATCTTCACGAGAGGAGAAAGTAGATTGAGTATAATACTCTATATGACTAAGACCATAAGACCATGGATTTAAATTCAATTGATATAAAACGGTGGGTTTAGTTTTATCTAAGTCAAAATAATAATGACCTTGCAAATATAACTCATGAACTTTCCGCGGGTCACTGATCGAGGTATAAGCCGAAAAAAAATCGATATTGGCAGAATTCAGATAAGAAAACATCCAGTAAGAAGGCAAAAAATGATGGGCACTGGGATATCCTTCCCATGATGTGATGTCATTTAACTCTTTTGCTTCTTTTTTCCATGTCTCTTCCAAAGCAGTATTGTTTATATCGATTGTCTGCTGTAAAGAAACTAATTTTCTTGGCGAACCTTCTTCCCCACTTTTCTTCGGGACAGAATATTTAGTTACTTTTGAAACACTTTTCAAACCATTGAGAACTTTTTCACAAGATTCATCTAATAACCTTGGATCCAGATTGCTGTTGGCCAATCTGATCAGAGAAGCTTGATCCGCGATTGTAATGGCATCAATTTTATCAATTTCACTACCTTTTAACTGAAAACCATTCACTAAGGGTAATGACTCATTCATGAGAGGAAGAATATAAACTGCTCGGGCTGAATCTTTTAGGTCTTGCGAGTTAAGATCAAAGGTTTGATCAAGAACTGATTTCTCTTCATGTAAAATTAATTGTCCTTGGCATTGACCGATATAATTCACCGGTTTGGGACCGGAAAATATTGAATGTAATTGAGTCTGCTTGAGGCCATTGGTCTGCAATTCGTTCAGATTGTCTGGTAACTTCCATAAAAAGTAATGATACTGAATGGCTTCGGCTTGATGACCAGAACCACCGACTTCACTTAAAAATCCTAAATAATGTTTTTGTTTAATCGTCAGCCAAACGGGGTCATGAAAATTCATCAACGGAGGTAGCTGAAAAAAAAGTTCATCTTTCATT
>JBIKWR010000056.1:0-15684 GCA_044356225.1 Bacteriovoracaceae bacterium | reverse complement strand
ACTTATGGCATCTCAGACTTTGAAATGAAATTAACCGCCAATACCTCATCTTCTTTATGCAAAGGACTTAGACCTGGCACACATGTTTCAATCGAGGCGACGATTACCACAAATCCTGTGCATGTAGAGAGAATTAAGAAAAAAGTGGCGGGAGCAAAAATTTTGGAACCAGTGATCGATTCAATTTTTAAAGAAGATAAGTTTTTTGCTAATTATTATGTTAAGTTTTTTGCTGGCTGGAAAAAAAGAATCGTTTCTTACGAGACAAAATAAAACTCGCCTCCGTCTTAGACGACTAATACAATTGATTATAATAAATAAAATGACTGGATCGCTATGAATCATCTTCTCAAACGATGCACTTTTGCCATTATCTCCCACCCGGATGCCGGTAAAACCACCATGACCGAAAGGCTTTTGTGGTTTGGACAAGTCATCCGCAAAACGGGAAAAGTAAAATCTAAATCTGGTGATTTTGCTAAATCCGACTGGATGGAGTTAGAAAAACAAAGAGGTATTTCCATCAGCACTTCGGTGATGAGTTTTGAATACAATCAGCGGGCAATGCACTTACTCGATACTCCTGGGCATAAAGATTTTTCTGAAGATACCTATCGCACTCTCACGGCGGTAGAAAGTGTACTGATGATGATCGACTCGGCAAAAGGGGTTGAGACCCAGACCATCAAGTTAATCGAAGTCTGTCGCATGCGCGATACACCTATCATTACTTTTATGAATAAGTTTGACCGCGATGCTCTTGACCCTTTTGAACTGCTTGATAACGTGGAAAAAATTTGCTCTATTCAATGTATCCCTATGACTTGGCCAGTGGGTGATGGGGTGAATTTTAAGGGAGTGTATGATCTTGCCAAAAAACAAATCGTGCGTTTTAAAGATGATTCCGATCCATTTAATCCTGAAATTTTAAATGCGCAGGATTTATCCGATGCACATTTGATAAAAATTTTTGGTGAAGACCTGATGGCCAAACTGGCCCATGATGTACAAATGATCGCCGAGCTCATTCCTCCATTAAATCGTGAGGAGTTTCTCAATGGGATTCAGACCCCGGTGTATTTTGGATCTGCCTTACATAATTTTGGAGTGAAAGAAGTTCTCGATGAAATATCAGGATACGCACCAGGACCGCGGGCCAAAAACGTCCTGATCGAACCCTTTGAAAAAAAACAAGAAAAACAAGTGTTGCCTAGTGATCAGGCATTTACCGGATTTATTTTTAAAATTCAGGCCAATATGGATAAACGCCATCGCGATCGGATGGCGTTTTTGCGAATATGTTCGGGTGAGTTTACCCGCAATCAATTGGTCTTTCATGTTCGTAGTCAAAAAGAATTTCGAATACCCACACCGATGTTTTTTCAAGCGGATGAAAGAGAAGTTTTGGACAAGGCGTATCCGGGAGATATTATCGGTCTTTATGATGCGGGAAAATATCAAATTGGCGATACCCTCACGCAAGGTGAAAATATTCGTTTTACTGGCATTCCCCACTTTGCTCCAGAATTTTTTATGCGACCCGAACTTAAAGAACCATTAAAAGCGAAAGCGCTGGAAAAAGGACTTAAACAATTATCAGAAGAAGGCGCGGTTCAATTGTTTTCTAAAAAATTTGATCAAGGAAAAATTTTAGGAGCAGTTGGGATGTTGCAATTTGAAGTGGTCAAATTTCGTTTAGAAGATGAGTATAATGTCAAAGCCGACTATGCGACTGTTCCCTATCAAGGTGTTCGCTGGTTAGTGTTTAATGATCCCAAAATTCAAGATAAGTTTTTAATGGATTACAGTTCATTTATACTTAGTGATTCAAAAGATCGACTGTGTTTTGCCGTTAGATCAGAATGGGATTTAAAGTTAGCGGTGGAGAAAAATCCCGAAGTCTCATTTAATAAGACCTCTGAAGTCATTTAAATCTTTTTATTTTTTCAGTGATCGCTAAAGGGCTTAATTCTCATCGCATTTTTTCGTGTTTGGCGATTGAGAACTTTTTAATTTAGGCTATAATCATAATAACTAGTCCTTTTTTTTGCCACTTAATTTTTAGTCTGAATTGGGGTTATTCATGTCTAAAGCGCAAACTAATAATGTGATGTCATTAGAACTCTCTGAACTCGAATTACTCGATCCTCGTCATACTCAGTACCGAAGTACAGCAGAACTTTTAGAAATTGAAAATCTCATTCGTTATTTTTGCAATAGTCAAATCCCATTAACCGCTTGGCAAAAAGTTGATGATCAACGACTTATTTCTAAAGTTAAAATGGTTGGACTCAATTCCTATTCAAAAGAGATACGGATCGAATGTGTGGGAAAAGCGGAGCAAGCGCAACTCCAGCGTTTTAATCCTGATTTAGCTTTAAACATTCATGGCCATATCAAAAGATTTGTCGCTAAAGCACCCATCACCTACTTAGGACTTGATCATCTTTATATTGAATTTCCAGAACAAATTCATACGGAAGAAACGCGGGCCAAGCCCCGGAAAAAGTTTTTAACCGACCAGCATAAAGTAGGATTTTTGAAACGAGATACCTATCACGAGTATCCACTGATCGACTTATCAGAAACTGGCATGGCCTTTAAAGTGCCCGTAGGGCCAGCGTCGCTGTTTAATTATAAAGATGATGAAATTCAAATTGCCCGTTTTTTTAAAAATGAAGTGACCGATCTGATCAAAGGAAATATCGTCTACATCAAAAGCTTAACCGAACCAAACAAGTATCGTGTGGGTGTGCGTTTTCATCGTTCGATTGATAAAAAATTACAAAATGCCAATGCCTAAAAAAACGCGTCAGCCTTTATCCGCGATTGATCAACTGCAATTCAAAAAATTTTTAGATAACTTTTTGCAAGTTGAAAAATATTTGATGATGGATTATGCACCCAATGGTTTGCAAGTTGAAGGATCCAAACTTATTAACAAAATTCTTTTTTCAGTCTCCGCCAGTTTAGCAGCGATAAAAAATGCGGTGGAGATCGAAGCTCAAGCTCTCGTGGTTCATCATGGAATTCTATGGAAGCATCAAACTAGTCATCCCATTATCGGCGCGCACTATCAAAGAGTTTCACACCTCATAAAAAATAATATCAATCTTTACGCTTATCATTTACCGCTGGATGGCCATCAAGGGATAGGCAATGCGGTCAGTGTGGCCCAGTTGTTAAAATTAAAAAAGATAAAACCATTTGGGTATCAAGGCAAAGCACCGCTGGGATGCAGTGGAGAATTTTTAAAAGCGATTAAAAGTTCTGAATTAAAAAAGCGACTCAAACTGATACTTGATCACGGAGTTATGCACGCTGATCCAGGAACTGATGGGATCAAATCTATTGCTATTATTACCGGAGGTGCTGCCAAGGAATGGGCCTTAGCTGCGCAAGAAGGATTTGATGCTTATCTCACTGGAGAAATGAGCGAGTATCACTGGCATGATGCTAAAGAAGCGGGAGTGCACTTATTCGCTGGCGGACATCATGCCACCGAAAAATTAGGAATTAAGAATTTGATGAAACATGTAACCAAAGAATTTAAAACAAGGAAGCTAGACTGCCATTTTTTTGATGAAGACAATCCAGCTTAATGATAGTGAGTTAATATGAACGATGTTTTTTTCGACCGACAGCACCAGAAATTCCCAATTTAAGCTGATAATCATCCTCTTCCGTTCCATTAAAACGATGATCATTGTTTATACTAGCATAAAGAGTTAGTGATTCTACTTTTATACCGGCCCTCGCATCCACCATGACGTCTTCATTTTCGCTAATTGATTGATAGACCTCGGCGGTAGTAAAAAGATCGAGATGAGGAGACAGTTCGCAAAATGCTGAAAATTTTAGTCCGTAGTCGATATCATTTTCTATACCATCGGTATAATCAGTCGTATCAATACGTGGCCGCACACAAAAGCCTAAGGTGAGATAATCTGAACCCTTGCCTTGCCAGACCAGGCCCGTTTCTAAAGCTAGATTGATACCAAAATTTTCTTGCTTGTTTTGATCTGACTCGGCAAGTGGAATCGCCAAATATCCTGAAATATCATACCCGGTATAAGCTGATCCTAGACGAGTATCGACCAGATCCAAGCTTCGAAGTGAAAAATCGGTAGACACCTCAACTGATGATTCATCAGTATTATTGACCTCTGGTAAGGCCGATTCTTCTTTTGCAATAACCTTGAAATCAGCATCGACTTCTACAATTTTTGTAGCACTGGAAACATCTTCTATGACTTGTCTTGTTTCTAGCGCTATCCCGATGGATGTTGCCTGATTTTTCTGATCAGAGCTTTCAATAAAACTCATGGAAGCATCAACACCATGACGAATAAATACTGGTTCATCAGCATAACTAGAATTTGTCACCACTGTTTTAAGAATCAGCATTGGGATTGCAACCAATAATATTTTTTTCAAATACATATTCACCTCCAGATTTGTTTTCATTAAGACTAACTCTTTTATAAAAATCTTCTAGCGCGAATATAAAAAATTCGTGGGGGTGAAAAATCTTTGGTCGCTAACATAAATTGTGCCCGTGTAACTGCTAGTCATCACGGGACACATTTTCGGTGGATTTAAGGAAGGTCTTTAATCAGCAACTGATCATCATCGCCAAAATCGAGCAAAATATTTTTGTTATTCAAGCTTCCTGCTAATACTTGTTCCGATAAAGGCCTGATTACAATTTTACTAAAAAGTGCAGCGAGAGGTCTGGCACCATACTCTTCACTCACGCCACGTTTGAGTAATTCATTTTTTAAGGTGTCACTGATTTCCACGACAATCTTTTTACTTTTTAATCTTTCATTTAAGAGCTTCACTTGTTTTGAAACTAATTTAACTCCAACCTCTGCGGCCAGATGGCGATAGGTTAAAATGGCATCAATCCGCCCTAAAATTTCGGGTTTAAACTGTGCTTTATAATCTTTGCTATTGGAGGTCATAAAAATCACCGTGTTTTTAAAATTGATCGTGCGACCTTTATTGTCTGTGAGCCTTCCATCATCCAACATTTGTAATAAGATATCGGCAAAATCTGGATGCGCCTTTTCCACCTCGTCAAAAAGAATGACGCTGTAAGGATGACGGCGAATCGCCTCAGTTAAAACACCTCCATCATCATGACCGATATATCCTGGTGGTGAGCCAATCAATTTGGCGACACTATGTTTTTCGGAAAATTCCGATAAATCAAAACGGACTAAATTTTTCTCACTATTAAATAAATACCGCGTGACCGATTTAACCGTTTCCGTTTTTCCCACACCAGAAGGACCTAAGAGTAAAAAACTTCCCAAGGGTCTGGTTTCATCACTTAAACCAGCATAACTGGCCTTGAGCACTCCCGCTACTTCTTCCAAGGCCCCTTCTTGGCCAAAGACTTGAGTTTTTAAAAAATTTCCTAACTCTAAAATTTCCTGCTGTTTATTCGCCATAATTTTATTGATTGGCACACCAGTGTTGGTGGCGATTACTTTGGCAATATCTTCTTTTTTTAAAATCCAATCGTGGCTCATCAAACTCAGCTCTTTTTCTTTTTCCGGAATGCTCGCGTACTTTAACTGCGAGGCCTTTTCATAATCGGCCTGGCGTTCGGCTTTTTCCAAATCAAATTTGAGTTTTTCTAATTGTCCTTTGATTTCAGAAACTTTTTTTAATGAAAGAACTTGTTGTTCCCATTGTTTTTTTTCTATCACTAATTTTTCTTTTAGATCTGATATGTCATTAAGAATTTGTTGATTATCCTTTTCGATTTGCGCCAGAATTGATTTATTGCGAATTTCCGCCTCTAACTCCACTAACTGAGTCGGCATCGCTTCCGCCGATATTTTTAAACATGAAGCTGCTTCATCAACTAAATCAATCGCCTTATCAGGTAAATTTTTATCGGTGATATATTTCTCCGACAAATGAACTGCATGATAAATAGCATCATCGGAAATTTTAACCCCATGATGGCCTTCGAGTTTTTCTTTTAGGCCCATCAGAATTTCTATGCTATCATCAATATCTGGCTCGTTGACTGACACCGACCTAAATCTTCGTGCTAGTGCCGAATCACCTAATATATATTTTTGATACTCATCTTCGGTAGTGGCACCGATACAATGCAACTCGCCTCGTGCCAGGGCAGGCTTTAACAAATTGGCGGCATCCATCGCTCCATCGGTTTTACCTGCACCAACTAACTGGTGAATTTCATCGATAAAAAGCACTGCTAGACCATGCTTATTTTTCATAAATTTTAAAAGATTTTGCAAACGCTCTTCAAATTCCCCACGAAACTTAGTTCCGGCCATCAGGGCACCTAAATCTAAATTATAAATCGTTTTATCTTTTAACACGTCTGGAACTTGACCTTTGACAATCGCTTCTGCCAAACCTTCGACGATGGCGGTTTTACCCACTCCGGCAGGACCAACTAACACCGGATTATTTTTTCTTCTGCGACCTAAAATTTCCATCACCGAGCGAATTTCTTTAGTTCGGCCAATCACTGGATCTAGTTCACCTTTTTCTGCTCGTTCATTTAAGTTGACTAAAAATGCGGGGACTTCTTGTGCTTCTTCGCCATTGTCAAGATTCGCCTGATTCATATCAAACTTAAATTCGGGAAAATATTTTTCTAGATAAAGCAGAAAATCCATTTCTTTAATTTCTTTTCTACCATTTTGAATAGCATGGCCATTGGCATAGGTAATCCATTCCGAAAGATCGGATGACATTTTTAAATCTTGACTGGCCACTTTTTGACCCAATTTAGGCAATTGCTCCAGTTTTTTTTCAATCTCTTTTTTATAGTTTGATAAGAGATTTTTACTGAGGCCTTGCGGATTTTTTAAAAGACCATAAAGAAGATGAATCGGCATTAAATTAGCATTTTTACGATTAAAAACTTCAATTTGTGCTAAATCCAGTGCCCCTAAAATAACACTATCAAAATTATGCATACTTACCACCCTTGAAAATGACCATTGTTAAACATCATAACCACTTAATTAAAGTTGGAGGGTAATGTTAAAGAGTCAAGGGTAAATGATTAATATCAGACTTTTTTTTGAAAAAGCCTAATCAACTTGAAGGCATCTTTCGTTAGTGCCATGGATCTCAAATTTTTCATTATAAAGTGCTCGATCAGCATTCGAAGCGGTTAATTCTATTTTAAGTTTTGCAGGAGCTGAAGTCGTTTTATCAATTTTTACTAAGGTCAAATGATAACGAAAAATTCCTTTCCCTACTTTTTGATTTTTATGACACTCACCGGTGATTCCCTTTAAAGAGCATTGTAAATCTGAAACCAAAACAATTTTAGTATCTAGACTGGAATCAAAAAATTTTGCGGTTTCCATTAAGGTATGACCTTTGCTGGTTTTTTTTAGCAATACAGTGATTAATGGTCCTTCCGATTGACGATTATCTTGAAAACATTCTACCGATTCAGCAGCATACAAGTTGGCGATAAAAAGATTCATTATAAAAAATAAGCTCACTAACGGTAATTGATTTTTCATTTTTTTATCATCCTGGAAATGCGAAAATATTGTTTCATAATTGAGGATAGAGAAAAAATGATAATTGACCATACAATTGAAATTTTTTTATTGTATTTGATGGTGTCAAACTCTGTGAACTACTTCTTTTGATAGAGAATTGATTGACATGAATTAATCTGTTGAAAATTGGTCGAAACTCCCATCAAGCTTTCGCCAGCACCTAAGACTAAATATCCTTGTGGCATCAAAAACTCCGCAAGTCTTTCGATGATTTTCTTTTTGGAATCAATCGTTTGATAGATCAAGACATTGCGACAATAAATTACGTGGAACTTTTGCGCATGGTAAAAATCAGACTTTAGATTGACCTTTTGATACTGAATATTTTTTACCAGATTTGCTTTCGCCTTCCAAAGTATTTTATCGATACCGGTAGTAGACGAAATCTCATCAAAATATTTTTTCTTTAACTCATCAGTGAGACCACGTTTTATGTCCATTGATCCATAGGTTCCTGTTTGCGCCCGTGCTAAAATTCGATCACAGATGTCTGAACCGAAAATGGAAAAATCAATATCTGATTTATTGATGTCATTAAACTCCATAATTTTCATCGCTAAAGAAAGGGCCTCTTGACCGGAAGAGCTGGCGGCCGACCAAATTCGTAATTTTTCACCAGGTTTAACCAATTTTTTCCAATTTTTAAGAATAGTTTCTTCAAAGGCATTATAAGAAGTAGGGTCTCGAAAAAAAGACGTTTCATTATTGGTGGCAGTATCTAAAATAAGGTTTTTTATATGAGGATCGAGATTATTCATTAATAAACTTTTTTCAACTGTTTTCATCAAGACCATTGGATCACTAAAGGATAAGGCCTTGGAAATTTCTTCTAGTCTATTTTGCAGTTGGAAATAATTATGCTCACTATAAACAATCCCTAATTCCTTTTCGATATACTGGGCAAAGTATTTTAGGATATCTAAATTAAGACTCACTTGATTCATACTATTTTTTATCCTGTTTTAATTTTTAGAATTGAATCTTTGGTTTTTAGGCCAACTTTATTCACTAAAAATTGCACAATTTCAGAGGGCGTGAGAATTTTATCATAAGCTCCACAGTTCATAACCGCACCCGGCATTCCAAAAACCACACAGCTTTCACTATTTTGAATCAAAACTACGCCACCCGCTTTTTTGACCGCTTGTGCACCTACTTTACCATCTTCACCCATTCCAGTTAAAACAATCGCCAAACAGTCAGGACCAAATATTTTGGCGACTGATGAAAAGAGCGGATCGACGGCAGGTCTGACAGAATTTATTTTTTGGGTCTGATCTAATTTAGCGATTAATAAATCTTTTTCTTTTACCACTGTTAAGTGATAGTCGCCGGGAGCAAGATAAAGAGTATTATTTTTCAATACTTCATTATGACTTGCCTCTTTGGCCACCAATCCACTGATCTTGGCCAAACGTTCCGCAAAGGAGGTGGTAAAAATGGGAGGCATATGCTGAGCTATAACAATAGGACAACTGACTTCATGTTTTAACTCTGAAAAGATGTTTTCCAAAACGGTGGGACCTCCAGTTGAAGATCCGATGATGACAATTTGGGGATTAAATTTTTCTATGGATACTTTTGCTTGAGGCACACCAGGTTCAAGACTATGTGGTGAGGTTTTTATTTTTTCTCGTAGCTTATGGAGAAAAATCGCTTCAATTTTTGGGAGTAATTTATGTTTTATTTTAAGGGCGGGATCAGTCACCGTAGCACTTTGGTCATCACCTGGGTGATCTAAATTTTGAGTGGGTGCTCCTGGTTTATCAATATAATCAATCGCTCCTAAGCGCAAGGCCTCCATGGTTCTCTCCGCCGCTAATTTGGTAATCGACGAAAAGACGATGGTCGGACATTTTAAATTATTTTTTTGCATTTCTTGTAACGTTTGCAATCCATTCAGCTCGGGCATCTCCATATCGAGAATGAGCAGGTCAGGAAATTGGCACTTCATCCGCTCTATCGCTAGTCGTCCGTTAGATACTGAGCCGATGACTTCAAGCCAATCTTCTGATGAGATCGCCGAGCGAATCTGTGATCGATAGACCACAGAATCGTCGGCAATGAGGACTTGGATTTTTTTTTTCACATTCACTTTTTTACGTTATTATTAGTTTTTATTACTTTTTGCTACAAGTGCCGAAAGCTTTTCTGCTAATTGCGCCAACTCTTTTGAGGCAATCAGGGTTTGATTTGAACTCGCATTATTAGCATTAGCAGCTTCTGAAACAACTTTGATCGTTCCGGTTATGCTCTCCACCCCTTTTTTAGATTCAATCATCACTCGCGAAATCTCATTGGTGGTGGCGGTTTGCTCTTCTACGGCGGTGGCAATCACTCCCGATAGGCCATTGAGTTTATCAACGGCTTCAGAAATTCCGGAAATCGCAGTCATCGCACCATTGGTATCGGTTTGAATCGCTCCAATTTTATTAGTGATATCATCGGTCGCTTTAGCTGTTTGCTTGGCGAGTTCTTTGACTTCATTCGCCACTACCGCAAATCCTTTTCCAGCTTCCCCTGCTCGTGCCGCTTCAATCGTGGCATTTAAGGCCAAAAGATTTGTTTGTTGAGCGATAGAGCTAATCACTTTTATCACATCACCAATTTCTTTGCTGCTTACACCTAATTTCGTAACAATCGCATTGGACTCTTGTGCTTTGGTTAAGGTGGTTTTGGCCATCAAGGCGGACTCGCTCGTGGATCGTCCAATTTCTTTGATCGAGGCGACCATTTCTTCCATATTGGTTGCCACAGTTTGCACTCCGGCAGAAACTTCTTCGGCCGCAACAGCCGCTGAAGCCGATTCTTTGCTGGTGGTACTAGCGGCGGAGGACATTTCAGTAGCGGTGGCAGTCAATTCTGCAGAAGCCGAGGCCAAGGTCTGGGCGGTTTCTTGAATCGAGATAATCATATTTTGTTGCTCGGATACATCACTGGCAATTTTTATAACTTTTACCACTCTTCCTACTTCATCTTTCACCGGAGAATAGACTGCCTGTAACCAGATCTCTTTACCAGTTGCCGTGACCCTTTTAAAAATGCCAGCTTTACTTTGACCAGCTTTTAGTTCTGGCCAAAATTGTGAGTACTCCGCAGACTTGGTGTAATTAGAATCGCAAAAAAGACGATGATGTTTTCCTTTGATTCCTTCTTCATTATGGCCCATCGCCGATTGAAAATTTTTATTACATTTAAGTACATGCCCTTCGGTATCAAATTCAATATAGGCAAAAGCACTATCAATCGCATTAAAAATTCCCTTCATATTCTGGCGTTCAGTTTCCATTGCCGTAATATCATAGCGAACACCTAAATATTTTTTCGGTTTGCCATTTTCACCTAAAATTGGTGCAATCACCGCATCCACATAATAAGGAGTTCCATCTTTCGCCCGATTTTTCACCACTCCACGAAAGATTTTTCCTCGACCGATGGTCGACCACATTTCTTTAAAAACTTCTTTGGGCATATCTGGGTGTCTAGTGGTGTTATGGGGGCGGCCGATTAATTCATCTTTGCTGTATTTGGAAACTTCTACAAATTTATCATTGATATTAAGAATATCGCCTTTAAGGTTGGCCTCCGAAACAATACTGGTCATATTCATGATATCAGTTCTCACTTGCAGCTCGGTTTTAGAGGTGGTGATATCGGTGGCAAATTTTATCACTTTGTAAGGTTTACCATCGGCACCAAAAACCGGATTATAAGAGGCGACGATCCATTTTTCTTTGCCCGACTTGGCGAATCTTTTATATTCTCCTGATTCAAATTCACCTCTTTTAAGTTTTGACCACAAATTATGGTAGTCGTCACTGGCGACATAATCGGGATCGCAAAACATGCGATGATGTTTGCCTTGAATCTCGTTTAGTGAATACCCTAAAGTGCTAAGAAAATTTTCATTCGCATGGATGATGGTTCCATCTAAATTAAATTCAATCACGGCCTGCGAACGGTTAATCGCAGAAATTAAATCTTGCTGATTATTATCTGTATTTTTATTATAATGACCGTTCTGATTACTTTCATTCATGTTGTAAACCTGTTGGTCTTTTTTAGCTGCTTGATTCATTGATAAACTCCTTTTTGAGATTTTTTATATTTTATTATTTACTATTTTCACTTTGAGGTGATAACTCCATCGCTAATTTCTCTAAGTCTAAAACGCTTAAAAGTTGACCATTGATTTTATAGATTCCTTTTAAATACTGCCTCACTTTTGCGGGGATAGTGTCTGGCGGAAGTTCAAAATTACTTTCTTCCACTTCTAAAACATCACCAATAGTATCAACTATCAATGAAATCAATTGGCCTTCAATTTTGCAAACCACCGACATTAAGTGTTGGGGTTTTTCACTGGTGCGGCTAAAGAGCTCTCTTAATCCCAGTGCGGTAGCAATTTGTCCTCGTAGATTGACTAAACCTTGAACAAAACTAGGCGATAATGGAACGGGAAAAACTCGTGGCATTTTGGCCACTTCTTGTACTTTCATCACTGCGATTCCAAATAAATCTCCATCGATGGAAAACGTGGTCAATTGTTCGCGTTTTATCAAGGCACTCATACCGCCGTCCTTTTTTTATCTAACAAATGAGAGATCGTATTGAGTAAGATGGGTGCTTTAAGTTTTTCAATATAGTCGTCAAATCCTGCTTGTTTTCCGGCCATCAATGAATCCTTGTCTGCCCTGGAACTAATCGCTAAGAGCGGAATATTTTTAAATTGCTGATTTGAGCGAATCGCTTTGGCCAACTCAAAACCATTCATGCGTGGCATTTCTATATCGGATAAAATAATATCAAAAACTTGATGACCTTTATTTAATAAATCCATCGCTTCTTTTCCATCGGCGGCGGTGGTCACTTCATACCCCATACCTGTTAATACTTTTTGAATCGCCTTACGAAAAAAGACCGTATCTTCTACTAAAAGCACTTGTAACACTTGGTCTGTTGTCGCTTTCATTAGCGATAAGGTTGCTGATGGAGAAGTTTTCTCAACTTCTTTTTTTAAGTCGGGAGAGACCTGTGGATGAAAGTGGAACACCGGTTGATTATTTTTTTCTGGTGGATAAGCGTGTTCAATTAGGGCAAACGGATCAATCACCACCACTAATTCTTCGGGTAAATTAAGATTGCCAAAAATTCCTAGATGGTTAGTATGGGTTGAATCTAGTTCGATGGAAGTAGAAAGTGTGTCTAAAATTTCATTCACTTTGAGTCCATAAAGCAGACCCGCTTTTTTAATTACGACTACGGCCACATTTTCCTCGGCATTGGCCAAACTTGAAACATTGGTATCAGACTTAAATCCCATCAGTTCATTCACATCCAGCAGAGGAAGAATGATATCACGATAACGTATGATGGGCCTTTGCCCTGATAACTCAATCTGGGATTTTTTAAATTCTTCTAAGCGATGCACATAACCTAAAACAATGGCATATTTCGTTTCACTATTGAGCCTTACGATTAAGTAATCTTGGCATTCTAACTGAAATGATTTATCGACAATTTTGGTATCATCCAGGGTATTTTTTTCTCGGCGGTCATTAGTTATCTGCGCCAATTTTGCAACTCCCATCACATCAAAAATAAGGGCCACTGAGCCATCTCCTAAAATGGTTGCGCCAGAAAATATTTGTAAGGATTTTAATAATCGATTTAATGGTTTAACGACGATATCTGCGGTATCTTGAATTTCATCGATGATCAGACCAAATGACTGGCGTTCGGCATTGACGATAGCAATCGTCAAAATTCCATTTTCATAATTTGTTTTTCTACCTGTTTTTAGGAGTTCATTTAAATCGACCAGGGGGAGAATTTGTCCTCTTAATTTATAAACCACAGCTCCATGCAGTTTTTCAACTTTTTGATCATGATGAGTTTGATCGACTCTGACCAACTCCTCTAGTTTCACTTGGGGTATGGCAAATGTCCCATCTCCACATTTTACAATCAGCGCTGGAACGATCGCCAATGTTAACGGTATTTTTAATTTTATGGTTGTCCCATGACCAAAATGACTATCTAACTCTACTGTTCCACCAATTTTTTCAATATTAGTTCTGACCACATCCATTCCAACACCTCTGCCTGAAACATTGGTAACCTTGGCAGCAGTGGAAAATCCGGGAGCAAAAATAAGATGAAAAATATCTCTTTCCGTCATCGTACTTTCTTGAGCAGATGTTATCAGTCCTTTTTCAATTCCTTTTTTTAAGAGTATTTCGCGTGAAAGACCTTTTCCATCGTCGCTAATCTCAATGACTACTTGACCACCCTCATGAAAGGCGTGAATTTTTATACTACCCGACTCTGATTTTCCTGCTTGTTTTCTGATCTCAGGTGTTTCAATGCCATGATCACAGGAATTACGTACGATATGCGTGAGTGGATCTTTGATCGCTTCTAATAATGATTTATCGAGTTCTGTTTCGACACCTACCAATTGTAAATTTATACTTTTTTTCAATTCTAATGATAGATCTCGCACCACGCGACTAAATTTAGTTAAAACATTTCCAATCGGCTGCATTCGAGTTCGCATCATTTCGCCCTGAATTTCGCTAGTGACGACATTCAGTCTTTTGCTCATACTGAGGAATTCTTGATCATCCGATTTATTTGAATATTGCAGAACTTGGTTTCTGACGAGAACCATTTCACCCATTAGGGCCATGAGGTTGTCGAGTAAGGAGACAGGAACTCGGATGGAGGCGTTGGCGTCGGAAGCGTCTTTGTGTTCCTTGTGGTCTTTATTATTATGATGCTGAAGATCTTTAGTGATGGGCGGTGTCTTAATATCTGAGTGATCGGGAAGGGACATGGATGGATCCTTATGATTAAGATCTTGGGTGGTCGGTAAATCAACTTTTTTCTCTGGCGTTGGATTGGCCAAAGAGCTCGCAGGCCCTTGAGTCGTTTGACATGCTTTATCTAATAATTTTTTAAAAACAGGTATGACTGGATTTAAATGATCCATGGATTGGTCAGATTTAATTTTTAACAAAAATGTTTCTATAATTTTGATTCCCTTAAACAAAGAACTGATTAAAAATTCATGAGCAAAAAGTTGACCAGTACGAACTTGTTCAAGTCCTGTTTCCATCAAGTGGGCAATTTCTCCCATGGATACATATGAGCATAAAAAAGCCGAGCCTTTTAATGAATGAACATCGCGATAAACTTCATTGATAATTTCTTGATGTAACTTCTGTTGAACCGGTTGATGATGATTTTCCGGCTCAATCATCTGTAAATTTCGACTAACTCTTTCAATAATGTCTTCTGCTTCTAACACAAACTCCTGACGCAACTCAGGGGTCACTCCTCCTGATAAGAGGCCATCATTGGCACTATTATTGGAACTTTTATTGGCGTTTTCGGTGTTGAGAATCAACGGCGCTGCCCTCAAAGGAGTGATGGCCTCTTGATCATCAACACGATTGACATCAAAAACTACTTTTTCACCATCTAAAATTAATTTAGCAGCATCAATCCCGCGTAGAAAAAAATTGATATGCGATTCTGGAATTCGATTTTTTTCTTTAAATGTCATGAGCATATTTTCTAGTCCGTGAGTATGCGCTTGCAGATCGAGCAATTCCATCATACCGGCGGCACCTTTCAAATTATGAAAACTGCGAAAAATCGTATCAAACAATTGTTTATAGTTTTCATGAGTTTCATCTTCACTGAGAGTCAGTAAACTCTTTTCCGCAACTTCCAAAAGCTCGATCGCTTCTATTTTGAACTCTGCATACTCTTGATCATTAAATGACATATATGAATTCCAAAAAACATTGTTAAACTTAGCTGTTTATCGGGATTGTTTTTTAATAAATTAGAAATTTTAAGAAATATTGTTTGAGTGGATATTTAGCATTTAACTCAGTTAAAGGTGCAATAGTTTATAAAAAAATAATTGAAAAAAATTATTAGTTTAGCTGTTAAATCTTCGTCAGAAAAATATTTATGACCAATCTTGTTTAGTTATCTTTACCTTTTTAATACTTGATAAAATAGTTTTTATATTTTTATCAATAAATTTTAATTTTATACGATAAGGCCGCATGTCTAAACTGCTTAAAATAAA
>JBIKWR010000206.1:0-4591 GCA_044356225.1 Bacteriovoracaceae bacterium | reverse complement strand
ACCCAAGGTAACTGCCAAATCATCACGCCAGTGATTACCATGTCTAAAAAAGATATTGTGCTTAAAGCTCTCGAACTTAAGGCACCCTTGGAAAAAACTTGGTCTTGTTATAAACGTGAAGACCAAGCTTGCGGCGAATGCGATTCCTGCGCGCTAAGACTTCGAGGTTTTTTACAAGCAGGATTAACCGATCCGCTTATTTATTCTAAATTTTAGGCGGATTAGGAGTTTTAGTTTCCCCATTTTCATCCTTTATATCTACCTCGTATGGCAAAACTGTATTTTGGATTAAGCCTGTTTCATTTGACTCAAATGCCGTTGGTGAATAATTTAAGGTATAGAGGATGATGGTATTAGATCCATCATCTGTATATGATTGGGCGAAAGCGGAAGAGACTAAAGGATTTGACCAAGTAATAATTGTTACTTCATTTCCAATATTACCTACGGCGACTGCTCGATAAGTTTGAGAAAAACCTGGGACTGTAAAAGCTGGGCCAATATTATCTGCAGTAGGAGAGGAAGTCGCTGGAGAAACCCATTTAGTTCCTGGATAAAAAGAGTTAGTTGAAGAAGCACATGGCATGATTTGTAAGACTCCTGGATACAATAGATTAGCTTCGCTAAATCCATGAGAAAAATAATATGACTGACCAGGATTATGGCCCATGAAATCTAAACAAGTAGCATAAAATCCATACTCACTATAAAAAGATTGCTCTGCTTTATGAATGGAAGATAATAGCAGTTTACCCTCAGAAGACCTTGCCTTAATTTGATAGTTTTTAAATAGTGGCACTGACACAGATGAAAGGATCCCCACCACCGCCACACAAACCATCAACTCGATTAAAGTAAATCCCATGTTCTGATTACCGCTTTGATTTTTCATCATTATCCCCTTAAAGATGTTTAACATACAAAAAGTTTAAAACATTTTTAGTGAAAAAATATGGCGATAATTGGCGAGATTAAATAATCTTTAAAATTGAGAATTGTTAATAATTGAGACTATCAGCTTTTAAATTCCGGTGCTGGTATAATCCATTAGTTTTTTTGGATTGGATCATCAGTTCCGCCGCCAGTTATTAACATGTAAGAGCCATCGTAGTTGTTTAAGACTCCGGATTCCGTAATGGTGAAACCATTAAAATAAATGGTGATTGATGAATTGTTTTTACTACCACCTCCGCCTGACAAATTCGAGGCATAAGCAGAGGAGAATAATGAAGGAGCAAAACTTAGACTCACTGTTGTGCCAATATTTCCGACGGCGACCGCTTGAAAAGTTTGACCAGTGGCCGTAAATAATCCAGCATTTCCAATTTGTACTGTGGTAGGAGCACTATTGGCCGGAGCGATCCATTTAGTTCCACCAAAAAAGGGATCTCCTTCCAACGCACAATTATCTGAAATATTAAGCGCTTCAAAAGGATTAGGGAGACCAAATCCATGGGAGAAAAAATATGAAGGTGGGGTTTTATAACCCATGGTACTAAGGCAAGTGGCATAAATCCCATATTCCGCGTAAACAATTTTTTCAACTTTCGCGATGGCAGATAATAACATTTTCCCTTCTGAAGCTCGCGCCTTTACTTGATATTTTTTAAAAAGGGGAATACTGACACTTGAAAGAATTCCAAAAATCGCCACGCACACCATGAGTTCAATCAAAGTAAAACCATTTTTTCTCATAACGTCCACCTTGGGTTAAATTGATTGATCATAGTATTTCAGATTCTAAGGGGAAAATTAGCAGATAAAAAATACCAAAGTCTCAAATATTGAGACTTTTTATTTAATTCCACTGGATCGTGAAGCAGGTATATTTTGAGCGTGATCTATTTTGGAATTTTCAAGGTTTCGTGAATCTTGATTAACTGCTATCTGCAATTTTTCACTGGCATCATCAAACGTGCCATGACAAGTTTTTTTAATTTTTGCAATATGACCTAATATTTGCTGCTGGTAATTTTTCTCTTCGTGTCTATTCGCTACACAATGAACATCGGGACAGGAGCAAGAAAGAGGATGACCTTCGGCATATTGAGGCCCATAATAATAAACTAATGAGCCGGCGACAAATCCCACATAGGGTAAAGCCGATACCAAGAGTGAAACTGGTATGTTTCCTCGGCTGCATACATCATTATAACCACCATGACCTTGGCATGGGATATGGGAATTCCAATGTTCAATTGGATGAGTCACTAATTTTATGACATCAAGATAATCGACAATATTTTTTTCTCTCCCATGACAACTAACCACTCGACAACTATCATCCTCATCCTCGTGTCCCATACAAGCTGGTAAAGCACACAAATTTTCTTGATTTTGACATTCATGTTTATCCGACGAATGCCCAACGCAATAAGGAAAATCACACGGATTTAACATACCTGATTTTATCTTTCCTAATTCTTTTTGAAAGACATCTGGTCCAGTAACTTTTTCACCTTTGGCCACTTGAATAAGTTTTCTTTGGTGTTGCACGAGATTAAAAAGAGTTAGTTCAGATTCTAATATCTGATAATACCGAAGTTCATTTTTAAGGGCCAAAAATTCTTCCGAGCTTAAGTTTGGCACATATTCAGGGTTGGCGATAAATTTCTCAAATTCATTTGGCCAATTTTTCCATTTGCTTTTCATTTTGATCAGGAAACTGATGTAACTTTCTGATCCTAAGGGTAAATTCGCTTCTGGAATTTGAGCGCTAAAGAGCAGCTTTTTATCAAAATTTCTATTTTCAAAATTCTCGATGACTCTCAACGGTTTGCTCCCTGGAGGCGTACTATGGATTACGATTTTTGGGTTTGAAAACTTTTCAGATTTTAAAATGGAATGAACTCTTATTTTTTTACTTTCCTGAGAAACTTTTGCTTTTGCCGTTTTAATTTTTGCGAGACGATTTTTTTCCATTTTTACAGCGGCGATACGTTTTTCTTCTATCTTATATATATCGGGGCTATATTTTCTTATATGCTCCAACCAAGCATCATTTTTTTTATGCTCATCAAGTTTGGAGTATTGAGGAAAGTAAATGTAGAATCGAGTTTGCATGGCCGCGATTTCTTGTGAAGTATAGGCCCAACTCAATTTGCTATTGAGTAACATCATCACCGTAATAATCAATAAATTCATTAGTTTTTTCATATAAAACTAATATCGCTGATAATTATTGTTAATTGAAAAGATAGATTTTGCTCGATCGCAGAATAAATTACTTAAGAGAAGATAAGTCTAAGTGATGAATATTTTTAATAAACTCATTCAAATTATTTACTTGATTAATTTTTAATAAATGTTCTAAATCATTTTTAATATTGCTTAAAATTTTGGGGCCGTGAAAAATAAACGAGGAGTATATTTGCGCTAGTTTTCCACCGGCCATCCAAAAATCTAAAAGATGTCGAGTCTTACTGATACCCCCAATTCCAATCACCTCAAAATTCATCACACCCTTGGTTAAGTTTAAACAATGGTTTCTCACCCGAGTGGCCTTATCTAAAAGTATTTTCCCACTCATTCCACCTTCGCCGTATGCAGAAATGATCGTTGTATTGGTGGCCAATATACCTTGTGCTCCATAATCAACAATGGTTTTGATGGTTTCATTTAAATGCTCATCAGACATATCTGGTGAAATTTTAATAAACAATGGTTTGGACAAATTTAATTTTTTGTATTCTGTCAAAAAATCCGAAACAAAAGATGGACTTTGTAAATTTCTAAGTCCAGGGGTGTTGGGGCTGGATATATTGATCACTAAATAATCAGCAAACATCTGTAGGGTTTTGGCCAAGACAATATAATCGTCGATCGCCTTATCTTCTGTAGTGTTTTTATTTTTACCTAAATTTATTCCAATCGGTTTGGTTAACTTATTTTTTTTTAAATTAAGAACCAATTGCGCCATGCCATCATTATTAAAACCCATTCGATTCCTGATATTTTCTTCAAGAGGATAGCGAAATAAACGTGGTTTACTGTTCCCCGGTTGAGGAAAAGGAGTCACTGTTCCAACTTCGATAAAACCAAAATAAAGACGCGAAAAAAAATCTAGGGCAATCGCATTTTTATCTAACCCTGCTGCCAAACCAATCGGGAAACTGACTTTAAAGTGATGGGAGGAAACTGCAAATTTATTATCGATCGAAGCCTGGTTAAAAAAATTCGCAAGCCAAGGAGCATGAGCAAATAGTTTTAAAGTTTTTTCATGCACCAACTCTGGGTCGCACTTAAAAGCCAATGTTTTAAAAAATGAATAAAGATCCAATTTAAACCTATTGAATAAAAAATAAGCTAATACAGTTTGACGTAATCACCTTCCACCACTGAACCACCTGAATGCAATATGGCGATGGTGGTATCAGGCCCCAAATAATCAATTATTTCAATGGTCCCTTTCACTTCACCTTGGGCCATTCCAATCATCGCTCCTGTTTCTGGATCAAAAATTTCTTCACCTTCGGTCATGATTTTTAAAATATCGCCAATATTTAAGCCACTTTCTCTGCCAGCATTAATATAAATGCGATTACCTACAATTTTGGCGACTCGTCCCATCCAATCTAGTTTGGCGCCAATT
>JBIKWR010000004.1:0-52584 GCA_044356225.1 Bacteriovoracaceae bacterium | reverse complement strand
TTCTTGGAGGCGCCATAGGTGTTTCCCTTTCAAAACTTTTAATTAAAAAGGCCAACGAAGGAATCAAAGTATTCGTATTAAATGATCAAGAAAATCCACTTGGTTATAAAAAAGAATTAGTACCAGTTTTTAACTTTCTTCGCGGTTATTCTTATCATCATCCCAACATGATAGTCCTCTCACCAAATATCTTTCTAAAACGAACGTCTCTTCCTGATTTTTTCGATTTATTGGTCGATGATCAATTGTTGAAAGAACTCACCATGCAAGAAAATCCCTTGGCCACTCTTAGTTCAATGGCCGGATCATTTCCTAAGGCCAAAAGTGATCATTCAAAAGTTTTTGTTATCGATGGAAATTCAGATGATGGTACGGCTTTTGTTGGATCAAAAAACTTTACTGATTCATCAGGCGCTGTTGCTTATGACGAAATGGCGATGGTTCAAGGGCCCGCTGTCAAAGTGATCTTAGATTCATATTATTGGGATTTAGATGCAGCATTAAGAATTCCCACTTATTCCCATCAGTTTAATAACATTGATTATATCGATCAGATGATTAAGTTAAACAACTCGGAAAATTCGGAAGTTGAAAAAAATAAGTTAAATAATTTGACTCTGAAAATTCGCAATATCCTTTCCCCACTAGATATTTTAAATAGAAATTTATCTGCTCCCAAAAAAATTCTTGCTAAAAAAGTTGGTTCAGACTTATTGGGAGTCGGAGAAAATAATGTTAATGGGGTTATTCGTTCTTGTTTAGAACAAAACATTCAAACAATTTTAAGTGCTAAAAAACAAATACTCATAAAAGACCAGTTTCTTTATGATAAAAAAATTATCATTGCTTTAAATGAAGCCAGAAAAAAAGGCGTTAAAATTTTTGTTACATTGGCCTCGCTCACAGATCCTCGAGTAGAACCAGGCACAGTGAAAGAGTTTGCTCACATTCCCAACAGTATCTATATCAACGACCTCACTTATGGCGAGAACCCTGCTCAGATTAAGTGGAAAACGATCACAAGGATAACACGTTCGGCCCTTATGGATGCTGCTGAAAAAAATAATGAAGGTTTTAGTGCGGTATTGTCTCCTGAATTTCATCTAAAAGGACTTTCCATCGATGGCGTTCTAGAAAATGAAATGCACTATGTTTGTCAGCAAGGTCAATCTATCACAAAAGATCGAACACCAGTTTTAATTTCTGGTTCTGCCAATAAAGACAATATGACCATGCTCGGTGGTTTTAGAGAGTTCCAACTACAAATTTTTAATCATGAAGCTTCTAAGGCGCATGATTGTTTATTTTGGGAAACATGGAATAACCAAGAATTATCGACAGAAGCCACACCTGAAGTACTTTTACCTAAAAAGCTTGCAGAAAAAATTACCGGAGAGCAGTTTTTATCAAGTCTAAAAAACTTAATGATCAATAGTTATAACTTTTTTCAAAGTTTTATAACTAACTAATAAAGACTTGCTACCAGTATAAATTCGAGACTGCCAAACCTTCTGTTAAGTTTATTTTAAGTGCATTAATTTTATTTATTTTTAAATTTTTCATTAAACCATTCACGAGTATTAAATTTGAAACCATCGTATCAACATATTCACCGCCACCTAGCTCTTGATCATTTTTATTAAGTCTTTCTGTTATGGCAGAGGATAAATCATCCTGAGTATAAATGGATTTCTTCAATAATTCTGAAATTGCATAAAAATGCACTCCTCCAATTCCATAAAATTGATATTCTGATAAGTCCTTCCCTAATTTTACACTAATCATTTTTGCTTCTTCTATGGTGTTCTTAGTGGCACTTAAATAGTCCTCTAAGGAAACTGGATTTGGTGATGGCCCTTTTTTATTCTGTGTTTTAAAGATTATATTTTTAAAAGGAATCGAAGCAAAATCACTCATGTAAATATTGTTTTCGTCAATTTTTACCGATGGATCTTTTGAACAGACAATTTGCATGCTGGAGCCACCAATATCCCAAACACATATTTTTTGTTGACTCACAAGATTTAATTTATTAATCGCACCATTAAATCCTAAAATGGCTTCTTCATTTTGCGAAATTATTGAAACCTTAACTCCGGATTTTTCTAAAGATTTAACCACCTCTGCCCCATTTACGGCTTGTCTAAAAACTGAAGTTGCCACGCCGGAAAATTGCTCGGCTCCGCATTTTATCGCATTTGATTTTAGCTCATTAAGTATTTTTTGCGCTTGTTTAATAATTTTTTTTGATAAAACCTTTGATTCATTTAAATCTTCTTTGAAAGATATTTTTTCATCTTTTTCACAAATTTTTCCTTCATTACTGCGAATCTGTTCTATGATTTTATTTTTACAAGTATCTACTTTATATATTTTTAACTTAGTTGTTCCACTTCCAATATCAAAAGCGGCCCTAACTTTTTCACATGCTTGTCCATCGATATTCAATGAAAATAGAAACAACAAAAAGTAACTGAAAAAAATAAATTTTGTTGGTAGCAATTTTTGAGACTTTAACATATTTGGCACTCCCCTTAGCAACAATTAGACACAGTGGGATTATGGCAAAAATCTCAAAATCTAGGAACAACTATTCTAGATCTTTGTTCACAGTTCACAATGACAGTTATATCAAAAATAAAAGCGCAATAAAGCCAATGTTTTTTAATATATACATATGAAGAAACTCGTTATCTGCCTCACTATATTGATCAACTTTATCATTTTACTTCCTTCAGGTGTTAAGGCAGAGCCATTAAATCCCGAACAAGTTTTTAGACGTTGTTATGCCTTTATGACTCAAAGACGTGTTCCCATTAATCATGCACTTTTATTAGCGGTTAAAGGTGGAACAATGGGTGCAACTGATGCCTGTATGGCCTTGCTCAATTCGGCATCGATCGCACCAGGAAGTGGTTATTTGATTAATCAAAATCCAGAAACTATTCAAATATTAGAAACCATGACGAAAGAATTTCAATCATGGTTTCAAGCATGGAAGTGTTTTCCAGACTGTGGTGCTTGGACAGTGGATTTACTTGATAGCAATATTGGACTTTATTTTTCAAAAGTTCTTTTTACTCAAGGAATGAATTTTCGCATGCTTTATAATATGACTGAACCTGTCGATGCAATTCGGGATAACTTAGAGCCTCGCCATCTTTATTATAACCACCATAATTTTGATATGTTTACTGCAAATAAGTCATGGGAATATTATGATCAAGCTAATAATCTTCAAGAATGGTTTCCTGCCAACCAGTCTCCTGATCTAGTTGAGGCTGGCAAACTTATAGGAATTGGTCCTGCAAGACAAAACTTAGTCCCTTATATCAGAGGTGGAGTTAACCAAGCCGATTACCCAATAAACCAAATTTTTGGCGCTGGTGTTTTAGGCAGCTCATCTTATTTAATGTGGCATGCAGCTCACTTGGGTGGTCCATCCAATGGAGGAATGGTCACTCATCGAAGATTGAGTAAAAATATCTTTGAAAAATTCTTCTGTCGTGATCTTCCAGTATTAAGACCCGGTGATGCTGCTGCGGCGGGATTTTACAATCCGAATGCCTCTGGCGCTTACGACCAACCATTTCGAAAAATTGAAAGTTGCTCTGCATGTCACGCCACGATGGATCCATTGGCCGGATTTTTTAGAAAACTTCGCGGAGTTGGTGTTGGGAAATTTCATTCGGATCACCTTCATCCCTTTTTTACGGTTTATGCTGAATCACCAACTAGTGCTGGCCTCGATCCAATCGATCCACTAAAACCCGCAAACAACTTTCATCTACAACCTGCTTTTGGAAAACTTTACTTTAGAAGCTATAATGGTGATTTAGTCACTTATAGTGGAAATGACTTAACAGATTTAGGGGAGTTTCTAGGAGCTTCGGCTGATGCCCATGCTTGTTTATCAGCAAAGTATTTTAAACTCTTTACCGGAATTAAAATTAGTCTCGATGATATCGGAAGTCCTCAATACACACTCCTCAACGCTAAAGAAATTGAACATCGAAACTTTGTCACTGATACATTGATGCCTGTGTTAAGAGACCAAGGATTGCAAGAAATGATTAAAGTGATTTTTAATTCTCCTTACTTTAAAGATAAGTTCTACGGGGAAGGTGGTTTATAATGAAAAATAAAAAACTTTCCAGACGTAAGCTTCTCAAAGCCCTTTCTGCTTCCGGCTTAGGATTGCAATCACTCGCCAATGGTGATGAATTTTTATTAAAACTTCTTAATTCACTTTTGGATGGTTGCATCGCTAATGCTCATGCAAGTGATTTAAATATGCCAAGAAATTTAGTAACGATTTTTAAACAATGGGGAGCTGCGAGTTTTTATTGTTTTAATACTTTAAGACCGCGTGGTCCTCAAGATCAGTTTATGGGTAATCCGGCCCTCGTTACCAAACTTGACTCTCTTCAGTTAGATGCTCAAGGTTTAGCAACTTATAACATGTCTTATGAAGTTACTCCGGTTACTCATTATGGAAAAACTATCTACATGCCGTGGATGTTTACATTTACAATTCCTACCGCCAATGGTGGCTTTGCACCAATGTCTGAAGTTTTAAAAAATGCCGTTATCTTTAGAGGCTTACAAAATCCATCGCCAAATGAAGATGGTCATGAAGATAATTGGGATCGGGCACAAGCGCCGATTGAAAACGGAGTAAGCTTACAAGGAATTCACGATGATGTTTCATCTGCTTATCAAGGAAGCTCGCTTTCACCTTTAATGACTACTGTAAGTATGGGAAGACTTTTCTCTTATTTATCAAATTCTGGAGCAAGCCCTAATTCAGTAGGTGGATCAAATTATGCTAATAATTTATTTGAAGCATTTACACTGGCGAATGTGGGTGGTCAAAATTTTGTCTCTAACCAAGATCAATTAACTAAAATTAAAAACTTTCAAACAGCAGAGTTAGCACAATCTCCTGCAACTCAAAACCCATTACAAAAAAATGTAAATTTACAACAACAAGCTCTGGATTTATTTCATCAAAATGTTCAGACATTTATTAATAATTACAGTAACTATGTGACAAAATATCAAAGTTTAATTGATCGATCGATTAGACAGGCAAAAAACCAAAATCTTGTTGGTTTTTTTGATCAACCTCTTCCAGGGTTACCAAATATTGCCTCTATCACAGTTCCAGGCAACAAAAGCGTATTTCGTTCAAAACAGGCCAGCGGCTCTGATTTAAGATCTAATCAGTTTTATTATAGCAGCGAAAATTATCTTGCAGATGCAGATTTAAGAAATTGTTTTGATCAAGCAGAAATAAGAGAGTTGGCAAAAAAGTTTGCGCTCACTCAACTTTTACTTGAAGGCATGGTGGTGAATGCCCAAAATGAAAGAAAACCCTTAAGCTCTAACGTCTATATTAATTTTGATGGTCCCATGTATAACCGAGTTTTAAACTTGGCCACTTTTGATACTAATGGAGTTTATAACTCACAAACAAACTCTTCGACCTTTAACCGCACTGGGAATGTATTTTCAGTCAATAATCAAACCTCTGCTTGGGACAATCATA
Source organism: Bacteriovoracaceae bacterium (assembly GCA_044356225.1). Classification (GTDB taxonomy): domain Bacteria; phylum Bdellovibrionota; class Bacteriovoracia; order Bacteriovoracales; family Bacteriovoracaceae; genus JBIKWR01. The sequence goes on along the minus strand of JBIKWR010000004.1, from coordinate 47,033 downwards.
CTGAAGGTCGACTGAATGGCTGGATGGTACACACTCTCACCTATCGCGCTTTTTGTGCCTGTCTTTATGAATTACAACAGATTTTAAGAAGCACCACTTATGTTGGTGGCATCAATGCTTTTGATTGGACAGTCATCAATATAACTTCTGAAATGGGCCGAAAGCCTAATCTTAATGAAATGGAGCACGCAGGAAAAGCCAATTGCGGAATCATTATGAATGGCATGCTCAAATTTAATGTTTTTGGCGATATTGAAGTAAGCGTAGATAACGTTTACCCAGGAACTTGGGGGCAAGGAAAAAACATGCGAACTCCCAATGGAAATTCACTGCTTGATGGTCGGCCACTTTATATGGCCAATTATTTAAACACCATTTGTAATTTATGTCGGCTTCCTTATCTAACTCCTAATAATCCTCCGTTAATTACAATCAATGAAACATTGGGAGTTATTACTTATCATTTAGCTGAAGCACGCAATGGATAAAGGCAAAACTATGAAGACAAAAAATAAATTTTATTTCATGGTTTTAGTTATGATCACTGCTATTGGTTGTGTTCCCAATTTACCTTTGCCGGGGAATGATCAGTTACAAAATGAAGGTTTAACTTTTTCCGAAGGAAATGGTGCGAATAGTGGACTTTCAGATGATCCATTTTCATTTACCGTTGTTTCTCCAATAGATGGCCAAAACTACGACGGACCTGTTGCCATTACCGCAAATTGTCTTACTGATATGGTTCTCTATGTTTCCGGAGATATTGCTCAAAACAAAATTATAAATTGTGTTAACAATCAGTTTAATGATGACATTGTATTAAATGGCAACAATGGATCTAAGCAAATTAATTTATCTCTAAGAATTGTGACTGGTGATATTCTTGAAGATCGATCCATGACGATTAATCGTCAATATCCCAATCTATCTGATCTCTATTTTATTTCTCCAGCAGATGCCACCTATCATCAAGGACAAGTGCAAATTAATATTCATTGCATCCCCAATTATTCCTTACAAATTGCCGGTATTTTACCTACCTATAACCAACTATGTCCGACTGATGGTGTGGCGAATGTTCAAGCTCAATTACCTAATGCCAACCAATTAAACTTGGTGACCATCCAGCAAATTACTCCCATCGGTGCGGTGGCGAGAAGTCGAAATTTTTATAGTGATTTAATCGCTCCCACTTTAACACTTATATCTCCCGCTGACAGTTCACAAGTAAACTCGGTTTTTAATATGACTTTTTCTTGTAGTGAGATTGGCAGAGATGTACAGATTGGTGGCCCAGGAATGACAAATCCATCAACTATCGTTTGTCCTAATAATGCCCAGATCACTTATCCAGTTTCTGTAACTAATAGTATTGGTAGAAAATTTATCGACTTAACTCAATCAGATGCCGCTGGATGGATGACAAATATTCGATACTCATTTCTTTATAGTCCACCAGTAAACCATACTCTCACTACCGTTTTCCCTGCTCAAAACCAAATTTTAGGAGCTGGAGTTACGGCAAGTGGTACATGTGTTCCCAATATTAATTTCCAATTCAGTGTTTTAAATGGTCTTGGTAATTCTGGTAATTTTTCTTGTCCTGCTTCTGGACAATGGCAACAAGCGATTACATTTACCAATTCTGGCAGCAAAACGATTCGAGTTTCTCAATCATTAACGAGTGGCCTCGTTCAGATCGATCGCATCGTGACGTCTGACTTAACTCCTCCGGCTCTTGCAATCATTTCTCCAGCTGCATTAACAACCTCAAAGAGTAGTTTGCCTTTAGTGATTACATGTGAAGCTGGGGCGATCTTATCACTTCCTAGCGCCAGTGGAGCGAATACCGGATATAATTCTTTGCCCAACGTAACTTGCCCGGCAAATGGCCAATATCAATTTAGTGTAACTTTTAAAGATACCGCCTTAGATGGGTCACATGTTTTAAGCTTAAGACTCAGCGATAATTTTTCTAATCAAACAAATTTAAATCGTTCATTCATCAAAGATACAACTGCTCCAGCTTTAACTATTAATTTGCCTCCTTCACTACAGACCATAAGTTCTATGCTTTTATCTGGTCAATGCGAGACTGGTTTGCCGATAAATGTTTCGGGAGATATTGATAATCCAATTAGTAATTTGGCCTGTGCCAATTCTCAATATCAATACGATGTTACGTTAAGTGGTTTACCAGGTCCTAACAAAATTGTTCGTTTCCAGCAAACAGACGCTGCTTTAAATATAGCACTAGCACAAATATCATTAGAAAAAATTGTGCAACAAACTCTTTATCAACAAGCAGTCAGTGCTTTTATCAAAGGTGAATGTTTTCAATGTCACGGCATCAACTTTATCTTACAAAATGTTTCTGAACAGCAATTTATCGATAATATTGTCAATTTACAAAGACCTATCTCACCCAGTATTCCTGCTGCCTTTAATGGAATTTTAACTTTTGATCCCGCAGGGAATGCATTGCCAAACAGTTCTAAGCTTGTCACTAATTTAAAATTTCACACACCTCCTGGAGATATGCCGGAAGCTGGTAGAGGTCTGGCCTTTACAGTTCAAGATTATTTTAAAATCAAAAATTGGGTGACTTCCATTATTGTCATTCCTCAAAGTAATAATCCGGATTTAAGTCGAAAATTTGAACTTCCCTATGGAACTCGAGAATATGTATTTTCCGTTTTTAAAGATATTTTTGGTCAGAGTTTGGCGAATATGAATTTAATCATTGGTAATGCTCAACAAAATGTTGGTTCACAAAATTTTGCTCAAGCTGGTACCAAGCTTTTTTATCAAACCATGTGGCAGTCAAATGGTTTTGGAGGCCCTTGCAATATATACGATACTGCTTGGGCACGATCAACGCCTTATCCCAATTTAAAACCCTACAATCCTGAAAGAGGATGCCCGAGTGGAGAAGATGATATGGCCTTACCTTCAAGGTCTAGCCCTTCTGTTACTAGAGAAGCATGGATTATGAACACATGTGAATTAGTGGTTAACGATGTTAACTCTAGAACCTATGCTTTAACGAGAATTAGAAACTTTATGGGTCTAGCGAGTATACCAGTTCCTTCACCACAGTCTATTCAGTACGCATACCAACTTTTTTATCCTGGAAAAACCTACCCAGGTCATAACTCAGCTCCGGTACAAGCTTTAATGTCTCTTATTTATGATAATGGCGTTTTAGTTACAGATACCAATCAACAATGGAAACGCATTCTTCTCGCTATGTGTGTGCATCCAGAAACTTTTGTCTTCTAGTTTTGTTTAATTTTATCGCTGGTATAAATTAACCACTTGAATGACGTGATTAATTTCAGCTTCAGTCATATATGCAAAACAAGGAAGATTGATGACTGATTTTGCAATCCAATCAGCATGGCCTTGACTTAGTTTATCACCTAAAAATTCTTTCGCCCCAGGTTGCTCGCTCATCGCTCCGGGATAAACTGTGCCAAAACCAATTTCGTGCTTTTTCAAATATTCAATAAAGTCAGGTCTGGTAGTTGGAGTCATTAAAGCGACGGATAAATACCCATTTTCTAAAACACTCTTATTGGGAAAAACGAATTTTAAATGTTGATTGACTATTTTTTTACGATAAAACTCACAAACTTTTCTGCGACTCTCAAGTCTTTGATTTAAAAACGTCAAGGCCTCATTCATAAAATTGGCTTCGTAAGCACCTAATCTTGAATTCCATCCTATTAATCCATGTTCATAATGACTAATTCTGCCGTGATTAATCAGTTTAAAAATACGATCAGCGATCTGGGCATCATTGGTAAATACCGCCCCTGCATCACCACTCGCACCTAAAACTTTTGCCGGATAAAAACTGGTGGTTGCCACCGTCGCCCCGGCCAGCAAACTATCGCCTGCGATTTCCACTCCCATCGCTTGGGCACAATCTTCAATCAGAATGACATTCTGATCATGACAAAGTTTTCTTATCTCGAAAGTTTCAGGAGCCGCCCAGCCGTAGAGATGAACCAAAATCAAAGCTTTTGGATTGAATTTTTCAATCGCTTCCTCCACTTGTTTTAAGCTTAAATGGAGGGTCTCTTGACTAACATCTATGGTGTAAGGAATTGCTCCTACATTGACCACGGCTTCAAAAGTCGCCCAAAATGTCATATCTGGAATTAAAACTTTATCATTTTTTTCAACACCTGCAGCTCTCAATGCCACTTGTATGGCATCGGTACCGTTGGCACATCCCAGGGCAAATTTTGTTTTGGTATAATTTTTTAAATTTTTTTCAAACTCTCCGACAATTGGTCCTCCGACAAAATAACCTTTTTTAATCAGTTCTGCGGTTTGAGCTGATACTTTTTCATAAAATCCATTTTCAAAGCGGATAATATCAATGAAAGGAACTTTCATATAACCTCTGTTTTTAAATGTCGGTTTAATTATATCAGAAAGAGTTGAAAATTATTATAATTCTAGTCTTAAATGATCAAGATAATCTCTTAAGATTTTAGCTCGACGATTCGCCTCAGTTATCCCACCTTTGGTTTTCATAGTTTCTGGCAATCTAAGCAGTTTGGTTTGAAAATGATCTAAAGCATATTTTTTATCATCTAGCTTTCTCTTTTGAGCAAAAGGATCTAGACCAGAAAAAAGATTGGTGGCCATTTGCCCGGCGACATAAAAAACTCTGGCCAAGCCGATCGCTCCTAAAGCTTCTAACCGATCAGCATCTTGTACAATTTTAGCTTCGATGGTTTCAGGAGAAATATTGGCCGAAAATGAATGGGCATGAATACAATGAAATACTTGATCAATTTTTTCTTCGGGAAAATTCATTTCTAAAAGAAGTTGTTTTGATTTTTTAGCAGCATCTAGCGATGATTGAGCACGTCTAATATCATTTTTGGGATAACTGACAATATCATGAAAGTAACAAGCAGCAAGTATCACTAAATTGTCTGGAGTTTTATTTTTTTCACTTTCTGCGATGGTTTTGGCCATTTTCCAAACTCGTTGTAAATGTCCAAGACTGTGGCCATCGTCATGATTGATCTGTTGATTAAAGTGTTGGCATAAATAATCATTAAATATATTTTCCCAATGTTCAATCACGTGTAATATCTCTCATTAAAATGAATCTATAGCGGCACAGGATGAGTTTAAAATAGCTTTGTAATTGTTCATTGTCATGCCACCGTTTTGTGATCAAATTCTACCAGGCACCAATGTAATGACCAGAGTGTCTGACTCCCTTCAAACATCGTCACTTTATGAGGCGAACGCCTCTTTGTTCAGTGAAATAATGATAAATCCAATTAAAAAGTATCGAAATCTTATTGCGAAATTGAACTAAAAAAAGCAAATGAACTAATGACCATGTTAACCATGCAAAAAATCCACTTAAATGAAAATTTCCTAATTCTAAGACTGCTTTACTTGTCCCTATCGTCGCCATGGTTCCTTTATTGATGTAAAAAAAGGGTTTTCGATATTCCTTAGTTAACTTTTTTGCAATCAACCTTGCCACATATTTACCTTGTTGAGCGGCAATTGGAGCCAGACTAGGAAGGTACCCACTACTCGTTTTAAAACAAGCAGCATCGCCAATAACAAAAATATTTGAGTTGCTTTTGATCGAGCAATCACTTTCAACTAAAACTCTGCCCATTTTATCTAAACTTATATCGAGTGTTTTTAGCAGCGGATTAGCTTTATTACCTGCGGCCCAAACAATATTTTTGGCCAATATCAAGTCATCGCCGATAGTTACACCATTTTCATCGATATTTTTAACCATTGAATTTAATTTTACAATCACTCCTAATTTTTCTAAATCTTTTTTGGCCCTTTTTGAAAGAGAAGGATGAAAAGCATTTAAAACTCTGTCCGTCCCTTCGATTAAATAAATATTAGATTTTCTCGAATCAAACTGAGAATAATTTTTTACTAAAGTTTTTGTGGCAATTTCCGCGATCGCTCCTGCCATTTCTACGCCAGTGGGTCCACCACCAATAACAATAAAAGTGATCAATGCTTTTATTTTTTCATTATCCGTCTCAAGTTCACTTAACTCAAAACTTCTTAAAATATTTTCTCTGATTTTAATTGCATCTTCTAAACTCTTTAAGCCTGGTGCAAATTTTTCCCAGTGCTCATTTCCAAAATAGGAGTGCCTTGCTCCAATCGCTAAAATAAGATTTTCAAAAGCTAAAGTTTTTTTCGATTCAACTTGAATTAGTTGATCTTGCGTGTTGATACTAACAACTTTCTCCATAATCACTGTGATGCTTGGATATTTTTTTAAAATTTCTCTAATCGGTGAAGCAATATCGGCAGGTGATAATCCAGCCGTTGCCACTTGATAGAGTAAAGGCTGAAAAAGATGGTGATTTGATCGATCGATGACCAACACCTCTTTTTTTAATTTACCTAATTGAATAGCGGCGTTTAAACCACCAAATCCACCTCCAACAATAATTGTTTCATATTTATTTTTTAACATTTTTCAAAGTTTATTTTTAGAATTTTTAAAACCATTAGTTTGTAACATTTTAACCTTTGTCTATCAATTTTGATGCTCGTTGATAATGTTTAAAGAACTCATCGCTCTGACAAATTGAATCTAGGCTGGCATCTTTTAATATTTTTTTTAATTTTCAAATAAAAAATTAAAAAAAATTACAGAAAAAATTGATCCAATGAATTACAATAAATCATGAAAAACAATCCTGAAAACTTGATCATCGTCCGTAAAAATTCTTCTCATGCCCCATGGATTGATCTCTATCACTCATGGTTAGTACTTTCTTGGCCTGTTACGATTCTTCTTTTTATTATCATGTTTATTCTTGGTAACCTCTTTTTTGGTTTTCTCTACTGGCTCTTGGGTCCAGCAGCGATTGTGAACTCATCTGGCACTTATCTTGAATGTTTCTTTTTCAGCGTGCAAACCATGGCGACCATTGGTTATGGTTTTATGGCCCCAGGATCAAATGCTGCCAATACTATTGTAGCAATAGAGTCTGCAACTGGCCTGATACTTGTTGCTTTAATGTCGGGTCTCTTTTTTGGTAAATTCTCTCAAGCCAAAGCCAGACTTCGATTTACTCAAAAAATGCTCATCATTAACTATTATGGAAAAAAAACACTCACTTTCAGAATGGCGAATGATCGCGGAAACCGTATTTTCGATGCAAAGATACGACTTACACTTTTGCGGCCAGACAAGTCACCAGAGGGTATGCGGATGCGACGTTTTTACGAACTTCCACTTGAATTGAGTCATCCACCTCTTTTTTCTTTGAGTTTAACCGCAATGCACGTCATTCCAAATTTTGAACTGGATGGACTTTCAGTTAAAGAAATGTGTGAAAATAATTACGAGTTTTTTGTCACTCTCATTGGAACAGACGGTACTTTTGGGCAGACAATTCATGCAACCAAAATATACAAGGCAGAAGACATTGTTTCTGAAGGTTCTTGGTTAGATATTGTTGAATTTCTTCCTGATGGCACGAGAGTTCTTGATTTCAAGAATTTTGACGTTATTAATCCAATCTAAGTATTACATTCACAAATATAAATTTTATCTTCTAACTTAAATAAAGTGACAGAGTAGCAACGTTGCCGCAAAGACCTTAATTTAATGGCGGAGACGGTGAGATTTGAACTCACGGAACCCGTTAAGGTTCGCACCCTTAGCAAGGGTGTGGTTTTAGCCACTCACCCACGTCTCCGCTAAATAAAATAAACTTATGAATGTAAAAAACTAACTACGATAAAAAATTCTGGCGGAGAATGAGGGATTCGAACCCCCGGAGGGCGTAAACCCTCAACAGTTTTCAAAACTGCCTCCTTCAACCACTCGGACAATTCTCCGCTAGAATAGGGCATGATCTTATTCATATGACCCACAAAAGACAATGATTTTCTATTTGATCAGGGCCAAGCCACCCATATAAGTTCTTAAAATTTCTGGTACTGAAATTGAGCCGTCTTCGTTTTGATAATTCTCCATGATGGCCAGCATAGTTCGTCCGACAGCTAAGCCTGAACCATTAAGGGTATGGGCGAATTTGGGTTTACCGTCGTCATCTCGGTATCTAATTTCTGCTCTTCTGGCTTGAAAGTCCCAGCAATTGGAAATGGAAGAAATTTCGCGATAAGTGTTTTGTGCCGGCAACCAAACTTCGATATCAAAAGTTTTTCTGGCACCAAATCCCATGTCACCAGAACATAGAACCACAACCCTATAAGGGAGATGGAGTTTTTCTAAAATACTTCGTGCTCTAAGCAACATTTGTTCATGGGCCTCATCAGATTTATCCGCCGCCACAATATTGACCAACTCCACTTTATTAAATTGATGTTGGCGAATTAAACCGCGGGTGTCTTTACCATAGGATCCGGCTTCACTTCTAAAACAAGGTGTGTAAGCGCAGAGCTTTATAGGGAATTCAGATTTATTAAAAATTTGTTCTCTTTTTATATTGGTTAAGGGCACTTCTGCCGTTGGAATTAAATACCAATCTTGATTTTCTAATTTAAAAAGATCTTCTTTAAACTTGGGCAAATTACCGGTGCCGTAAAGTGATCTCTCATGAACGATAAAAGGTGGATTGACTTCAGTGTAACCGTTTTCAATATGCTGATCGATCATGAAGTTGATAATGGCACGTTCTAGTCGGGCCAAATTTCCTTTAATGAAAGAAAAACGTGCCCCCGTCACTTTTGCCGCTGCTTCAAAATCAAGTAGTCCTAGTTTTTCTCCTAGATCGACATGATCTTTCGGTTTAAAAGAAAATTTCTTCGGCTGACCCCACTTAATAATTTCTAAATTTGAATGTTCATCTTTTCCTAAAGGAACATCGTCTTTTACTAGGTTGGGAACTGTCGCCAATAAATTATTTTGTTTTAAAAGAACTTCTGCCAATTCTTTTTCAATATGTTCATTTTCGGATTTAATTTTTAAAACTTGGTTTTGTAGTTCAGTAGCATCACCACCAGATTTTTTTTGTTCTCCAATTTTTTTTGAAATATTATTTACTTCTGCTCGATTAGTTTCGAATTTTGTCGTTAATGATTTTCTATCTACATCAAAAGATAAAATTAGGTCAAGGATTGAAACATCCCAATTTCTTTTTCCTAAATTTTTTTTATAACCATCTAAGTTAAGGGCCAAGTCTTTTAAATCATGCATGGATTATCCTTGATTTATTTAAGTGTACTCATCATATTTCTGATCAATTCTGCATCATCGGCTTCTGGTGCTAATTCTAAATAAACCGTAAAAGATTGGTACGCAAGAGATCCCTGACCTTTTTTGACATAAATATGCCCTAATTGTTTATGAGCAGTAGCATTTCCAGGATCTTGTTTATTAGCACGAATATAGAGCTCTAAGGCTTCATTAATTAAATTTTGTGAATATTTTATCCAACCCATGCCCAACAGAGCGTCTATAGAGTTTAGATTTCTTTTAAGCGCCTCTTCTAAATTTTTCCTCGCTTTAGAATAATCTTTTTGTTGAATTTGAATTTCCCCTAGTAAAATATATCCCCACTCTAAAGTAGGATTAGTTTTGATTTCATTTTCTGCTGCTTCAACCGCTTTTTTTTCATCACCTTGTTTGAGATATATTTTAGACATGTAATAATATAATTTAGGATATGTTGGTAATCTTTCTTCAACTTGCTTAAGCACATCCAGTGCATCTTGAAACCTTGAATTTTCAAAAAGAAAAATCGCCAATGTTATGCGACTTTCTAAGTCGGCGGGGTCAACTTTTATTAACTCCAATGAATAATCGATCACTTCTTGCGACCTATCGTTAAGGATTGCTGTTTCAATTAAAAATTTATAAAAATCTTTATCAAATTTATATTGACCAGTAAGTTCTTTTTTTAATTGATCATAAAGTTTGATTTTTCCCGCTCGGTAATAAAGTATGGCAATATTTGATAGAATTCTTGGATCTTTGGGAAAGTCTTTTTCAATATCCCTTAAATATCCTAGCGCTACATCCAGAGTGTCCATTTCATAGAGAATTTTAGAGTAAAGAATATGATAGTTTAAATTCGTCGGATCTATATTAATTGCTTCTACTATTTGTTCTTTAGCGTTCATATAATTTCGATTGGCAAAAAATATTTCTGCCAATTCATAAATTAAAGCATCATTTAAACCATCTTGATTTATCGCACTTTGAAAAGAAGCCACTGCTTTGTTATAATAGTTTTTCTTTAATGCATATTTACCTTCCAAACGTTTAAATTCAGAAGGTATATTACTAAGTCCCGATCGCAAACGAAGCATCATTTTTTGCGCTTCATCCAACCGATAAGCATCAATATATGTATCCACTAATGCAAACATCACTTTTACATCTCTTGGATTACGAAAATTGGCCTGTTCTAATGTCGACAAAGAATCTTTTAGGTAACCCATTTTTCGATTTATATCAGAAAGAAAAAGTACTGAAGGTAAGTAAGTATCATTGAGATCCACGGCCTTAATTGCCGCAATCTTTGCTAATTGAAATTCATTATTTTTTAAATATTTTGCCGACTCATCTAAGAGAACTTTGACCTTACTTTCTAGGATTAAAGCATCGACGTCTTGTAATCCAGAAGTATCAAGACTTGATAATTTAAATCGTAGATCTGAATTTTCGACAATTTCTAAACTCTTTTTTAAAAATGAAGTCGCTCCCTTAAAATCCCCTTTAGCAGCAGCAACAATACCCTCAAACTCTAAATATTTAGCAAAATAGATAGCATTATCTTCAGCAAAGAGCTTTGAAATCAAACTATTGATTTCTTCAAGTTTTTTAAAGTCTTTTAATTTAGCAGTTAGTTCAGCGTATTTAATTAATAATGGAACTGAATTTTCAAAAGATTGGTAACCTTCTTCGATCACCTCTTTTGCTTTATCAAAATATTGTTCTGATTCGTTAAAATTTGCCATCGCTAGATAAGCTTCAATTGGCCTTGGTGTAGATTTCAAAAGAATTTCAAAAGCTCCAGCAGCCTTATCATATTTGCCTGTCAGTAAAAGTGCATCTAGATAGATAGCAATAAATTTTAGTGTTTTTTTCTCGGGAGAAACTCTTAAATAATTTTCTAAAAAGTTTAATGAAGCTTCATACTTTTTTAAATCTCGATAAAAAAGGGCTGCCCCCATGGCAACATTTATATCACTAGATATTTTAGGTCTTGCCACTTTAAGAAGTTTATACAATTGCAAAGAATCATCTTTTTTATCTTTTGAAAAAGCAAAAAGTTCCCCATAAACCAAAATCAGAAATCCCAATGCGGGATTATTTTGGAATTCATATTCAATCGATTTTTTAAAATGTGAAGCTGCTCTTATCTTTGACAAAAAATCATTTTTTTCATAGCTATTTAATCCTTTATTATATTCTTCTTTGGCAAGACCAGGATTTGCAACCTCATAGATTTTAGGAAATGAGATATTAGAAAAAATTGGAGCCCGAGGTGTATCATTGCTATCCATGAGCAAATAAAAAATCAATCCAATGATCACTAAAATTATTATTGGTCTTGATCCTTTTTTTAAATCAATATTTTTAACAACTTTAGTTTTCTTTTCGCGATTTGAAATTTCTTGTTCGAAGGTCGTGACATCACCTTTAACTCTGGGAATAACTTCATAAAGATTGACCACTTCTGTCTTGGCATCATAATCAATCTTTGCAGGAAGATTTTGGTTTTGTATTTGAGTTTTTTCATTTTCATTTACAACAACATGCTGTTTTTCATTTGGGTTCTTATTGCCACTTTTTAAACTGATCAGCCAATCAGGCTCATCATCTCCCTTCTCAATATTGTTATTTTCCAAATCCTTGAGCTTAATATTAACGCGTGTTTTCTCTAAGATAGGTTCAATTTCTTTAAACTCAAATTCTTTTTTCTTCTCTTTTATTTTAGTTTTTTTAATTTCTGTTACTGGTTTTTCAATGGTTGTTTTTTTGGTTGGAATTGTGGCGACATTTCCTGAATTTTCATTTGAATCTGTATCTTTATTATCTCTATTCGGATTTTCTCCTTCTGTAACTTCATAATTAAATTCTTTGTATTGTTTTGATTTTGTCAGTTCCATTTTATCTAGAATAACTTTTAACTCTTCATTTTTTTTATGATTTTCAAATTCTTTTCTTTTCTGCCTTAAATTTCCAATTATTCGCTCAGTTTTCTCTCTAATTTCAGTAAGTCCAATTTTACCGTCCAACACATCGTTAATTATTTTCCTTACATCTTCATCTTCATAAAGATTTCCCCACCTTTGAAATTTTTCTAAATAGATTTGCTCTGTTCCTGATAAAGAACCCTTGGAAAATAATTCCGCAATTTCACTCACTAGGAAATTACCTAACAATTCATTTTGAGCATTTTTAAGTTTATATTTTTTCATAATAAAAATGCATGAATACTAAAGGGACCATAATTACAAACAATGACACATAATTATAAACGTTTTTAAGTTTTGCATCCTGAACTTCCGTTGATAAAAATTGTTTTTGAAATTCATACTTAAGAAAAACATAAGTTAAAAAAACTAAAATTAATCCCCAAGCATTCACATTACTGACATCGGTAAACAATGTTAAAATAAAATAAAAAAAACAGAAAATTAAAACATTATAAACTAACCTTAAAACACCTTGTCCTCTCGGACCAATTGTTAAAAAAAACATAAAATAGAAAAAAAACAAAGATACGATCTCAAATTCTAAAAAATACAACTTCAAACTATTAGAAGTTTGGTGAGTTGAAGCTACAAATTCAAAATCATTTACTAATAACCAACTAAAAACAGTAAGTACTAAATAAAAAATTGGTAAATAGTAAGGAGATATGTCATTGATCCCCTTATTGAAATTTTTAATCCAAAAATACAAAAAATGAAAAATAAGAAAAAGTATAAATATCCAACTAATGTTCTCTCTCCAAAAGTTACCCATGAGATAGTAAGCCAATATAAAGATGAGACTTGTAATTGAAATGGAAATGAAAGCACTAATCTCTTTATTAGGTATTTTGCTATTTGATTTACTTAAATAATTAGGATTGGTTGAATTTACTCTATTAAAAAAAAAAAATTCACTTGCTACAATTATAGCAAAAACAATTAAATCTAAATATTTTAGATCAATGAAATTTTCAAACATTAACTTTATTTAACATAAAGTGATGCTCCTTGAGCCAGTAACATAATTTTTTCCCAAAAAATGCCAAGAACTACTACAGGTACAGAAAAGGCCACAATAATCATCTGATTAAGAAACCCAAACCCTGTAATGTGTTCTTCTGATTCTTTGTTTTTAAAAATCATGATTCGCACTACTTTTAAATAGTAATAAATTGATACAACTGAGTTAATTGCAGCTATAAGGGCCAGCGTAAAATTACCTTTACTCACAAGTGCTGATAAGATGTTGTATTTCGCAACAAAGCCACTCAAGGGAGGAATTCCGGCTAAACTAAACATTGTCAGCGACATTACAATCGCCATAACAGGATGTTTGAAAACCAAGCCGCTAAATCTTTCAAAATGATCATTTCCAAATCGATCACTCACAAAACTAACAACATAGAAAGCCACAAGAGTCATAAAAACATACGATAAGGCATAAAATAAAAGTGATTGATATCCCAATGAATCAATCACAGTCGCACCGGCCAACAACAATCCAGCATGCCCAATTGATGAAAAGGCCAACATTCTCTTAATAGAGACTTGTTCGATCGCCGTAACGTTTCCAACAGTCATCGTTAGCGCTGAAATTACTGTTAATAAACCTATCCATGAGGTTTGAGCAATTCCATCATAGCCAAAAAATACATAGGAAACTCTCACAATAACTGCCATCGCAGCGATTTTAGGTACAATAGCAAAAAAGGTAGTCACCGGAATCGGACTTCCTTCATAAACATCTGGCGACCACATATGAAATGGGACGCACGCAATTTTATAACCAAGGCCCACAAAAAAGAGAATGAATGAAGGTATTAAAATGGCCAACTCAGCAACACCGGCTGAATTATAAGTTCCAATGATCTCATTGAATTGGATTGTTCCCAGCATACCAAAAATATGGCTCATTCCAAAAAGCATGACTCCTGAAGAAACCCCGCCATACAATACATATTTAAGTCCGGCCTCAGAGCTTTTGCCATCATTCTTTTTAAAAGATGCCATCACATATGAAAGGATTGATAAGGTTTCAATTCCTAGATAAAGCATCAACATATTATTGGCCGAAGCTAAAATCATTCCACCTGCAAGGATTCCACTTGTCATGATTAAAAATTCACCCTTCAGTTCAGGGTACACATCTTGAGATTCTTTATTTAACCAAACAACTCCTAGAGATCCGATCACCATAATTATTTTTATGAAAGTACTAAATGGATCAACAACAACGGCATTCGTAAAAATTGCGGTTGGTGCCATTTTTAAATTTGAAAACAAACATATTAGTGCAACAAGATGCCCAATCGCCGCGGTAATATGCATATAGTTTTTTGATTTTTCACTTCTGGCATAAGCTGCTTCCAAGTACAGCAAAAACATCATCGTAACAATGATAACGATTTCAGGTACAAAGCGACCTAAACTGGCCAATAATGCTTCACTCACGATTTTTCCTTAGTTAGTATCTTGCTAACAATTCAACCAAACTTCCAACCGATGCTTTCATAATATTCAGTAGTGGTTTGGGATAAACACCAAAAACAATCACACAAACGCAAAGAGGAATCATATAACCAACTTCTCTTTTATTTGCATCGTCGTATTCCTTAACACTTTCATTAGGTTCACCAAAAAACATTCTTTTAAACATCCATAATAAATAAGCTGCTCCAACTAACAATCCTAAAACACCGATGGCGGTTATAGTTGTGTATTTTTGATAAATTCCAATAAAAATTAAAGCTTCAGAAATAAATCCTGATAACCCTGGAAGTCCTAATGAAGCAAACATTCCTATAATAAAAATCACCGTGAATTTTGGCATTTGAGTATATAAACCTGAAAATCCTCTCGTACCATCTGGTCTAATAATCCAGCGGTGATGAGATCTTTCATAAAGAATTCCCACCAACAAAAACATCATGGCAGTGGATGTCCCGTGATTAAACATTTGTAAAACTGCACCATTCATTCCTGCCGTACTCATCGCGGCAAGTCCTAGCATGACAAATCCCATATGAGATACCGAAGAGTAGGCAATTAATTTTTTCACATCATCTTGTGCCATTGCACAGAATGCTCCGTACAAGACATTTATCAGTCCCAAAATAGCAATCCAATCTGCAAACTGCACGGAAGCAGATGGAAAAATTGGGAATGCAATTCTTAAAAACCCATAGGTCCCCATTTTTAAAAGAACGCCGGCCAGTATAACCGAAACTGCGGTTGGGGCTTGAACGTGAGCATGAGGTAACCATGTATGAAAGGGGAAAATTGGTACTTTAATGGCAAAACCAATAAACATTGCCCAAAAGAAAATAGTATTAAAATTAAAAGTGCTACCAAAAATATCGACAGTGGCATTGGTAAAATTACCTCCCGCCAATGCTAATAAATTAAATGATTCTGGACCTTTTCCTGATTGATAATAAAGCGCAATGATACCAACCAACATCAGGACAGATCCAAAAAAGGTATAGAGAAAAAATTTAACAGCAGCGTACTCGCGATTTTCTCCTCCCCAAAGCCCAATTAAGAAAAACATTGGAAGAAGCATAACTTCCCAATAAACATAGAATAGAAAAAAATCTAAAGATAAAAAGACTCCAAAAACGGAACTTTCTAAAATTAAAAATAAAATAAAATAAGCCTTTAACATTTTATCAATGGTCCAAGAACTCAAAACACAAATAAAAAATAAAGCTGCTGTTAACAAAATCATCGGCAGAGAAATACCATCAACTCCAAGTGCATAATTAATATGAAACATACTAATCCAAGGCACTTTAAAGATATGTTGCATTTCAGGATTTGATGTATCAAAGGCCATGTACAACATGCCCGCAAAAATACATGTAATTCCCGTTACGGCCAAAGCAGTCCATCGAATTAGATTAAGCTTTTCTTTTGGAATAAATAAAATAAGAAAAACTCCTACAATAGGTGCCCATAAAATCAGATTTAATAAACCGTGCACAGTGCGCTCCTTAGATATTTCTAAACATTTTTATATTGAATAAATATACCCACATAAAACCACGATTAAGACTGTAAAATAGAACTGTATTTTCCCAGACTGAACCGTCTTTAACACTAAATTTCCAACTCTAACCGCTACTCCAGTACCGTCAACTCCAATGCTATCGATAACTAAATCATCAAACCATTTAGATATTCTCATTAAAAGTTTGGCCACTTTTTCCCAACCATCAACCGCGATTCGATCATAAACACCTAGATCAAATCTTGATAACAAATTGTTAAAACCAAAAAACAATTTTTTAATAATCACATCGATATACAAATGATCCATAAAGTATTTATTTTGCAACCAACGATACCAACCTGAAAATGCAGAAACAAACTTACCCGGATCTATGGCTTTTTTAATGTACATTAAATAAGCAAACAAAATTCCAAAAAATGCGATGATTATACTTATGATCGCGCCTAATCCGTGAGCATGATGAATAGCATGATCAATTTTTTCATCTGGATGATAAACAGAAGAATAAACAGATCTCGTCAATTCACCAGCGGGATTATTATCCCCTTTTATTAACCATTCTTGTTTGGTGTAATTTTTAAAATTTGCTGGATCCGGTACTACGACTAAAGTCTTAAACCAATCCTTATTTTCCAGTGAAGTAAACTTAACAAAACCTTGACCAGTTAATGATCCACTAAACCAAAAACCAAAAGTGAAAATGGCCAAAATAATCAGAGGTAAATTTTGAAAGACACTAAAATGTTCATGATGAGCATGATCATACAAATGTTTGTCGCGAGGTTGTCCAAAAAAAGTTAAAAACATCATTCTAAACATATAGAACGCGGTTAAAAGTGCACCACTAAATCCCAAAACAGCAGGTATGGCATAATACCAAGCTTTTTCAGCAAAAAATCCTAAATAAAGTGCATCGCCTAATATTCTATCTTTAGAAACAAAACCCGACCAAATTGGAACTCCTGCAATCGCCAACGTACAAAGCATCATGCACCAAAAAGTGATGGGCATCTTTTTTCTAAGTCCACCAAGCCTTGGCATTTCTTGCTCGTGAACACTGTGGATAATTGATCCTGCAGAAAGAAACAAACAAGCTTTAAAAACGGCGTGAGTAATTAAATGCATAAAAGCAGGATTATAAGCGCCCACTCCAATTCCTAAAACCATGAATCCAAGTTGAGAAATTGTTGAAAAAGCCAATACCGCTTTTAAATCCGTTTGAATCAGGGCAATCGTGGCGGCACCAAAAGCTGTTATTCCACCAATAAGAGCAATAAAATATGTTATCCCTGCTGCATCCATCAATGGATACATTCTCAAAGATAGATAAACTCCCGCGGCTACCATGGTTGCTGCATGGATTAAAGCTGAACAAGGCGTTGGTCCTTTCATGGCATCAGGCAACCAAACATTTAAAGGAAACTGAGCGGATTTTCCAATTGTTCCAAGAAAAATACTAACAGCTGCCACAACCAACATTGGCCAACCAAAAGGTCCGGCAACATCGACAAAGACTCCGCTGCTAATGGCGGCATAAATATCTACAAAGCGAACATTTCCGATGACATTCCAGATGGCCAAAATTCCCAAAAGAAAAAAGACATCTCCCACTCTGGTTGTCATAAAAGCTTTGACCGAGGCAGATCCACTCACGTCATTTTTATTATAAAATCCAATTAATGAATAAGAGCAAAATCCCATTAACTCCCAAAATATAAAAACAGAAAGCAAATTATCGGACAAAACAAGACCAAGCATTCCTGTGGTAAAAAGCGACATATAAACAAAAAATCGACCTCTTCCGCCTTCATCCCCTTTCATATACCAAACAGAGAAAAGATGAATTAATGAAGCTGCACCCGTCACCATTAAAAGCATAATGGCGGTCATGTTATCGATATAAATCCCTAAATCCACCGCAAAAGTTAAATTACCACTGGTCAAATCAAACCAATTAAACACTTTATGTATATAATAATCGGCAGAGTAAACTTTCCAAAAATCTAGAAAAATTCTGAAGGCAAATAAAAATGAGATTAAAATCGAACTACAACTTAAAGCCACCGTAAATTTTTCAGATTTATTTGTTGTAACGCTACCTATAGCGAACGCTAAAAAGGGAAGTAAGACAATTGGTGCTACATTGATAACTGAATAATCCATAATCAATACTCCAATTGAGAGGCATCATCCACATGAATAGATTCTCTAATTTGAAAAAATCTAATCACGATTGCCAATCCAACTGCTGCCTCTGCAGCAGCAACCATAATGATAAACAAAGAAAAAATATGCCCATCGATATTGTTATTTGCGTAGCGAGAATAAGCGACAAAATTTAATGCCGATGCATTAAGAATAAGTTCGATTCCTAAAAGTATGGCAATAATATTTTTTCGTGCAATGATAACCACGATGCCAAGGGCAAAGAGAATAAAACCAATAACTAAATAACCAAAAAGACCCGACATTTAAATTTCTCCTTGACCGTTATTTTCAACTTTATCTTCGCTATCTTGTGCTTCACTTTCTTTCGGTCTTGCTATAATAGCAGCACCTACAAGTGCTCCTAGCAAAAGTACCGATGAAAATTCAAAAGCCAGTACATGATCTGTCAGTAGTGAATTCCCAATATCTTTAATCGTCGTTTTATAGGGAGCCAAAGTTTCTAATTTTTTAAATTTAGGAATCATCACAATAATTTCTTTAATAGAAAAAATAGCAATAAGTGCAACCACTCCACCCCAAATATATGTTTTCTTATTGCCCATAAAAGGAGCTCGGTTTAATCCTAGTGTAACTGTTTTCATAAACTCTCTTCCACCAGTCATCATAATGGCAAACAACATAAGAACAACAACCCCACCGACGTAAACCATAATTTGAACTGCCGCAACGAAATCAGCTCCAAGAGTTAAATACAAGCCTGCAACACCTATCAAACTTCCTAACAAATAAATGCATGAATGAATAATATTGGACGAGCTGGCAACCATAATAGCTGATAAAATAGTTAGCAACGCTGAAGCGTAAAAAAGGATATGAAAAAAGAGATCTTGATTAGAATTGGCCATAGTCTCCATTTTTAATGTCCTCCTATTTCTGCGACTTTAAGGAATCCAGAAATAATTTCTAAAATTGATTTATCGTTAAAAAAATAAACCCAAAATAATGTTCCAACTAAATTAAACATGGCAATGGGAGTTAAGTATTTCCAACAAACAGTCATTAATTGATCAACTCTAAGTCTTGGTAAAGTCCATCTAATCCAAATCACCACATAATAAATAAGCAGTGTTTTAGTTACGAACGATCCTAACTGTAAAAATTGTCCTAAAATTGTTTCTTTTCCAATATCAAAAGGAACTTTATATCCACCTAGAAAAAGTGCTGCTGTAACACCTGCAATAACAAAGATCTCTATGTATTCAGCTAAAGCAAAAAAGGCAAATCTCATCCCTGTGTACTCAGTATGGTAACCAGAAACTAATTCAGACTCGGCTTCCGGCAAATCAAATGGAGCACGATTGGATTCTGCTAAGCCACCAATAAAAAGAACAAAAAAAGCTATAAACGAAAATGGATTATGAAAGACGAACCACTCGGTCGGCATTCCACCTTGAGCATCTACAATGCCTTTAAAAGAAGTTGATCCAGTTAAAATCACTATACTTAATATTGAAAGACCAACAGGAATTTCATAACTAACTATTTGAGCAGCTCCCCTCATCCCACCAATTAATGACCATTTTGAATTTGAGGCATATCCACCTAAAAAAATTCCCACTCCTACCAAAGAAGAAACAGCCGCTAAAAAGAAGACTCCAACATCTAAATGAGAAAGTGCAAATCCACTAGAAAATGGCAGAATCGCCAGCGTCGAAAAAACCCCGACCATACATAAAACGGGTGCTAAATAATACATGGGTTTATCGGCATCGCGAGGAACAACATCCTCTTTCATAATCATTTTCACGCCATCAGCTAGAAACTGTAAAATTCCATAGGGACCAACTCGATTTGGACCTTGCCTCATTTGTAAATCAGCTGAAATTTTCCTCTCTGCATATGTACCCAATCCACCAACCAAGGCCATCACGTTAGCAACGATAAAAGCGGCAATAAAAAAAATGATGGTTGTTCCCAAGAGCCCTAGAGTAACTCCAAACTCTGAACTTAAGTATGATACGATGGTGGGATTCATTAACCTTAACTCCTTAAACAGATGTAATTTTTAAATTTTTCTTTTCGGTTTTTGGTAACTTCTAACCCAATCTAAATCACCTTTTTTCCAACAATAAACAATTCCTTCAAGCAAAACCGAAATAAATAAAAGGATAACAATCAACGCGGTAGTACCATGCCCAATGGCAATAAAATCTTTAAATACGGAAGCCACGGGAAACATCAATACAGACTCAACATCAAAGATAATAAAAACTAAACCAACTACATAAAATCGCACGTTAAATGCCGACCAAGCGGTACCAACGGGCTCTTCACCACATTCATAAGGTGTTTGTTTTTTTTCCGTTGGGTTTGATGGGCTAAGAATTTTTGAGGCGAGGTGACCTCCAACAGTAATTAAAATGGCCAACACTACAAAAATAATTACTGGAATATATACATTGAGCTCAGAAGCCATTAAATTCTCCCAGAAAGTTCGATTAATTTTAATTTTGGTCAGAAAATAGGGTACATGAAGCTTGTAGTTATGAAAACTTTATTTCCTTTTATACTCTTGAAATCACTACTTTACATACTACGGAGAATATAATTTAAATTCTCTTTATTGTTCCATGAGAGCTTCTAATGAATTTAATTTTAAAAAAACAATTTCAAATTTTTTTAGATTTTTCCGTGAATAAAGAAAAAAACTTAAACCTATCTGGGATATCAGTAGATGAATTTCTTTTTGTTTTAGACACTTGGATCAAAGTTGAACCCAAACTGATTGCTGAAAATCAAATTGTTATTATTGCCTCAAATTATGAAGAATCAGAAAAAATTTTTGAAATAATCGAAAATAACCATGGAAATAAGTCGGTTTTTTTTCCAGGTCATGAAGTTTCTCCCTACGACAATATTGTTTTTAGTACATCGATTGTTAATACCCGTTTTTCTACTCTGGCCAAGTTGACTTCAGGTCAACCACCAAACTTTGTGGTGACTTCACTTGACGCTTTTACTCTGAAACTTCCACCCAAAAAATATTTTAATGAACATCGAGTTATCATTTCAAAAGACGATATCCTTGCACCTTTGGAGTTAGCAAAAAAGCTTATCTCTCTTGGTTATTTATCGAGTGCTAGTGCTGAAGAACCTGGAACTTTTGTAAAAAAAGGGGAAGTTTTTGATATCCACACAATCGATAGTAATATTTATCGAATAATTTACTTCGATGATCTTATTGAAACAATTTATGCCGTCGATCCAACCACCCAAAAATCTATTAGGGATCAAGAGATAACAAGTATAGATATTTTTCCAGCTCCTCTAAGTGTTTTTGAAAATGGAGAAGTTTTAAATTTAAAAAAACATATCCCAACACCTCGCCCACAATTTAGAGAAAAAATTGAAAGACGAAACAATCTTTTTTTTCATCTGGATTCATCGACGGCTTTTGATCGTTTTGATGTTTTTCATAATTTACTTTTTAACGAACATGAATTTTTTATCGATTATTTAAAAAATCCTCTACCCATTTTTAGCTCTCTAAATTCGCTTGAAAATTCCGTCGATTCATTAAAAAACTTATTATTAAACCAATTTAACGAAGCTGAGAAAGAAGATAACATTTTACCTTCCCCTGAAGTCCTTTTTAATTTTAATTCATTTTTCAAAAAATTTGTCCAAGTTACCAATCTTTTGATACCTAACGAAGATAATAACAATGAGGTTTATTCAAAATTTGAAATCGCTCCGGCCCTGCCATTAATCAAATCTCAATTAAAAAAATTAGAACTTTTCAAACTAGTCTATCAGAAAGTCACACAATCATTGGCTTCCGGCAGTCAAGTTGTTTTTTGTTTTCAGGCCCAAGCCGCGAAAGAAGAATTTTGTCATATTTTATTATCCCTAGGATTGGAAAATGAATATTTAAATAAAATTTTATTTATAAATTCTCATCATCAAATTGCTTTTCTAGATCTTTACGAAAACTCTCTTTTTTTATCCGAAGGAGAAATCTTTTCATCGAAAACATCTCGCTTAAAAAATGTTACGCGAAAAAATATTGATTTGTTTGCCGATCAAATATCCTCTCTAAAAGAAGGAGACTTTGTTGTCCATGCTATTCATGGAATTGGAAAATACATCGGCATGAAAAGGATGGAAATAAATTCCTATCAAACCGATTTCCTCGCTATCGAATATGAAGAAAACGATAAAATTTATGTTCCGGTTTATAA
The DNA here is from genome assembly GCA_044356225.1 of Bacteriovoracaceae bacterium. GTDB lineage: Bacteria > Bdellovibrionota > Bacteriovoracia > Bacteriovoracales > Bacteriovoracaceae > JBIKWR01. The sequence goes on along the minus strand of JBIKWR010000004.1, from coordinate 24,404 downwards.
ATTAAATCTTATTCAAAAACATTCGGACGCAGAAAACCCAAAAAAACTGGCAAACCTTCGTACCAACAAATTTCAACAAGCCAAAGATAAAGCAAAAGAATCTGCTAAAAAACTGGCTTTTAACCTTCTTGAGTTACAAGCAAAAAGAAAGTTACAACCTTCGTTCTCTTTTTCTCCTCCCGACCACCTCTATAAAGAATTTGAACTTGATTTTTCTTTTAAACCTACTCGAGATCAAACATCAGCGATAGAAGATGTGTTAAATGATATGCAATCAGATTTACCAATGGATCGCTTAGTTTGTGGAGATGTTGGTTTTGGAAAAACTGAAGTAGCAATGAGGGCGGCCTTTAAAGCTGTCCTCGATAAAAAACAAGTTGCTGTTTTAGTTCCTACTACCATTTTAGCTCTTCAACATTATCAAACATTCCTCAAAAGAATGAAGCCTTATTCAGTTAATATTGATTTCTTATCTCGTTTTAAATCAACGAAAGAGTCCATCGATATTGTTAAAAAAATTGAAGAGGGCTCGATTGATATTATTATTGGCACCCATAAACTTTTATCAGAAAAAATTAAATACTTTGATTTAGGTTTAGTTATAGTTGATGAAGAACATCGATTCGGTGTTGGTCATAAAGAAAAAATAAAATTGCTAAAGGCCTCAATAGATTTTTTAACCCTGACTGCCACTCCAATCCCCAGGACTATGCAATTATCTTTTTTAGGTATTAAGGATTTATCTCTAATCCAAACTCCTCCTCCAAAAAGACAATCTGTAAAAACACATATTTTAAAAGAAAATCAAAACACTTTAAAAGAAGCGATAAATTTTGAACTTAAAAGAGGGGGCCAAGTCTATTTTGTTCATAATAGAGTTGAAAATATCGAATCAATCGCTGCTTCAATAAAACAGTTAGTACCGTTGGCAAAAATACTGATTGCTCATGGTCAGCTACCTGAAAAAGAGCTCGAAAAAAGAATGAAATCATTTTATGAAGGTGAGTTCAATATCTTGGTTTGCACTACTATTATTGAATCAGGAATAGATATTCCCACCGCTAATACCATGATTATTAATCGCGCTGATACTTTTGGCTTGGCCCAACTTCATCAATTGCGTGGAAGAATTGGAAGATCTGATCGCAAGGCCTACGCTTATTTTGTCATTCCAAATCGTGAAACTATGACAAGCATTTCTCTGAAAAGACTACAGACTATGCAAACGTATACTGAAATAGGTTCTGGCTTTCAAATTGCCAATGCAGACTTAGAAATACGTGGTGCAGGAGATATATTAGGAGCTGAACAAAGTGGACATTTAGAAAGCATAGGTCTCGAGGTTTACTTAGAGCTTTTAAACGAGGCCATTCTTGAACTAAAAGGCCAACCATTAGAAAATAGTATTATTGACATTGAAATCTCACTTAATGAACAAGCATTAATCCCTGAAAATTATATATCCGATACTGGCGAACGACTTAAATATTATAAAAAGTTATCTAACTCTAAAAAAATTGAAAATCTTGAATCTTTAAGAGATGAACTCAACGATAAATTTGGACATCTTCCAATAGAAGTTTCAAACCTTATATTAATCATTGAATGCCGGTTAATTCTTCAAAAACTATGCTTAAAATCTGTTCAACAAACAAATCAAAAAATTGTTTTACGATTTGATCAGAATTTATTGAATCAAAATCCAATAGTTCGCGATAAAATTGTAGATTTTTTTCTAAAGAGACCAAAAGTCTATAAATTTAGTCCCAATTACGTTTTGGTTTATCAGCCAAAAGGAGTAGTTGACAAAAACACATTATGGCAATTTTCAAAAGATATTGCTCAGCAAATATTGGCATGATATTTTTTAATTAAGATAAATCATTATTAATTGAGGAAATACCATGCTGAAATATATCGTTAGTTTACTGTTAATGATCTACACCTTTTCTTTATTGGCCCAAAACTCTGCAAAACAAACAAATGTGCAAAGTGAAGAAAAAGAAGAGATCGTGGCCACGGTTAATGGAAAGCCAATCACTAAAAGTTATTTTGAAAAAATTTATAACCAAAATTTACTTTTTGTTAATGATGCCAAAGTCACTAAAGAAAAAATCCTTAATGACATCATTAATCGTGAATTGGGAATTCAAAGAGCAAAAAAAGCAGATCTAGAAAAAAATGAAATTGTTCAAGAGAAATTAGAAGATGTGCTTTACCATGCTCAAGTATCAAAAGATCTTGAAGAAACTTTAAAAAAAATTCCACCCATAACTGATTCTGAAGTATCAAAATATTATGCTGAAAATCCTGAATATCGAACCGCTCAAATTTTATTAAGAGTAAGGGCATTGCCTACTGATGATGAAGAAAAAGCTGCTATGCAAAAAGCGATAGAACTTCACAAATCATTAGTTAAAGAGCCAAATAGTTTTGCAGAAATGGCGAATAAATATACTCAAGCCAACACTGCGCCCACTGGTGGTGATCTAGGCTTCCAACCAGCAATTAGACAAGCCCCAGAAGTTCTTGAAGCTATTAAAGGAAAAAAGATTGGCCATATCACTCCTCCAGTTAGATCGCAATTTGGTTACCATCTAATAAAAATACTGGACATCAAAAAAGAAAAAGAGATTGAAAAAGAGCTTTATAAAAAAATTCTCTATGATGTAAAACGAGATAAAATTTTGGCCAATTACTTTGCGGATATGAGAAAGAATGCCAAAGTTACTATTGATAAAAACCTTTTAAAATAGCCTTTAAACGAGCTATTATCTGCCTTAGATTTTCCAAGTTTTATCTTTGGAATTTGTTCTAAGGAGTCAAGTTGAAATTTTTATGTTTAGTTTTGTTTCTTTTCGTTTCTCCTATTTTTTCTCAGGAAAATAACAAGGAAGAAAAATTCGTTGTTATCGATAAAATATTGGCGGTTTTTAATGATCAAGTAATCACACTTTCTATGGTGGAAAGAATTCAAGAATCTCTAAATCAAAGAAAACTTATTTCACCTTTTATCTTTAATCGTACTGACTTTAAAACTTGGGAAATTGTACAAATATTAGTTGATAGTATGCTCATTAAATCTGGTTTAAATGATATAGGATATATTATTAACGATGAACAAGTTGAAAACTCAATTAATCAAAGACAAAAACAACTTGGCGTAAATCGAAAAGAGCTGATCGTCCAGCTAAACCAGTTTAAAATAGACTTTGAAGAGTATTTTGAACTCATAAGACAATCTATCGAGTTTAATCTTTTTAATGAAAGGATAGTCGCACCTCTTATTTCTATTACTGATCAAGAAGTTCGAAACAAATATTTAGAGTCATCTTATAGTTCTAAAACTGTTGTCCATAAATACAAGCTTGTGGACTTTACTTTACCCAAAAAGGGTTTAAATCAAAAACATCTTTCGAGAGTTAAAGAAGATTTAAAAAAGTTTAGAGAAAGAGGAATACTACCCGAGTATTTAAAAGATGTTGAACCGGTAGAATTATCCAATGTTAATGAATCTTCATTACCAACCAATGTACAAAAAGAAATTCGATCAACGAGCGTTGAAAACTTTACAAATCCTGTAAAAATTAAAGATCGATGGCACTCATTTTTTGTTAAAGAAAAATTTGTAGTAGAAAGTGATTCATTTCAGCAAGAGAAAGATAAAATCAAAAATCAACTTTATGAAGTTAGTATAACCAATGTAAGAAGTTTGTGGTTAAAGAGAGAAGCTAATAAACATTTTATTAAATATTTTAAATGATCAGGGTAACTTGCGGACATGAAAATGGAATAGGATTAGAAGTTTTTATACGTGCTTATTTATGTTTACCCTCGAGAGATCAAAGCCAATTTACCCTTTATATAAATAATGATGTTTTAAATGAATACCTTGTTAAGATTAAAAAAAATTTTACACCAGTAAAAAAAAATGCCGGCAGAATTCTTATCGATGATTGTTATTTAAATATTATTCATTGCAACAGGGAATGTAATCCCACTGTTGATTCTTTAAAAAATGCATTAGTTGAAATAGACCCTAAAGATATTCTTTTCACCTTACCAACGAGTAAAGATCAATTTGATCATTATTTAGGTTACACAGACTATTTAAGAGATGAATTTAAAATTCCATATTTACCTATGACTTTTCTTTCTCCCGAGTTAAATGTTGTTCTTTTGTCTGATCATTGGCCATTAGATGAAGTTACTGAAAATCTCACCCCCGATTTAATTTTTCATAAGTTAAAAATTGCTTATGAATTTTTTGGTGAAAAAAAACAATACTTAGTTTCTGGTATTAATCCTCATGCCGGTGAAAAGGGAAAAATTGGTCAAGGTGATAAAAAAGTTGGATTGGCGATTAATCAGGTTAAAGCTACTTTTCCAGCAATAAAGATTAAAGGCCCTCTGGCCGGCGATTCAATGCTAACTCATCATGATAAAAACAATATCTATGTTTTTGCTTTCCATGATCAAGGCCTTGCAGGATTTAAATCAATTAATCGTTTTGTTGGAGTCAATATTACTCTTGGTCTACCTTTCAAAAGAATAAGTGTGGATCATGGAACTTCATTTGATCAATTGGGAAATCCTTACGTTAATATAACTGGGGCCATAACTTCAATGAGATACGCTTTGGATTTATTAAAATGAGTATGCTTAAAGAGATAAGTGTCAAAAACACAAATGTTCACAACTTAAAAAGTGTCTCAGTCAATATTCCTCGAGATGCCTTGGTCGTTATCACTGGTCCCTCTGGTTCGGGAAAATCAAGTTTAGCATTTGATACTATCTATGTTGAAGGTCAACGACGTTATATTGAATCACTCTCAAGTTATGCGAGACAATTCTTAGGTCAGTTTCAACCACCTGACGTAGAAAGTATCACAGGACTTTCACCGGCGATTGCCATTGATCAAAAGTCTACATCTAATAATCCTCGTTCAACCGTTGGTACAGTAACTGAAATCTATGATTACTTAAGAATTTTGTTTGCACGTATTGGTGAATCATTTTGTCCGCAATGTAAAAGTCCAATCATTGCCCAAACAAATGCTCAAATATCAAACAGTATTGCATCTTTAAAAAATGGTACTAAAATTCAAATTCTTTCACCGATTATTAAAAATAAAAAAGGTGAGCATAAAGAGTTATTAGTTAAGTTTGCCAAACAAGGATTTAACCGAATAAGACTAAACGGTTTAATTATGCAATTAACTGACGATATTGTTATTGAAAAAAATAAATCAAATCAAATAGATTTAGTTATCGATCGCATTGTAGTCAAAGATGAAAATAAAAGCAGGATTTCAGAATCAGTTGAACTTGCACTTCGTTTAGGAGAAGGACATTTAATTTGTCTGACAGATGAAGAGGAGCGTTTTTTTAGTGAAAAAAGTTACTGTGCAAAATGTGATAAATATTTTCAAGACCTTGAACCGCGAACTTTTTCATTTAACTCCCCCTTAGGCGCATGTAAATCTTGTAATGGCCTTGGTACTTTAAAAACATTCTCTGAAGATACTTTAGTTAAATTCCCTGAGTTATCTTTAACTGATGGTGCAATTCCTTTGGTCAATAAACATTCCTTTTTAAACTGTATGGTACAAAGTGTTTTCAAAACTGAAAAAATTTCACTAAATACACCTTATAAATCTCTCGATAAAAATATTAAAAATATTCTTATCCAAGGTTCTGAAACAATTTATACCTATAAATTTGAAAGCGAGAATAGCTCTTTTAATTTTAAAAAATCATTCCCAGGATTAATTAACTGGCTCGATAAAAAATACAATGAATCTGATTCAGATAAGACGAGAGAAAACTTAGAGTCCTTCATGTCGATTCGCCAGTGTTCAATTTGCAAAGGCAATCGCTTAAACGAATTTGCCTTATCTACATTTATTAATAAGTTAAATATTATGGATATTTGTCATTTCCCCTGCAATGAAGCGCTCTTACAGTTAAAATCACTTAAATTCACAGGTGAAAAACATATTATCGGCTCTAAACTTCTGAAAGAGGTAAATACTCGCCTAGAGTTTTTATGTAATGTTGGTTTAGATTATTTATCCCTCAATCGTGCAGCAAATACTTTATCAGGTGGAGAAAATCAAAGGATTAGACTCGCCACTCAAATAGGTTCTGCTTTGTCTGGAGTGCTTTATGTCCTCGATGAGCCAAGCATTGGATTACATCAAAAAGATAACGTAAAGCTTATCGAAACTCTCAAATCCCTACGCGACATCGGAAACACTGTACTGGTTGTTGAGCATGATCTAGAAACAATGGAAGCTTCTGATTGGATAATTGATATGGGGCCCGGTGCTGGACAATTGGGTGGTCATGTTGTTGCCGAAGGTTCCGTTGATAAAATTAAAAAAAGTAAAGAATCAATAACTGGTAAATATCTCTCTGGTCGATTAAAAATTGAAGTCCCTAAATCAAGAAGATCATGGACTGATAAAATATCTTTAAAATGTGCTAACCTTAATAACTTAAAAAAAATTGATGTAGAATTTCCCCTCGGTGTTTTAACATGTGTAACCGGAGTAAGTGGTAGTGGTAAATCGACACTCATAAAAGCAACTTTAGTTCCTGCGATAAAAAACTATTTAGCAAAAGAGAAGTTGAAAAACATTGGCTGTCATTCTATTTCCGGAATGGATCAAATTACTTCTGTCATCGAGCTTGATCAATCCCCCATTGGTAGAACACCAAAATCAAATCCAGCAACTTACTCTGGAGCTTTTGATTTAATTCGAACTTTATATGCAACTTCACCAGATTCAAAAATTAAAGGCTATAAGAGTGGAAGATTTAGCTTTAATGTTAAAGGTGGACGATGTGAGTCCTGTGAAGGAAATGGTCAGAAAAAAATTGAGATGCATTTTTTGCCTGATGTATTTATTGAGTGTGAGGAATGCAAAGGTAAACGCTATAATTCTGATACTCTAAATATTCTTTTTAAAACTAAAAATATTTTCGATGTTTTAAAAATGACGATCGACGAAGGTTGTTTATTTTTTGAAAACCATCCCAAACTTGGCCATATACTCCGCACGATGAGAGATGTTGGTCTTGGATACATGCAATTGGGGCAACCAGCAACCACATTATCAGGTGGTGAGGCCCAACGACTAAAACTTGCCAGTGAGTTAGCTAGACGACCTCGAGGTAAGTGTCTTTATGTCTTAGATGAACCAACTACTGGGTTACACTTTGAAGACATTAACGTCCTGATAAAGGCACTTAATCGTTTAGTCGATCAAGGGCATAGCATGATTGTGATTGAACATAATCTTGATGTGATTAAAGTTTCAGACTATGTTATCGATTTAGGACCAGAGGGTGGAACAAGAGGGGGAGTTGTTGTAGCAAGGGGAACTCCTGAAGAAGTTGCAAAAGTCAAAAGTTCATTTACGGGGATGTTTCTTAAAAAATACCTTTAGTGCCAATAAATAATCTAATCTTAAAATTCATTGGCACTAAATGCTTAATTTATTTTTATTAACCAGCAACGAATACAGTCGCGAAAGTAAAAATAACTAATGATTCCATTAAAGCTAGGGCCAAAATCATTGGTGTACCCATTTTATCAGCAGCATTAGGATTTCTTCCAATTCCTTCTAAGGCAGTTGCAGCTGCATTAGATTGACCTTTAACTCCACCAAAAGCTGCTAAGGCCACGGCAAAAAAATAAGAAAAATATTTCACGCCTTTATCAGTAATTCCTCCGCCACTAGTAGTTACTGCTCCAACAGCATCAGCTACAGCTGCGCTATTTTCTTCGGCAAAAGCTACAACACTAAAAACAAAAGGCAACATAATCCAAAACAATTTTTTCATAATATTCTCCTAAAAGAAGGATCTATATCAGTGAGCGTGAGACTCATCATGAGCGTGATGACTAACAGCTAGACTAATATAAACCATTGTTAACATCGTAAAAACGTATGCTTGAATAAAACTAACTAACAATCCTAAAATATAAAATGCTATCGGCACTAATAAAGGGACTAGGCCATAAAACGCTCCTAGAACAATATGATCCCCATACATATTTCCTCGCAATCTTAGGGCCAATGAAATTGGCCTGACACATGCTGAAAGTATTTCAAGAGGAAAAATCAAAACTCCCATGTACCATATTGGACCAGCAAAATGTTTAAGATAGTTTAAAGTACCCTGTTCTTTACAACCTTTAATATTAAAATAAACAAAGGTAATTAGTCCTAGTGCTAAAGTCGTATTAAGATTTTGAGTTGGCGGTAAAAAACCTGGAACGATTCCAATTAAATTACTAAATAAAATAAAAATAAACATCATGGCACAAAAATTAAAATATTTAGGACCCTGTTCTTCTCCAATAACAGTTTTACAATTATTCATAATGAATTGACCGTAAAACTCAATCAAATTCTTTAGAGAAAACCCACGATCTGGTAAAACAGGATTTTTACTTTGTGCAACTTTGGATCGATAAAAAAAACCAATAAAAATTAAAACAATTGCAACTAAAGCCAAATGTAAAACGTGTTCTTTTAAATGTATGACATGAGAAAGTTGTTCAAAAAATGCATAACCAGCGGCCATACATTCAGTTGAAAATATTGAGCTGATCAAAATTAAAAAAATTGAAAAAAACTTTTTCATGGATCAAACCTTTTCTGATTTAGGTTGAACTTTTATTAGGCAAACCCCTAATATTGCGAGCTGAATCATGTAGTTTATAAGCGGTACTATTATCCTATCACCTATAAAAAGTACACCGATTCCTATTGCCGCAAACAGAAGTATCATCTTCAGTAAAATTGCCCAGACTATGCTTGCCTGAGCAGTATTTGTTTTACTCACTAGAAGGAATTTTCTCACTGCATTAACTAGTAGCATTTGGTTTATAATTGCCGAAACGGCGACCATAATAAAAACCAGTGTTTCATTTATATTTCTAGAAAAATACAAAGCTACCGAAAGTGAAAGCACATTTAACGAAATAAACAACCGCTTATTGAGATTCTGCTCCATATTTAAGGCCTATTTTTTTTATTTTTATTAGAACTGTAATAAATCATTAAGAACAAAACTGAAAGTATGATTAATAAATCAATTATTATTATGACATTGAATTCAACAATTTTATTCTTTACTAACGTATCCGTTAAAAAAAATAAACCCAAAATCAAACTAGGAAACCCAAGAGCAAGGGAAAGAACTTTTAACCAATCATGGCGATTCATCGTTTTCTATTTACTCTTCGACTATAAATTGATTTAAGACGGTTTTTTACAACATCATTATTGGGATATTCACCTTGAAGAGAAAAATATACATCATAGGCTTCTTTCAAATTTTCCATAGTTTCGAAAGCATTTGCTATTAAAAACTTAACTTCGACTATTTGATTTTTGTTTTTTTGCGGATTCTCATTTTTTATATATTCTTTCCAGTAAACAATGGCTTCTTTCCATTTTTTTTGTTCAAAAAGAATAATACCTAAATGAAAGAATGAATTTACAAAAAATTCATGTGATGAATCTCTCGATATTTCTAAAAATCTTTTCTCGCTCTCAGCATAATTACTATTTTTTAAATAAGCCAAGGCCAAAAGATATTCATACTTATCACTTGCCTCTAACTTGGGGATATAACTGGTTAAAAGTGTATAGATTTCAATCGCTTCTTTATAATTATGGAGATACTCAAAATTAATTTCCGCCAATCTCTCCCTTGCTCTTAACAACCACTTTGGATCATTTGTTTCTGCAATCAGAAGTTCAAAGTATTTTTTAGCTTCAATTTGATTATTTAAGTAAATTGAATTTAGATCTGCTAACTGAAAATATATTTTAAAACGTAAATGCTCAGGAGGTTTTCTATCAATAATGTTTTGATAAAGAATGACTGCTTGCTGATAATCTCTTTCTTTAATTTTTTCTTGGACATCAAGAATGTCTTGATTCAATCTTGAACTAAAATCACAACTAGTTAAAAAAAATGTTACTAATATAAAATATTTTTTAAATTTCATTTGGGGAATCAGTTAACTCGCCCTCTTCTGATTCAAAAATATTTTCCACAGCAACAACCTCTTCATTTGGTTTTAAATTTATCAATCTAACACCTTGAGTATTTCTACCTAATAAAGAAATTCCTGAAATTTTTGTTCTAATAACCTGACCCGTATTCGTGATAATCATCAAGTCATCTTTATCAGAAACTCTTTTAATGGCAATAATATCGCCATTTTTATCGGTGAGTTTCATGGCAATAATACCTTTCCCACCGCGAGTTTGTTTTCGATACTCTGATGATTGAGATCGTTTTCCAAAACCTTTTACAGTGACAGATAATAACTCTGTTGCATCATCAATGATTTCCATTCCAATAACTTTTTCGTCTTCATTAAGGTTAATTCCTCTAACCCCTTGAGAAACTCGACCCATCGGCCGACAATCACTTTCACTGAATCGAATAATTTTTCCAGAACTTGCACATAAAAAGACATCTTTTTTACCATCGGTTACTCGAGCAGCTAAAATAGAATCGCCATCGTTGACTTTAATCGCTTTGATTCCAGTAATTCGGATTTTTGCATAATCTGCTAGGTCCGTTTTTTTAATTACCCCTCTCTCAGTGCAAATAAATAAAAAACGACCTTCCAATTGATCCTCTGGAGGAATGGCCAATATTTCTTTAACTTTTTCACCAGGAGGTAATTGAATAAGATTAACTAAATTTCGCCCCTTAGCTGTTCTTGAGCCTTCAGGTATTTCATAAACTTTTTTAGCAAAACAAGTTCCACGGTTGGTTAAAAATAGGATCGTACTGTGAGTGTTAAGGGTTAAAATATTGGTGAAAAAATCATCATCATCCGATGCACCTTTCACACCAACTCCACCCCTTCTCTGCGATTTATAGGTATCTGTCGCCATTCTTTTTATATAGCCCTTGCGGGTAACCGTGACTATAACATCTTCGTTTTTAATTAAATCTTGCAAATCAATTTCGTCGACATGACCTACAATTTCTGTTTTTCGTTCATCCCCAAATTTTTCTAAAATTTCTTTAAATTCTTCAACGATAATTTTATTTACTAAAAGGTCTGAATCAAGAATTCCTTGAAGTTTTCCAATTTCTTTTAAAACTTCCTCATAATCCTTTATAATTTTATCGCGCTCCAATCCAGTGAGACGTTGTAATCTCATATCGAGAATGGCTTGAGCTTGAATATCTGATAATGAATAAACTTGAATTAATTGTGACTTTGCTTGCTGAGGACCTTCCGCTTTTTTAATCAATTCAATGATTGGGTCGATATTTTCTACGGCAATTTTTAAACCTTCTAAAACGTGAGCTCTTTCTTTCGCTTTTTTCAACTCATAGGTTGTTCTTCTTAATATAACTTCTCTTCTGTGTTCAATAAAATATTGAAGCATTTCTTTAATATTAAGAACTTTAGGTTGACCATTATGGAGTGAGAGAAAAATAATTCCAAAACTGACTTGCATCTGAGTCATTTTATAAAGGCGATTTAGGGTTAAACTACTTGGCTCACCTTTTTTTAGTTCAATACTAATTCTTATTCCTTCTCTATTAGACTCATCTTTTATATCAGAAATACCGGTTAATTCTTTTTGATGAACGAGTTCCGCAATTTTTTCAATCAGCTTGGCCTTATTAACTTGATAAGGAAGTTCTGAAACAATAATTCTTTCTTTCTCTCCACCTTTTCCATAAGTTTCAATTTCTGCTTTGGCCCTAATTTGGATAATGCCTTTACCGTGATGATAAGCTTGTTTAATGCCATTTAATCCTTGGATTGAACCTGCAGTAGGAAAATCAGGACCAGGAATCATTTTCATTATTTCATGGATATCAAGTTGAGGATTTTCAACTAATGCAATTAAGGCATTCATGACTTCTGTAAGGTTATGTGGAGGTATGTTTGTTGCCATACCGACCGCAATACCAGTTGAACCATTAATTAAAAGATTGGGCACTCTAGTTGGAAGAAAAGTTGGTTCTTCAAATGCTCCGTCATAGTTATCTTGCCAATCAACTGTTTCCTTTTCAATATCTCTTAAGATTTCTTCTGAAATCTTTTTCATTCTAATTTCTGTATACCTCATAGCGGCAGCATTATCGCCATCAATTGAACCAAAATTTCCTTGGCCATCGATGAGTTGATATCTCATAGAAAAATCTTGCGCTAATCTGACGATCGTTTGATAAACAGCAGAATCACCATGCGGATGATACTTACCAATAACATCCCCTACCACTCTGGCAGATTTCAAAAATGGTTTATTATGAAAATTCGAAAGTTTATACATGGCATAGAGAACACGACGATGGACTGGCTTTAATCCATCTCTAACATCAGGCAAAGCTCTTCCGACGATGACCGACATGGCGTAATCAAGATAACAATTTTTCATTTCATCATGAATACTAAGTGGTGCAATATCTTTAGGAGCTGCGGGAGGATTAACTATATCATTCATACTAAACCTTTTAATTTATTTTTTTAAATATCTAGATTTCTAACGTTCAATGCATTTTTTTCAACAAACTCGCGACGAGGTTCAACTTGATCACCCATGAGAATAGAAAAAACTTGATCTGCTTCTATGGTGTCTTCAATTTTAACCTGAAGTAGTAAACGATTTTGTGGGTTCATAGTTGTTTCCCATAATTGCTCAGGATTCATTTCTCCTAAACCTTTATATCGCTGTATATAGGCACCATTTTTACTTTCGTTGATAACAAAATTGGCAAAATCGTCTAAGCCTACAAATTCATTTTTCTGATTATTATCTCCAAAATAAATAAACTTTGAGTTTAGTTCTTTCTTAGTACCTTCAAAGGAATTTACGAGATTTAAATATTCAGGAGAATCAAAAAAACCACCTGTTAATTTTAGTTCTTTTTTTCTAAGTGGGGTTTTTACAATAACCTTTATCGCAAATTGACCTGGTTCTTTATCGGGAACAATTGAGAAAATGTATTTTTTATGGTCAATATTTGGGAACTTCTTAATGTGTTCATCGAGATAATTTATTTCATTTTGTAATTTCTTTTCATCTTTAAAGGCTTGGCTATTCATTCGGCCATTTTCAATTATATTCGCCAATAAAAAACTATCAAAATACATTTCATATGATTCAAGTTCACGTTTAAAGTAAAAGTGTTTATTCACTAATTTTTTTAATTCTTCAGTATCAATATTTTGGTCATTAACTTTGATTTTTACATTTTCAACTGCAGAACTAATAAGAAAAGATTCTAAAGCTGATTGATCTTTTAAATATTTTTCTGTTTTACCTTTTTTGTATCTAAAAAGTGGAGGCTGAGCAATATAGAGAAAACCATTCTCTACTATTTCTGGAAACTGGCGATAAAACAAAGTTAAGAGAAGTGTTCTAATGTGCGATCCATCGACGTCCGCATCTGTCATGATAACAATTTTATGATAACGAAGCTTTCCCACATCAAAACTTTCTTTACCAATTCCCGTTCCAATCGCTTGAATCAACATTTTGATTTCTTCATTAGCAATCATTTTATCGTATCGAGCTTTTTCTACGTTTAGAATTTTTCCCTTTAATGGAAGAACCGCCTGAGTTTTTCGATCTCTTCCTTGTTTAGCTGAGCCACCTGCGGAGTCACCTTCCACAATGTATATTTCACAAAGAGCAGGGTCTTTTTCCTGACAATCAGCCATTTTTCCAGGGAGGCCACTAAAATCTAGAGCTGTTTTTCTTCTGGTTAATTCACGCGCTTTTCTTGCAGCTTCTCTTGCAGCAGCAGCATCTAAAGATTTTTTTATTATAGTTTTTGCTAAGGCGGGATTTTCTTCAAAATATATTTTTAATCGATCTCCAACCATTGAGTTTACAATGCCTTCAACTTCTGAATTACCTAATTTAGATTTTGTTTGGCCTTCAAACTGAGGGTTTTTTAGTTTTACCGATATGATAGAAGTAATCCCCTCTCTCATATCATCACCAGTTAAAGTAATTTTTATATTTTTTAATAAATTATTATTTTTTGCATAGTTATTTAAAACTCTCGTTAGGGATGTTTTAAATCCAGACACGTGTGTCCCACCTTCTGGTGTGGAAATATTATTGGCATAAGAAGAAATAATTTCTGTATAGCTATCAGTCCATTGCATCGCTATTTCAATTTCATAATCATCTCGTGTTTCAATAATATGGATTGGTTTTTTATGAATTGAAGTTTTGGCACGATTTAAATATGAAACAAATTCAGAAATTCCACCTTCAAAATAAAATGTATCTTTTTTCTCAGTTCTTTCATCGGTAATATTAAGTCTTAAGCCTTTATTTAAAAAAGCCATTTCACGAAATCGATTTGAAAGAGTGTCGTAGTTATATTCAAAGACTTCAAAAATTTCATTGTTTGGCTTAAATGTAACAGAAGTACCTGTTTCAATTTTATTTTCTAATTCGCTGATTAATTTAAGTGGTTCTTGAGTATTTCCATTATTAAAAACAATTCGATGAAGATTGCCATCTTTTTTAATATCTACTTTAACCCATTTAGAAAGTGCATTGACGACTGCAGCTCCAACTCCATGTAAACCACCAGAAACTTTATAAGCACCATCATCTTCATTAAATTTTCCACCAGCATGTAGTTTGGTAAAAACTATTTCCGCAGCAGAAACTTTTTCCACAGGATGAAGATCGACCGGAACTCCACGACCGTTATCTGTTACTGTCACAGAGTTATCTAAATGAATGATCACTCCGATTTCAGTACAATAACCAGCCAATGCTTCATCAACTGCATTATCAACTATCTCGTAAACTAAATGATGTAGACCTCGAACACCAGTATCGCCAATATACATTCCCGGTCTTTTTTTAACCGCCTCAAGTCCTTCAAGAATTTTAATTTTATCGGCATTATAGCTGGTCGAAACCTTAGAAATAGACTCTACACGATCCAAGCGAGGCTCCTTAGCACTTAATGAAAATTTTCAACTATCCCTGTTGAAACTCTAATTTTCTTAATTCCCTTAATTAATTCTAATTCCTTGCGAAATTCTTCATTTGCGGTGGTTATTAAAACCTGAAAATTCTTTTCACTTAGGTAGTTAATAAGATTTTTCCAACGCCTACGGTCTAATTCGCCAGAAACATCATCAATTAGGACAATAGGATAAGTAGAAAATTTATACCGAAAGAGCTCAATATAGGCAAATAAAAGCGCTAGAAAGCCCATTTTCTGTTGGCCCAAGGAGCAGTATTCATAAGACAAAAATCCATCAAATAGAAGTTGATAATCATCTCTATGGACCCCTTTAAGGGTGATTCCGGCTTCTGCATCTTTTGAAAAGTTATCTTTAATCAATTTACTTATTTCTGCTTGGTTTTTACTATGAAAATGCGAACTTATTTGCATTTCAAAGCTATGCTCTTCTGAAAAAATCGCTTTGAAAGTGGGTGAGATAAATTGATTTAAATTTTGGCAAAATTCATGACGTTTTTCCAAAATAACCTGCGTCAAAATAACAAAATTTTCATGAAATGATTCTATTAACTCCCTCCAATGAAATGGTTTTTGTAATAATAGTGTGTTTCTTTGTTTAATTAATTTTTGGTATTGGCTTAACGAGCTTCGATACTTTGAATCCAATAAGCATAAATGTCGATCAATCCATTCTCTTCTGAAAACTGGTAAATGATGAAAACTATGTGAATCAAAAGGATTAATAAAAATTATTTCTGAATCTATTTTTTTTTTAGATATTTTCCCATTCAAATACCATTCATATTCATTCGCTTTTACTTTCCCGCTGAATGAAAATTCATCATTATTTTCTGTTCTAAATGCCGAGCTTAAAAATATTTCAGGTTTTTCCACATCCATACTTAGTATTTGTGTGAAACCTGTTTTTTTTCTAAAAGATTTTCTATTAATTATAAAATAAATGGCTTCTAATAAATTTGTTTTTCCATGGCCATTTTCTCCTAAAATACAATTTATTCCAGGGCCAAATTCAACGATATCCATTTGTAAATTTCTAAAATTTTTAGTGGAAATTCGCGATAATTTAAGATTTTGCATTAAACACTAAAGTCGCAACGGCATAACAACTCCGAGAAATTCTGGAGTTTGTTTACCTTTGATAATGACAGGTGAAAATTCATTGTTAAATTCCATTTCGATATTTTCACCATCAAGGGCAGAAAAGGTATCGATTAGGTAGCGAGCATTAAAACCAATATCTATTTCTTTGCCTTCATATTGAACTTCGATTTTTTCATTGGCATCTCCCAACGATGGGTGATTAGCAGAAATTCTTAATTGACCAGGTTTTAAACTTATTTTTACGGCATTAGATTTTTCATTCGCCAAAAGTTTAATTCTTTTAACCGCTGTTAATAAGTCTAATTTATCTATATTAACCGAATAAATTGTCTTATTTGGTATAACAGCTTGATAGCGAGGATACTCTCTAGCAATTAGTCTTATGGATAACCAAAATTTATCATCTGCATTGATAAAGATTGAATTTTCATCAACAGATATTTTTATCTGTTGATCCATATAAAAATCAGCTATTTTTCGTAATTCTTGAACACCTTTTCTTGGAATAATAATTCCACTATCTAATCCTGTTGATTGTTCATTGACTTGTCCGTCATCAATCAAGGCCAAAACATGTCCATCAGTGGCCACTGCCCTTAAACGGTTATTAACTCTTTGAATAAATATTCCATTAAGATTATAGCGAGTATCATCATTTGAAATAGCGTGTTGTGTTTTACTAACTATTCTTAAGATCTGACTTGTAGATAATGTAAAACCATTTTTATTTTCTTCGTTAAAAGTAAGTTTTGGGAATTCTTCACTGCTAACTATTAAAAGAGAGAATTTAACTTCTTTACAACTTAGTTCTAAAATATTTTTGAGACTGTTAGTTTTTAGTTCGACAACACTATCTGGTAGTTCTCTGGCTATATCGTAGATACTTTTTGCATTTAAGCAAAAACTACCTGTTTCAATCGCATCTATATGACATGAAAATTTAGCGGATACTTGAAGGTCTGATGCATAAATAGATAATTGGGACTTTTCCACAACAAATAAACAATTTGAAAGAATTGGTCTAGATGATTTTCTATCGACAACCCCTAAAACTCGATTAATGGCATCTCTGAGATTTTCAGAGGTAATTTTAAAATGCATATATTTTACTCGCTGGAATACTGCTTACTTTTTCTAACTGATAGTTTGGACTAAATCAAGGGACGCTTTTTGATCGATTAGATAGATTTTAATTTCTTTATTATATATATATTTAAATATAATAATAATAAGTCGGTGTAAAAGTTGGTAACCAAATAAAATCTTGTAATTTTAGATAGTTAAATCAAAATCGCATGTTTGCTATTGTGTTCAATATTCAATTTATTATCATTAATGGGTCGGAGATTTTTAAAACAATCCACTTTTATAAAGTCTATTTAGAGTGTCGTTGATTATACCTGTTAGCTTTAAAAAGAGATTCTAATTTATAGACCCTGATTTAAGAAAAATGAGAATTTTATCCACCATTTTAAACACAATGAAATTCATATTTGTTAACCTTAAACTTTCTTAACAGTAGTAAAAACTATTTTGTGAGTAAATTTGTGATTAACATAAATATTAATTTTTTATTCACATTTAATTAAATGTTTTAAAATTTTTAAAGATTGTTTTCAACTTCGAGTATGCTGTGACTCAAAGAATGGTTTGTTTTTATAGCAGTTGAAATTTTTCGAACTCCAATCAACACTGTTGAATGATCACGATTTCCAAAAAATTTACCAATTTCAGAATAGTTTGTTTTTAATAATTTATAACTTAGATACATAGCAATATGCCTGGCATTCGCTACTTCTTTGATTCTCGATTTGCTTTTGAGGTCTGCGATTGGGATTTTAAAATAAAGAGAAATGGCCTTGGTAATTTTATCTAGATTTAAATCTGATGGGTCTTTCATTTCATCTAGTTTTAATTCTCTCTTAGCGACCTCAACATCGATGTCTTGTTTAAATATAGATGAATATGCAGCTAATTTAATTAAAGAACCTTCAAGTTCTCTAATATTATCCTTAATAGAGGAAGCAATTAAAGTAATAACATCATCGGCTAAATAGAAATCTTCTTCATGGGCCTTTTTCTTCAAGATTGCAATTCTTGTTTCTAAATCTGGTTGTTGAATATCAAGAACTAATCCCCAAGAAAGTCGCGTTCTGATTCGCTCTTCGATTCCATCAATTTCTTTTGGAGTTTTATCAGAAGTAAAAAAGAGTTGTTTGCCTTTAGAATAAAGGTCATTAAAAATATGGAAAAAGGCGTTCTGAGTTCCTTGTTTGTTTTTTAATTCATGAATATCATCAATCATTAAAACATCGATTAGCTCGGTATATTTTCTTCTAAATTGCTCACTTTTATTTTCTCTAATCGATTCCACCATTTCCTGTAAGAAGTTTTGTGCAGTGGTAAATAAAACCTTTAAATGCGGAAAATGATTATGAATGTGATTGCCAATGGCATGAAGTAAGTGAGTTTTCCCTAATCCAGATTTAGAGTGAATATATACTGTTGGGTAGTTTTTACCAGGATTTTTAGCAGCGGCAATACATGAAGCAAAGGCCATATTATTTGAAGGGCCAACCACAAAATTTTCAAAAGTTTTTCTCGAATCTATATTGGAGTTTGTATTATCATTTTGGGATTCGATATACCGGGATTCAACTTGGTTTTTAAGATCATTATTACTGGGGGTTAAATCCAGTTTAAAGAAATGATCTTTGGCAGAATTAGGCTTATTTTTATGGGGACTAAGGGTATTTATAACCATTTGATTTTGCGAGTTATTTGAGTTTTCGATGTTTTGAGAATTTACATTTTTTAAGTAATTTCCAGTATTTATATTAATACTTAAAACCAAATTAAGTCTACTTCCAAAAGCTTTAAGGACAGATTCTGATAAGATATTCCAAAATTTTTCTTCTATAATTTCAATATGTTGCTTGTCTAAAGTACTGAACTCTGCCGTTTTACCCTGGATATTAACTAAATAAAAATTATTTTTAAAATAGGTTTCATAGTCTTTTTTATCCATAGAATTTGATAAGAAAAACAATATCTTATGGTGAAGATCTTCTATATTCTGAGAATTATTTTGATTGAGAGCGGTTAAGGGTTGAGCATTTAAATTATTAATATTATTAGGGTTATTTTTAAAATCTTTTTCAGTACTATCCAATTTTAGAAATTGATGAAATGGAAATCCATCATTCATAATTTAAAGTGTCCCATGTAAAAAGGTTTTTTATTAAGAGCCTTATTTGAAAGGAGGATTTGTACACAAAGAAAATCTGCAATTCAATCATATTTTGTGCATAAATTTAAAATCAATTTTAAGGTGGATCCCATCCTAAACCCATTCATACTATTGACCTTTAACTGACCAACCTGTAGAAAGTGCTTTCGACATTAGATTAATTTTAAGGACTTCGGAGCAATATCAATGAAACGTACATGGCAACCTAAGAAAAAGAAGAGATTACGTGGGCATGGATTCTTGAAAAGAATGGAATCTGCTGGAGGTAGAAAAGTTTTAAGCGCTAGAAGGGCCAAAGGTCGAAAGAGAATTGCTGTAACAGCAAGTGGTAAATAGCGTTGGATTCATTTCAAAATTTCAGTTTTACAAAAAAAAATAGAATTCTTAATAAATCTGATTTTGAAAACCTTAAAACAAATTCATCTGTTTTTAACTTTAAAGAATTTAAGATTATTTATAAAAAAAATGAATCCAAGGGCAGACTTGGATTAATTACTACCCGAAGATGCGGGCCATCCGTAGAAAGAAATCTCTATAAACGAATGACTCGTGAGTTTTTTCGTAAATCTTCACTTAAAACCCTCCCCTATGATTTTATTTTTCTTTTTGGGCGTAAAGTAGATGGCGATTTTAAATCTCAAGAATTAAAAAATAAAATTCAATTTGGTTTCTTAAAATTTGAAGAGCATTTAAGTAAAATCCAGTGATTAAAATTTTTTTTGTTTTTTTAGTTAAAATTTATCAGATTCTCGTATCTCCCTTTCTGGGTGCCAATTGTCGTTTTCACCCAAGTTGCTCGCAGTATAGTTTAGATTGTTTTCAAAGACTTACATTCCTTCAGGCTCTGTGGTATTCAGTTCGTCGAATAACAAAATGTCATCCTTTTAATAAAGGTGGGTACGATCCAGCGCCCATAATAGATATTTTTAATACTTCAAATAAAAGTGAGTTAAAAAAATGAATGATCAAAAACGCATGTTTTTAGCGGTAATTTTATCTGGGGTAATTTTGTTTGGTTGGCAAATTTTATTTGGACCAAAAAATACCCAAAATAAACCAAGCCAAGTTAACAATATAAACAATACGAGCACTAATAGTAGTAATGGTAGTAATGATAATAAAGTTGAAAATGATCAAAATACCACTAAATCAAATTTAGATGCAGTAAAATTATCCCAAGAGCTCACAACCAAGTCCTTAGAGATTGATCAATCAAAAGTCTCAATTTCTATTAGAAATGACTTTAATTTAATTGAATTTTTATCAGGTAATAATAAAGTAAGTTTAAATATTTTTGCAGGAACTGATTTACCTTTCTCTATTTCTAAATTTGAAAACGATAAAGAAATACCTATTTATTTTGATATATTCGAAATATCAGATGACCAAGTTTTTAGCGGTTACGATTCTAAAAACGATGTGAAATTCAGTGGTCAATTTGATGAAAAAAATCTTTTTGATTTTGAATTACTTAGCCAAACAGATACAAAGTATAAATTAAAGTTTAATTCGGTAGTTTTTGATGCCAAAAAAGAGAAGATAGATCGATATCATGCGGCTCGAAAATTTGTTTTATTTAATAATAACTCAACTCAATTTATGGCCTTAGGCGATAGTGAAATAATAGATGCTGGTACGGTAAAATGGTTTGGAATCGATTTTGATTACCATTTACTAGCTGTTTCTTTTATGGAGCCTAGGTCTTTCTTGGTTGAACAAACTAAGGATTCTCTAATAGCGGTAAGCTCTAATGCTACTAAAGAATTAAAAGCTAAACTGATTTTTACTGAAAAAAATTATGATTTTTTAACATCTCTAGGAAATTCTCTTTCAGGGAGTGTTGATTTTGGCATTTTTAGTATTCTTGCGATACCAATGTTGCGAGGGATTCAGTGGAGTTTTGATTTTATTCCAAATTATGGAATTGCCATAATTTTACTGACTATTGTCATTCGGCTTTTAACCTTTCCGCTACAAATTAAAAGTTTTAAGTCGATGAAAAAAATGCAAATACTTCAACCAGAAATGGCAAAACTCAAAGAAAAGTTTAAGGACGATCCACAGAGAATGCAAAAAGAAACGATGGAATTGTTTAAACGTTCTGGTGCAAATCCATTAGGTGGGTGCCTTCCTTTGTTGTTACAAATGCCATTCTTTTTTGCATTTTACCAAGTTCTTTCTAACTCTGTTGAATTAGTAAACGCACCATTTTTTGGATGGATCCAAGATTTAAGCGCTAAAGATCCATTTTATGTTTTACCAGTTTTGATGAGTTTATCTTGGTTTTTACAACAAAAATTTATGCCTACATCTGTATCAGTTGATCCAGTTCAGAAAAAAATTATGATGTTCATGCCAATCATTTTTGGATTTGTGATGAAAGATATGCCAGCAGGATTAACACTTTATATCTTGGTCTCTACTTTGTTAGGGATGTTGCAACAGGTTTTTGTCAATCGATCGACAAATTAAAATTGTATGTTTACTCAAGAGAGTTCTTCTATAGTTGCCTGTGCATCCGGTAACGGAGCTAATTCAGCAGTTGCCATAATTCGCATTTCTGGATTTCAAAAAATAGAAGAGTTTAATAAATATTTTAAATTTAATCTGAATGATTTAAGACCAAGGTTTTGTTCTTTAAATTATTTTGTTTTGAATAACACTATTAAAGATCAAGTTTTACTGGTGTATTTCCCTGCTCCGGCGAGTTTCACGGGGGAGAATGTATTAGAAATTCATTCACACGGTAATCAGTTAATTGTTCAGTTAATTATTAATTCACTAGTCAATGAAGGTCATTGCAAACCAGCAAAGGCGGGTGAGTTTACCTACCGTGCTTTAGTTAATAAGAAAATAAGCCTATCTGAAGTTGAAGGTTTAGATTTAATTCTTAATGCACAAACTAGTCATGCTCTTAATCATGGCCAAAGCTTGCTCTTTGGCGAACTCAATCAATCTTATCAATTGTTAAAAAATCTATTTTTAGAATTTAAGGCCTCAGTTGAACTTAATATTGATTTTTTAGAAGATATTGGTAGCGAGCAAGGTGAAATACTTCTTAATCAGCGATTCTTAAAATTGATCGAATTTGTCGAATCACTTACGGAAAGAATTGACCAAGATCACGATTTGATAAGTTTACCGATGATTGGCATATTTGGTTCTCCCAATGCTGGGAAAAGTACTTTATTTAATAAATTATTAAATAATAACCGAGCACTAGTATCCTCTACTCCAGGCACTACCAGAGATTTTATTTCAGAGCGGATTACTATTGGCGGTTCATCTTTTCTTTTAGTAGATACTGCCGGCATTCATGAATCGATTGATCAAGTTGAAAAACTTGGGATTGAAAAATCTCTCAGCCTAATTGATAAATCATTTTTTAAAATTTTAGTAATTAATCCATTTTTAGATTTTGATTTTAATAAATGGCAGGCAATCCCTTTTGATTTAGTGATTTTTTCCCATTCTGACTTACCTGGATTCGATAAATTAATTAATAATTTCAAATATTTAAATGTGTTGAAATACAAGACTGGTCCTATAGGACCAGTTTTACTCACTGATAAACTTACTGAACAAGGAACCAATTTTGGTCCTATAGGACCAGATCGAAAAATTTTTATGCCTAACACACTTGGTGTTAGTGGTCCTATAGGACCACTAACAAGAAATTTCGCTTCTAAAACCTTTGGTCCTATAGGACCAGAGGGGCCAGAAGAGTTGTTAAATTTAAGTTTTTTTAGCCATATTATTAATAAATACAATAACTTATATCTATCCAATAGTATTATTTTGCCCAGACATAAAAGTCTCTTTTTTAAAATTAAGTTAATTTTTAATGATTTAAGCACCTCAATTAAAAACGGAGATTATGGAGTAATTTCTTTTCACTCTAATCAATTAAGCTTATTAATAAATGAATTGATAGGTCAGATTTCTCCCGACGAAGTTTTAGAAGAAGTGTTTGCTAATTTTTGTATAGGAAAATAAAAAGAATGAATATGGATGAACAAATTTTTGATATTGCAGTAGTTGGGGCCGGTCATGCTGGCAATGAAGCAGCGTATATAGCTTCTTGTTTTCAACTTAAAGTTGTTCTTATTACTATGCCTAACGTCCCAATTGGGTCCACTCCTTGTAATCCAGCAATTGGTGGGGTTGGAAAAGGTCAAGTGGTACGCGAAATAGATGCCCTAGGTGGATTGATGGGTAAAATCGCCGACCTTACCGGTATTCAATATAGAACCTTAAATGACTCTCGCGGATATTCTGTTCAATCAACAAGGGTTCAAGTTGACAAGGAGCTGTACTCCAAAACATCGGAGAATATTCTTTTAGATAAACCTAATTTAACAATTATAAAGGAAAAGGTTCAGAAAATTTCAACTACCGCCTACGGTTTCGAAATAATTGTTCCACGTGGAACAATTTCTGTAAAAAAAGTCATTGTAACTACTGGTACATTTCTAGCAGGGAAAACTCATTGCGGTAGTGAAACAAAGAACAATGGAAGACTTGACTCTGAATCCTCTGACTCTCTTGTGGATATTTTATCCGAAATCCAGAAGCGAGAAATACGATTTAAAACAGGAACCCCTCCTCGATTGAAAAAAACTTCACTTGATTATAGCAAGTTTTTTAAACAAGAAAGTGATCCTAATTCACTAAATTTTCACTATAGTTTTTCACCCACAACGAGACATCAAAAGCAGTTAACTTGCTATATCGCTCACACTAATGAAGATTGCATGAATCTAATTAGAGAAAATCGTGATTCATCACCTCTATTCAATGGTCAAATTAATGGTGTGGGACCAAGATATTGTCCAAGTATTGAAGATAAAGCCTTTAGATATACCGACAGAAATGTCCATCACGTTTTTGTTGAGCCTGAAGGACTAGAGATTGAAACTATGTACCCCAATGGTATTTCAACAAGTTTGCCGAAAAATATTCAAGAAGATTTCCTTAGAAAAATAGATGGATTTGAAAATGTTGAAATTGTTCATTTTGGATACGC
>JBIKWR010000055.1:0-15723 GCA_044356225.1 Bacteriovoracaceae bacterium | reverse complement strand
TAAATAAGTATACCGTTTATGTTTTTATCCTTTTTATGTTTGTTGGAGCAGCTCCTGGATCTACCGGAGGTGGGGTTAAAGTGACAACCTTTGCCATTCTCATCCAAGCAGTAAGAGCTTCTCTAACAGGCCGATCTCAAGTGGAGATATTTGAACGAAGGTTATCTCAGGCGACTGTAGTTCGTTCTACTGCTTTGATGATTTTAAGTATTATGATAACCAGTTTTTTTATTTTTATAATGATGAAACTTGAGCCCGATAAAAACTTTTTGTCCTTATCTTTTGAAACAATTTCTGCTTTCGGAACTGTAGGACTGAGTCTTGGGATTACTCCTTATTTATCTGTTGGTGGTAAGATAGCTCTCTCAATACTTATGTTTATTGGAAGGACAGGACCCCTAACTTTAGTTTTAGCGATTGGACAAAGAACTCAAGGCCGAGGTCAATATGAGTACCCAGAAGGCCGAGTCATTATTGGTTAATAAAAAAGGAATGACTTTATGCTTGCAGCAGTGATTGGACTTGGAACATTTGGAGCTAAAACTGCCACCAGTTTGTTTGAGAAAGGAGCTGAAGTAATTGCCATAGATCGCGATCAAGATCTGGTTGAAAAAATTAAGGATCGCGTGACCCATGCAGTTTGTATTGATGTCACTGATGAAAGGGCCCTGAGGTCTGTGAATATTTCTGATGTCGATGTAGCGATTGTCGCGATTGGAGATAATATAGAAAAAAGTATATTGTCAGTGGCGATGCTGCGAAAACTGGGCGTTGGTCGAGTGATTGCTAGGGCGACTAGTAAATTGCATGAGCACGTATTAACAGAAATTGGTGCCAGTGAAATTGTTAAAGTGGAAGAAGAGATGGGCGAAATCATTGCTTCCAAAATTGTCGCCCCTCACGTTCTTCAGCGCTACAACTTTGCCGCTGGTTATTCCATTGTAGAAATTCGATTAGGTAAAAAATACGAAGGTAAAACGTTAGTGGAGAGTCAAATTCGCCAAAACTATTCTCTCAATATCATTGCGCTACAAAAACGCGTCCCCTATATTACCGAAGAAGGTCGATCGTCATTTAAAGTCGAGATCAATGATAGTCCCTTACCGATGGATGTTATTGAAGCCACGGATGTAGTGGTGTTAGTAGGAAGTGATAAAAACTTTAGTCGTCTTTTCGGAGATTTGGCCGAGACTTAAGGAGTGATCAATTGAATATTTCGTTAAGAAAGCGAGTGGCATTTTGTTTTATTATCGCTAATTCGGTGATTTTGGTTTTAACCTTTTTTGTTTTTCATCATCTTAACTCTTTAAATCAAGATATCGATAATATGATGGAGCGATCAAATCAAGCGACTTTGTTTATGGATGAAATTCGCATTTCAGCAGTTTCAATTTTAAAACAACAAAGAATTTTAATAACCGCGAAGGATAAAGCAGAGCCAGCCGAAAAGATGATTAATTTATGTGATGGACTCTTATCTCAATTACAAAATCTTAAATCATTATTTACTAGTCCGGAAATAAAACCGGCGATTGCAGAAATGGAAGGCTATGTTAATTCATTAAAGATCTTATTGAGTAAAGCAGGTTATTTCAGAGGCGAGGGATTAAAACCTTTAATCGATTTATCGGATAAAATTCTTGATTCATTTACCGACTTTCAAGACATTCAATATCGGCAATCTGAAGGTCGAGATGAAAAAATGAAAGAAATTATCAATCAAACCAAACGCAATATGATGATCACCCTCATTATTGGTTTTTTAGGCACCATTATTTTAGGGTTAATTGTTCCTGGAAAAATTGCCCTCCCTTTTAAAAAAATTAATGATGCGATTAGAGAACTTCAAGATTGTAACTTTGACGTTTCTATTTTTTATAATCAAGACGATGAGATTGGCGAAATCGCCAGAGAAATGAATAAAATGATCACCTCGATGAAAAAATTTGAAGAGCTCCGATACGACCGGGTGAATGTGGAGCTGAGAAAATTTGATGCTTTGGCCAACTTGGTGAAAAAGCCAGTTTTAGTGGCAAATTCTGAAGGTAAACTCATTTATATGAACAATCAGCTTTACGATATTTTACAGGTGCAGTCAGATGACATTATTTCTCAGTCGATGAATGAGACGATTTTTCCAAGATCAATGATTGAGGCCTATGAAAAGGCGATCAAAAGACGATCAAAAATTGAAAATGCGGAGATTGTTATAATGTCAAAAAAGCGTGTCGCAGATGTTGATCAACAGGAAAATCATATGAATGGCAATCACGGCACGTTAGAAGCACTAAACAGTTTTGAGGCACAAATCTCGCGAGAAGCGGCTCAGGGTAATGAGTTATTGTCACAGAAAAAAAACCTTCAACCAATTCTAAACAAAGAAGAAAATCGAGATATTGATGATGAAACTGATGAAAAAGTCGAGATCGCCTTTCAAGGTTATGCCAATGTTATTCCTATACGCGGAAAGGATAGTTCCCTAGATTATTACCTTATGGTAATGTCCACTGAAGTTTTTCAATAACGGATAATCCCGCACATGGAACAAAAATTCATTCGAAATTTTTCGATTATTGCTCATATCGATCATGGGAAATCCACACTTGCGGATCGTTTGCTGCAATTAACAGGTTCGCTTTCTGATCGGGAAATGAAAGATCAATTTTTAGACAACATGGATATTGAAAAAGAGCGTGGGATCACGATTAAAGCGCAAACGGTTCGAATTTGTTATAAAGCAAAAGATGGCAATTCTTATTACTTTAATCTGATCGATACCCCAGGCCACGTAGATTTTGCTTACGAAGTAAGTCGAGCACTCTCTTCTTGTGATGGAGCGCTCTTAATAGTTGATGCTAGTCAGGGAGTTGAAGCACAGACCCTCGCCAATGTTTATATGGCCCTCAATAACAATTTAGAAATTATACCTGTTATTAATAAAATAGATTTACCACATGCGGATGTGGCCAAGGCCAAATTTGAAATTGAAGAGATTATTGGACTTGATGCTAGCGATGCTAACTTAGTTTCGGCCAAATCAGGCTTAGGAGTTGATCTTTTATTAGAGTCGATTGTGCAAAAAATCCCTGCTCCCACCGGAAGAGTTGAAAATAGATTACAGGCCTTAATTTTTGATTCATGGTTTGATTCTTATCAAGGCGTGATTGTCTTAGTTCGAGTGGTTGAAGGTATGATCAAAATTAAAGACATGATCCATCTCAAGCATGCAGGATTAAATTATGAAGTGATTAAATTAGCGATTAACACCCCATTTTTTACTGAAGTAAAAGAGTTAGGAGCTGGGGAAGTTGGTATGTTGATTTGTGGAATCAAAACCATACGTGATGTGCAGATTGGAGATACCATTATTCGGGCGGGTGAAGAAGACACTCCCGAATTACCTGGTTTTCAAGAATGTAAACCAATGGTTTTCTGTGGACTCTTTCCGGTGGATTCTAATGATTATGTTGAACTCAAAGAATCATTAGAAAAATTGGCCTTAAACGACTCATCTTTTAGTTATGAACCTGAAAATTCAGTGGCCTTAGGTTTAGGATATCGTTGTGGATTTCTAGGTTTATTGCATATGAATATTGTCCAAGAACGATTAGAGCGCGAGTTCAATTTAAATTTAATTTCAACAGCACCTTCTGTGCACTACAAAGTTCTTAAATCCGACGGTGTAGAAATCGATATTCAAAACCCTTCAGAGCTTCCCGATCCCTCTCATATCGATAAAATTTTTGAGCCTGTGGTTGAAATCAATATTCACGTACCCAACGAATATGTGGGTAAGATGATAACTCTTTGTGAAGAAAAACGTGGAAAACAAAAAGAAATAAAATATATAACGGCGGAAAGAGTTCAAGTCATTTATCTCTTACCCTTAAGTGAAATGGTTTTTGATTTTTATGATCGACTAAAAAGTATGACGAAGGGTTATGCTAGTATGGATTATGAGTTAAAAGGCTATGAAACATCTGATTTAGTGAAAGTCGATATTATGGTTAATAAAGATGTAGTCGATGCCTTGTCATTTATAACTCATCGGCAGTTTGCCTATCCCAAAGGTCGAGATTTAACCGTGAAATTGCAAAAAATAATCGATCGTCAGCAATTTGATATCGCCATCCAGGCCACTATCGGTTCAAAAATAGTCGCTCGAGAAACGGTTAAAGCATTGAGAAAAAATGTTTTGGCCAAATGTTATGGTGGTGATATCTCTCGAAAAAGAAAATTGTTAGAAAAACAAAAAGCCGGAAAGAAAAGAATGAAAATGGTGGGCAATGTGGAGATTCCTCAAGAGGCTTTTCTTGCTGTTCTTCAGGTTGATGAGTAATATTAAACAATATGCATTCAGACTTAGTTTATCACTGGGAAAAGATTTTACAGCTCTACTCAGAGGGTGTTCATCGAGACACCTTAATCGAAGCCAAAGAAAAATATTTTAAAATTACCGGTCGAATTAATGATGATGATAGTGATTTTGAACCGAGAATGAATTCATTTAATGATTGGTATATTTTTCAGTTTGTTTCGGATCGTGGGACTACCACCGTCATAAAAGATTATCAGGCCAAAAATCAACTTAATGAAGATTTAATCAAGGCCTTTGAAACAATTCGCCATTCTTTATTTCATTTTGTTAAACGCAGTTTTGGTAAACAAATTGTTTTAAGAGATCTTCTTTTGGGAAAAAAACACCTCATGGATAAAGAGTTTGAAAATGTTGGTCTTTTAAAAGATGACTTATTTACTGGTCGAGTGATTACGTATCAAGGAAGAGAATTTTTATTGCCAGGAATTTGTATTGTACCCATTGAAACTAAGAGACAATTGGCCAAACAAGCTAAAAAGGTCATGAAGTTAGAAGAAGCCCAAAAAGAAACGGAATTTCTTTTACAGTTAGAAGCTCTCAAAACCAAATGGCGCAATTATGGCCATATTGCGTCCACTAAGATTTTTGTTTTTGAATAATAAAGTTTTTATACTCACCAACTCTAAAGCCAAATGTTGATTCGATAAAATCGGAAATCGCTAAGCCCACATCTTTCCAACCAAATTGAAGTGGAAGTGAGTGAATATCGAGCTCATTTTTATTCTGTTTAATCCATTGAGACATGACTTGTGGATGTTGTCCTAAAAACTTTTTTATTCCCCATACTTTTTTATAACTAAACTGGGATTTTTTTTCAAAATCACTTCCATGGTAAAGTCGATCCATGATTTTTATTTTATTGGCCATGACTTTTTCTTTTCTTGCCCAACCATAATGAAAAATTCGTGCTTTCGTAGGATAACAAACAACTT
This sequence comes from Bacteriovoracaceae bacterium, assembly GCA_044356225.1. Lineage (GTDB taxonomy): Bacteria > Bdellovibrionota > Bacteriovoracia > Bacteriovoracales > Bacteriovoracaceae > JBIKWR01. Next base: position 10,413 of record JBIKWR010000055.1, on the reverse strand, counting down.
TTTGATTATTGAGATGCCTAAATCCCTGAGCATCTAGATGGCTTTTTATTCCAACATGGTTGCGGATGAGTCGAATTTCACGGCGATAAACTCTGCGAGTATGCAGAAAGGCGTCTACATTCCCATAAAAATGAAGATAGTCAAAAATTAAACCATGAGTTTCAGGATTTAGATCTAAATGATCAATTCCTGATTTTATAATTGTCAGGTCATCTTCATGAACAATCTCATCTCCTTGGATATATTGAACATATTTGCCTTGAGCGTTTGCCAGTGCAATGTTGGTTTGCTCGGATAAAATGAGACCATTTTTGGTTGACTGAGGATCCCAATAAGATTTGAGAAAAACAAATTTTTCAGAAGTAAATTGGTCTTTTAAGTATTGATAAGTACCATCATCTTGATCCAATGTTTTAACATCAAACCCGACGTTGATAATAACTTCATCACAAAGTGGTTCTATACTTTTGATACTTTCAGCAATGGGATAACCTAAAGTTAAACCATTTTTGATAAAGGTGATGCCTGAGACTTTTATTGTCATAAAAAAAGTGAATTTCTTAAATTTATATTAATCATTGTTCCCTTCAAAGGTGGCGATTTCTTTTTGAGTGACTTTAAGATTTGAAAAAATATAGGGAAATATCCCAAGACAATTAGAAGCAACATTCGCTAAAAAATACAGGTTAAAAAGAGAGGCCCCATTATTGATATGATAAAAGGAAAAAAGAGTATCAAAAGCCGCGTGTCCTAATCCTAGGCCCGCCGGGGTGATAGGAATGGCCGTTGCTACTAAGCCAATCGGTACAAATGTGTAGATATCAAGAATAGACAGAGGAACTGAATAAAATGGTTTTGTTAGGTAGTAAAAACCGAATATTGATAATAACTGTCCTACGATACTGATGGAAAAAGATAAAACAATTTTATATTTATGAGCCCCAATCAACCAAATTTGTCCTAAAACTTTATTAATCATTAACCCTAGTTTGGGAATATTTTTGGTGATTGAGAGAATATGATTTTGAAGATTTTTTGATAAAAAAATAATGATAAAAAAAGTCATGGCCCCTAAAAAGAGGATAAAATTAAAATGGACAATTTTTTCTAATTGAGGATTCATCAAAATTAATTTTTGCCAATTAAAAAGAGTTGTTACCCCCAAGATCGTCAAAAGAGCAATCAGTCCTAAAATTCGATCCATTAAAACGCTAATGAGTAAAAATGATTTAGATAACGATCGATCAAGCTGTTTGGCATAGACCAACTTAATAAAGTCTCCACTAACCGCCCCAGGTAAGACAGAATTAAAAAGTAAGCCAATCCAAGTGAGGCGTAAATAATTCAGGTAGGAAATTTTTTTACTCAAACCAGTTTCAAGTAAAGTTTTCCATCGAAATGAACTAATGAAAATATTAAATAAAATCATGCTTAAAGCAACAAACCAACTTTGGGGATTAGATAATGAAATCGCTACTAATTTGAAATCGAGCTTCCCCGAATGAATGAGCCAGCCAATTAAAGCAACGGCAATTACAATTTTGAGCGAAAGTCCAAAAATTGATTTTATGACAACTCCCTTTTGGACGCTGCTAATTCTCGGGCGATGACATATTTCAGAAAGATTGAGTGCATAGCATTGATAGCGATGATCAGGCCAGCTTGGCCATCCAAAAAACCTTTTTTATAAATAAAGCACTCGATAAATTTACCAAGTGGTTTAAGGATGATCATCAAAAAAGCTGGTCGCTGAGAATTTTTTTGCAACAGCTCCTTGGCACCTAACTTAGCAAACTTAAGATTGGTTCGAATTTGCGATTCAACATTAGGAAAAGAGTAATGAAGTAAATGAAAGGAGATGCGACCAATTTTTTTATTGGGATTGAGCAGTTCTAAATTTTCATGAACATGGGGACTGGTCCAAAGGGAAGTTCCACGTCGACAAAATCGATTAACGTAATCAGGCGACCATCCTCCGTAATGAATCCATTGCCCACCAAAAGATGTCAATCGATCAATGGCATAAAGATCCTTAGCTTGGGGATCTTTTGATATTTTTATTAATTCTTCCTTCAACAGTGGGGAAACTTCTTCGTCGGCATCGATATTTAAAATCCAATCTCCAGAAGTTTGATCAGCAGCAAAATTTTTCTGTTGCCCATAGCCAATAAATTCTTTTTGAAAAACTAGTGCTCGATATTTTTTGGCAATCTCAACTGTGCGATCGGTGCTAAAAGAATCTACGACTACAATTTCATGGGCAAAATCACAGGATTTTAAGGCGCGCTCAAGATTGGCCTCTTCATTTAAGGTGATGATGGTGACAGATATCTTCATATGGAGTTATTATATACCGGCACTGCTTGAGATTTCCAGTGGATCTTCGATTCATGCATTCTATCTTGATTTCCCTTATTGTTCGATTTGCCTCTCGGCAAACGAGATATAAAAAAATCACTATAGGCCTATGAAAAAAAATTCACGTTGAAACTGATTAGTGCTAAACAACAATTTTTTATAAGAACCATTTTTATTCGGATTTCATCATGAAAATTGCAGTGATTGGAACTGGTTATGTTGGATTAGTGAGTGGAACTTGTTTTTCTGAAATTGGTCATGAAGTTACCTGTATTGATATTGATCTAGAAAAAGTAAAAAAGTTAAAAGCAGGTTTTTCTCCTATTTATGAGCCAGGTCTCAATGACCTTTTGGAGCGTAATATTAAATCAGGAAGACTGCAATTTTCTCATACCTATGAATCAATCAAAAATGCCGAGGCGATTTTTTTAGCGGTGCAGACCCCCTCAAGTGAAAATGGTGAAGCGGATTTAACCTACTTTCAAAAAGCGACAGAAATGCTGGCCAAGTATTTGGCCAAAGATAGTGTCGTGGTTATTAAATCAACGGTTCCAGTAGGAACTTGCCATGAAGTTGAGCGCTGGTTAAAGGCCAACACTAAAAATAGTTTTCATGTGGTCAACAATCCAGAATTTCTGAAAGAAGGCTCGGCGATCGATGATTTTATGCGACCAGATAGAGTCGTAGTGGGACACGATTCGCTGAGAGGACGACAAGTGTTGGAAGAAATTTACCAACCGCTAATTTTGCAAGGAAGACCAATCATTTACATGTCCAATTTGTCAGCTGAAATGACGAAATATGCCGCCAATTGTTTTTTGGCGACTAAAATTTCCTTTATTAATGAAATGGCCAGATTATGTGATTTAACGGGAGCCGATATTGATGAGGTCAGAAAAGGGATTACCTCAGATGTGCGTATTGGAACCCATTTTCTTTATCCCGGGATTGGTTATGGCGGGAGTTGTTTTCCTAAAGATGTGAAGGCCTTAATGAATACCGCTAAAAAATATGATATCAACCTGGAAATTGTTCGAGCAGCAGATGAAGTTAATAATCGGCAAAAAACGATTTTGTTTGAAAAACTTTCAAAACATTTTAATGGTCAAATTAAGAACCGAACTTTCGCCTTTTGGGGTGTTTCTTTTAAACCAAACACCGATGATGTGCGTGAAGCTCCGGCCATTTATATGGCAAAAAAAATTATTGAGCATGGTGGATCGGTGCAATTTTTTGATCCGGTGGCCACTCATAATTTTAAAAACTTGATGTTACAAATTTCACAAACCCATGGCGAATCTAAAATTGATTTAAGTAAGTTAGTCGATTTTGAAGATAAATATGAATGTTTAAAAAATGCAGATGCTTTATTGCTGCTGACAGAGTGGGGGCCATTTCGCGCTCCTGATTTTGAGTTGATTAAGCAAAATCTCAAAACACCATTGATCTTTGATGGCAGAAATATTTACTCACCAGCAATGATGCAAAAAAAAGGTATTAAATACTATGCCGTTGGACGAAGAGTTTAGTTTTCACTTCAGCTTTTATGAATAAAAAAATAAATATAGGTTTGATTCAAATGACTTCCGGGATTGATCCTGAAGCCAATGTTATTAAAATAAAAAAATATTTAAAAGAAGCAGAAGCCAAACAGATTAAATATGTTTTTTTGCCTGAGTGTTTTCTCAGTTTATCTGATGGTAATGGTCCTACTCCTCATCAAGTGGCAGAAGGGAATGAGCTTTTTTTAGTATTACAAAATTTGGCCAAGTCTCATAAAGTTTATTTGTTGGGTGGATCGGTGGCCACTAAAAATGATAACTCGGGCCAGCTAGGTATACAAAAAAAAGACCATCAAGAAAAGTTACTACCTTTCAATCGTTGTTATAACTTTGATCCGGAAGGAAAGGTCATTGGGATTTATGATAAGATGAATCTATTTTCATGCGATTTAAGTCGTCATGAGAGTAAAAAAGTTTTAGATGAACATCGACTTTACACTCCAGGGACTTCGGCTAATCTCTTAACCGTTGGCCCTTTAAAAATTGGTTTAAATATCTGCTTTGATCTACGTTTTCCTGAATTAGCACGTTATTATTCAGGTCGCGGGGCCAATCTTTTAAGTTATAGTTCGGCTTTTACAGTACCTACTGGGAAGGCCCACTGGCATACACTGCTTAGAGCACGAGCGATTGAAAATCAATGTTATGTGGTTGCTGCCGCTCAAGTGGGAGTTCATAATGAAAAAATGAGTACATTTGGTCATTCCTTGATGATTGATCCTTGGGGAGAAATTCTGATTGATGCTCAAAGGAATGAAGGATTTTTTCATACTGAAATCGACCTTGAACATTTATCGGAAGTAAGGAGTCGTCTCAATGTACTCAGACCGATTTCATATTAATCAGTTTTTTAAATTACTCATTTCTTTTTTTATTTTTACCAGTTGCCAAAAAGATTATGAATCAATCGAATTAGAATTTGTTGATCAGAGTTTTGGCCAAAATGCGACTACTCAGTATAAAAAATTTTTCATACTAGAGGATCGTATTCGTGGGGATATTGAAGTGGTTTTTCAAGGAGAGGACACTCCTAAAAACTTAAGATCGAATAAAGGATTATCACTTTCAATTTTTTTTGAAAGAGAAAGTAAAAAATTTTTTATAGCTGCTCACCAGTTAAAAAAAATCATCGCTAACCCTAATTTTAGCTCGATTGTTGGCAGCCAACCAGCAATTGCCAAAGCGGGGGCAAGGGCCAAAAAAACGGGAGCAAATAAAAATATTCAAAATTTTTCCTGTGAAGTTTTGGCCATAGAGCAAGAGATGCCACCATCGAATGCTTCCAACAATGCCAAAACGCTGCTTTATGAAGGCTGTGTCGCCAGCTATGAAGAGCTTGGTATAGATCCAAAGTTTGGCCAAAATTTTAGTGAACTCACTCGTTTAATGGTCGCTGGGATGGGAATTCAATTTGAAGATCAGCACGGGATTATTTTAGAGAGTAGAGTCTATGATAAAAGTGGTCAGAAAATCATGGAGTCAAAGTTTCAAAATATCAAAAAAAGTAAAGTCCAAGATAATCTTTTTGATGCCCCTATAGGATATGAAACCCTCAATTAATTTTTAACAAAGTTTTTGAGTTGAAAGATTTTAGGAGCTTAATTCCTTGTCCCGAAGTTATTTTTTGAAAGTTAAGCGTTATGAGCGCAAAAATTATTTTGATGTCAAATCTCCAAATTAAACAGTTTTACTCTTCACAAATTTCTCCCTCGACATTAATTTCGAAAGATTTTGCGCTCTATCTTAATCCATTGCCTGTCGACAGGGATACTCCTGCTGCCACTGGATTAACTGGGGTGACTGAAATTCAAAAATATTCTCTATACCCACAGCAATCGATTGTGCTTATCGAAAATTTTGATTTGTTACTCTATTCTTCGTTTTTTAAAAATGCCGACTGGTTTAGCATGGTTGCCGATTTGGTTGAGCACAAACAGTTGTTGCTCTTAGCGGTGAATGAAAATGAGCCTCAAATTGTCGCCAACCTTAAAAAATATTTATTGGAAGAATTTCATCAAGTAGAGTGCCTACTTAAAAAAGAGAAATATTTATCAAAAAATATTGTATGGAGTTTTTTAAAAGAGCAATGGCTTTTTCATTTTTACCAAATTCCTATCATGCATTTGGATCTATTGCTCTCCACTAATGGCCATCAGCGAGTTTTGGTCTTGCTCCATCATCATTTCCAGAAAAACGCGAAAGAGGATTTTTTTATCCAAGGAAAAGAAATTGAAATTGTTTATTATCGCGAATGGGCCAAAACTTGTTGTTTTAACTACGACTTACTATTGCTAGATAAAAAAATATTATCTGATAATTTATTTTTTTGGATAAAAGAAACAGCGCGCCAGCATCAAATCCCTTTTCGATTTTTTTGAAGTCGAGTCTTTTAAGTTTAAAAGGTTGTGATCAGCAGTGGAATTCTCAAACAATACTGGTATATATGAGTGTCATGGAGAAAATCGAAGGTATTGTTCTAAAAAAAGTTCCTTTCCAAGAAAGGCATTTAATCATTTCACTTTTATGTCGTACTGGCCAAAAAATTTCTTTAATGATCTACGGCGGACAAGGTGGTGGCAAAAATAAAAAAGGTGCACAAGTTGAAGTCGGTTTTTTATTGTCGGCCCAACTAAGCTTAAATCAAACAAACGGGAAATCAATTTATACTGTAAAAGAATCAATCGTTAAGTGGCGACATGAAAGTATTCGTGAAAAGTACCAAGCTTTTTATCTGCTCTGTTTTTTTTTAGAAACCATTGAGAAAATGGCACCAACCGAAGTGGCCGAAGGGCAAGAAAATGAAAGCCTCTTTCGATTGTTAAGCAATTCAATATTTTATTTAGATGCTTCTTGTAAGAAAAATCAGTTGAATTGTCTTAACCATTTAATGGTTTTTCTTCCAAAATTGTTAATCGAGTTAGGAGTCGCACCGGCCCTGGAGACTTGTATGTTTTGCCAAGCAGTGCTTAATGGACAAAATGTTGGCAATCTTTTGGCGCAGGAAGGTGGATATGTTTGCCAAGCTTGTTTATTAGATCATGACCATAAGGCCGAGCTCGATCAAGGTGCGCAAGATAATTTTTTAGTATTAAAAGCCGTCAAATCAATGAAGTATTTAGAATGCCAAAGCTTTCCTTTTTCGGGGAAGGAGAATTTTAATCAACTCTATTATTATTTTTGTCATCAATTCCAATTAGATCCCAAGGCTATCCGATCCCATAACACTTTACAAGTTTATGGATTCCCAAGATAAAACTAAAGAGTCGATCTTAAAACTTTCTTAGAAATTAAACCAGAATGAAGCATTTTGAGGTATGATTTTTGTTAAGATGATGACTCTCTTCAAACGTTATTTAGCGTTTATTTCTGGACCAGGCCCATGGTTAAAAATCATTATTACTATGGGCAGTGGGTTGGCGATTGCCGAAATCACTAAAAGACAAATAGTTGCGATAGATCCTTTAGTTAATAAAACACTAGATCCATTGGTCAACAACGCCGAACTCATTATCGCCATTAAAATGTTAGTTGTTTGGACTCTATTGAATGTTCCCATGAGGTTTCTCCATTTTTATTGTTCACGTTCCATTTCGGAATCAGTAAGTTTTAATGTTCGGCAAACGATGTTTAATCATATTCAAAAAATACCCTTTTTAAGTTTACAAAAATTTAAAGAAGGTGATTATGTGTCCCAACTGGTTAATGACTCAAAAACATTTGCCAATGGAATGTTAGCGGGATTTGATTTTTTACGTGAACCGATCATTATATTTTTGATGTTGTATCAAGCGTTTCAAATTGACACTAAATTGACTCTGCTTTTTCTTTTGATTACTCCAGTTCTCATTTTAGTTTTTAATCTTGTTGGAAAAAAAGTTAAAAAATATCAAAGTCAAATTCAGGATAGCTTTGCCCTAATGAATCAGCGAATTGGTGAAGCGATTGCTGGGCAAATGATTATTAAAACTTATGGATTAAAAAAATATTGTTTGCAGCGCTTAGCTCTGGCCCATGAAAAATTTTTAAAGTACCAGTTGAAATCGGTGCGAGCAGAAGAATTGGCGCCACCAATTATTGAAATGATGATTATTGCGACGCTGGGTTTTATTATCTTAATTGCTTTTCAACAAAAAGTTTCTCATGGCGCTTTTGTCGCTTTTGTCACTGCTATGTTCCGAATTCGTGAATCCATAAGAGTATTGACAGGTAGTTTTGTGAAGTTGGCCCAAGCACAAGCAGCGGATCAACGATTGCAGTTAACCTTGGCAATGCCGATGGAAGATACTGGAAACAAAACCATTCCCCACTTTCAACAAAAATTAGAATTGATCAATGTTTCATTGATGATTGATGAAAAAATTATTTTAAAAAATTTCTCATTGACTATCAACAAGGGAGAAAAAGTCGCGCTGTTAGGAGCATCAGGAAGTGGTAAATCAACAATTCTGTCCTTGTTATTAAAGTTGATAAAACCATCCACAGGCAGTGTTCATATGGATGGAATTGATTTAGAAGAATTAAACAATCGGCATTATCGCAATTTTTTTTCTTATATCGGACAAGAAAATTTTATTGTGAATGATACTTTAAAAGAAAATATTCTTTTTGCAAATGATGCCACTGCCACTAATAATTCAAATTATCAAAAGGCATTGGATTACTCTTTAGTTCGGCCGATTTTGGCACAAATGCCAGAAACAGATTTAACTTTTTTGGGCGATCGTGGCTCAAGGCTTTCTGGTGGTGAAAAACAACGAGTCACGATCGCCCGAGGCATGAATAAACCGGCAGAAATACTTTTACTAGACGAGGCGACTTCCGCTCTTGATCAAGAAAATTTACTAAAAATTGAAAATCATTTTTTACAATATTTCTCTCAAAAAACCATCTTGATGGTGACTCATCGTCTCACTCAAGGTCAAAAATTTGATAAAATAGTCATTTTACGTGATGGTGAAAAATTAGCAGAAGGTTCCTATGATGATCTTCTTCATAAATTCCCTGAATACAAGAATCTTTATTTCTCAGAGTCTGTTCTTTAGAAAGTGAGCATCGTATTACTTCGAGAGTGAAGTGGGGTTTCTCTCAGTTCATTCGACTCGAAGAGAAAAGATGTCCAATTAAATTTGATCATTGTATGATTTCGCCACTAGCGAGGAGCTTAAAAATGTCTAACCAAACTCAAAACCAAGAAAATGACCTAGAGAACATGAATGATTTAGTCAGTCTTTGTAAGCGGCGAGGATTTGTTTTTCAATCTTCTGAAATTTACGGTGGACTAGGAAGTTGCTGGGATTATGGTCCCTTGGGAGTCGAGCTGAAAAATAATCTGAAACAAACTTGGTGGAAAGCGATGACTTTTCGTGAAGATATCGATGGTTTGGATGCTGCTATTTTAATGCATCCATTGGTATGGAAAGCCTCGGGCCATATTGATCATTTTTCTGATCCCCTCGTCGATTGTAAAAAATGTAAAGGTCGATTTAGAGCTGATAAAATAAATTTAGCTGCTGCCTGTCCCACCTGTGGAAATAGTGGTCAATTCACTGAGCCCAGAGATTTTAATCTGATGTTTAAAACGCAAATGGGTCCGGTGGAAGACGAAGCTTCGACAGTCTTTTTACGACCTGAAACTGCGCAAGGGATTTTTGTTAACTTTGGAAATGTGCAAAATACTATGCGACGAAAACTTCCTTTTGGAATTGCCCAAATTGGTAAGGCTTTTCGCAATGAAATTACTCCGGGAAACTTTATTTTTCGCACCCGAGAATTTGAGCAAATGGAAATGCAATATTTTATCAAACCAGGAACGCAAAAAGAATTTTTTAAAGAGTGGCAAGAGATTAGATGGCAATGGCATTTGGATAATGGTCTAAGGGAAAGTAAATTGCGTTGGAAAGATCATGGAAAACAACTGGCCCATTATGCCGATGCAGCGTTTGATATTGAGTATCAGTTTCCGATTGGCTGGGAAGAGATGGAAGGAATTCACTCGCGCACTGATTTTGATTTAGTCCAACATCAAAAATTTTGTGGCAAAAACTTGCAGTATGTTGATCAAATGGATAACAACAAAAAATATATTCCTTTTGTGATCGAGACATCGGTTGGTTGTGATCGAAGCTTACTGGCAGTGATGAGCGATGCTTATCGAGTAGAAAATAAGGGCCAAGGAGAAGAGGAACGAACCGTGATGAGATTTAAATCACATCTAGCACCAATCAAAGTTGCGGTCTTACCTTTAGTGAAAAAAGCGGAAATTGATGAGCCAGCAAAAAAAGTTTTTTTTCAAATTCAAAAGTCCTATAAATCAGAATACGACAGTTCTTCATCCATCGGAAAAAGATACCGTCGCCAAGATGAAATCGGTACCCCTTTGTGTGTTACATTTGACTATGATTCTCTCAATGACCACGCGGTCACAGTTCGTGATCGAGATACGATGGTGCAAGAACGGGTTTCAATCGATCAACTAATGAATTATTTTCGAGAT
>JBIKWR010000205.1:0-4619 GCA_044356225.1 Bacteriovoracaceae bacterium | reverse complement strand
TTTCCAGTTTTCGAAGATCTAAATTTTTTATTGCTTTTCTTTTTTGTTTTTCATTCATTTTAACATAATCCAATAAAAGTGTTTGATGGTCCCGGTGAGATAATGCAAACCATTCTTGAGTGTTTAAAAATGGTCGCTGGTGTAAATAAATTTTCTCTATTTCATTCTTGCCTAAAAAACGAATCAGCATATCAGTGGCGGTATTGTCACTTTCAGAAATCATTAAACTGGATAAGGTATCGATCGTAAGTTTAGAACCAACTATCCATTTATGGAGTTTCCCAGAAGGCAAGGATTTATCTTTTTCTTCTAACGACATCAAATCCTCCCATCGCCCTTTTTTATCAGCGATACGAGTCTCTAATGCTTTTAGGACATAGAGCTTAAATGCCGAACCGATTGGCAGCAATTCAGTTTCATTAAATCCTTGCTCAAACTTTTTGGTAAAGTTTTTTACGTAGACAGATTTTTTTCCTGGCAATGATTTTAATTCTTCGAATATGGTATGGAAGCTATCGCTTAAGAGCTTTGGATTTCCCATCCAAAATCCATGAATTAAATTATTACCGTCATAATAAATTCGCAGTGGTAAGATGGCCTCTTTTAAAAGCATGTCATAATTGTTGTTGTCTAATTTAGTGACTTTTTGACAAGGTCCATGCGTTTTGAATGCTTCATCTAAAGGCCCTGTGATGGCGGCCAATGGTACTTTATTTAAAAAGCGTTCACTAAATAATGATTTGAGCTCCGCTTTATTATATCGACATAGTTTTTCGATGCTGGCGTTGGCATCATTTGTCAGCAACCCAGAAAAGTCGAAAATTCCAAATAACAAAAGTGAAAGTAACCTCAACATATAAGTTTTCCTTATTTATGAACTAAGTCATAAATGGAACAAATTTTTTTAGAGTCTGCTTGGCAAAGCGTATTTCAAACCATTATAGTTCAGTTTTAAATCTGCGGCTATAAATGATATTTGAAAATACCGGCAAGTAACCCGACTTCTCAACTCGGACTCTTCAAGTTTTGTTATAAAAACAAACTTCGTTATTAAGATTTTTCTGCACCATTGACTGCAAAATTATTCAAGAGGATAGTTTAACTTATAGCGTTTGCTTAACCAGCACAGCGCTATTTCCAAAACAAGTTAATTTTTTTTTATTGCTGGTTAAGAAGAGTCAAAGAGGAGCATTTATGAAATTTAAGTTTTTCATTGTAATTTGTTTATACTTTTATGGCGGGGATTTTTCGCTAATGACAAATGGATTTTCTCAAGACAGCACTAATGGAGCTGCCAGTACCTCCGAGGTTGAAACATACAATGAAGACCTTAATCAAATGACTGATGAATCAATACCTCAAACTTTACCGATTATTCCTCCAGATGGTTCTGAAGCCGAATCAGAGCCTGATATTGACTACGATACCGACTATTAATCGATTTTAAAAAAAATAGAGGTCTCCTAGGAGACCTCTTAAGCTGTGATGGGAATTTCTTTTTTTGTTTTTACCGCTAATTTTTTTAATTTAATTTCAAGAATACCATTTTTCATTTTCGCAACCACTTCTTGATCAGAAACTTGATTTCCAATTTTAAATGATCGACGGTAATGCCCTTTGTAAATCTCTCGAGAAATATATTTTGTGTTTTCAATTTCTTTTTCCGAATCACTTTGATTTTGTTTGGATCCTTCAACCGTTAAAGTACCATCTTCTAACTCAACTTTTACATCTTTTTCCGTTAGTCCTGGAAGTTCGAATGACAATAATAAATTTTCATCCGTTTCCTTAATATCAACTTTAGGAGATAAAAATTTTAAATTATCTTCCCCTCGTGATTGCTCAAAAAAATCTTCAAACAAATATGGTAAATCAAAAACAGTTCTGAAAGCTCTTCTAGGCACAAGACTCATAAATAACTCCTTTGTTAGTCTATTAAATGACTATTTGATAATTCCGGAATTTTTCAAATCTCATCTAAGGTTAAGATGGGTTTACTTTCACTGAGGTCAAGTGTGAAAGATAAAAAAATATTTAGCGGTGCTGGTATATTTGATAATTAATTGAAAGTTCGAAAAGTTATAAAAAAACCGGTTTTTTAGTCCGGTTTTTTTATAAAAGAAAATTAAGCGGGAAATATTTTATTAATTTTTGCGGTTAAGGAGTCTATCGTAAAAGGTTTGACCACGTAGTTTGAAACTCCCGCTTTGACCGCCTCAACCACATTCGCCTGTTCTGCTTCAGCTGTAACCATCAAAAAAGGAACTTTTTTGAATCGTTCATCGGCCCGACAATTTTTAAGAAACTGCATACCAGTCATCCCTGGCATATTCCAGTCGGACATAATAAACTTAACAGGATCACCTTTTTCATGTTCTTGTTGGAGTAAGCTCCAAGCAGGAATACCGTCGTTGGCCTCTAAAATGTTTGTATATCCAAGCTTTTTTAACATGGCTTTTTGAATTTTTAGCATCGTGTTCATGTCATCCACAATTAGGATTTTCATAGTAAGATCAATCGCCATTTATATCTCCTTCTTCACTTTTCCTGACTAAATTTATCCGACATCGTCAAATTTATCTTCATCATAATCAGTCCATGCCACTTCAGGCTCTAAAATATCATTTGGATGAACTGCCTGAAACTGTTTGTTTATTTTATTTTTCCATAAATCTTTTTTCTTGTGAATTTGTTTTTCTATTTTTGAAATTGCAAGATCAAGTGTTTTATACATGTTATCAGAACTTGCTTTAGCATTAAACTCAAATCTAGGCCCTATGAGTTTTAAGTCTGAATAGTGCTTCCCTTCTTTTATGTAGCAGGTCCAATTTAATGATGTTTGATCTCCTAAGTATTTTTCTAACTTCAGTGATTTCTCTCTAATTTTTTGGTCGATGGCGTCGGTGTGTTTAAGATTTTTAAAACTTATCTGTACCTTCATAATCTACGCTCTCCTCAACTATCTTTACAAAAGTGTAAAGATTTATTCTAATCGCTTTCTTTTTGCACTTGATTGAATATTTAACATTTCACGATATTTGGCCACTGTTCTTCGGGCCACTTCAATTCCTTCTGCTTTTAGTACTTGCACTATCTTTTGATCTGATAAAGGACGTTTTTTATTTTCATCTTCTAACATCTTTTTTATTTTTAGTTTTAAACTCTCACTCGCAACGTCGACTCCACCATTTTTTCCACCAACACCCGCATTAAAAAAATACTTTAACTCAAACAATCCAAGGGGAGTATGCATAAACTTGTTGGTAGTCACTCTCGAGACGGTCGACTCATGCATTCCAATTTCATTAGCAATATCTTTTAAAATCATCGGTCGTAAGAACTGAGAACCTTTACGAAAAAATTCCGGTTGATACTTAACAATCGCTTCAGTGACTTTAACAATCGTTTTTTGACGATTTTGAATAGATTTAATTAACCACATCGCACTTCGAAGTTTATCTTGTACGTATTCTTTAGCTTCCGCATTCACAGCGCTGACTTGGGCCTCAATCATCGTTTTATAAAGCCCACTGATCTTTAAGCGGGGCACGCCTTCATCATTTAACTTTATTTGCCACTCGCCACCAACTTCATGAACATAAATATCAGGAACGACATACTGTGTTTCATCTGGCGAAATCAGTCTTCCAGGTTTAGGATTTAAACCTAATATAATCAGTTCCGCGTCTTTAATTCTATCTTTAGCAACACCTAGTTTTTTGGCAATTCCAGAGTAATCTCGTTTTTGAAAATCATCTAAATGATCGGTAATAATTTTTTCAATCAAAGGTAATCTTTGGCCAAGGCATTCTGCTTGAACTAAAAGACATTCTTGCAATGTACTACAGGCACAACCCACGGGATCGAGTTTTTTAATTCGGTCTAATATATCGTAGGCATGATCTCTTTCGAGTTTAGTATTAGCTAACAAGTCTTCAAAATTCATATCAAGGTAACCATCATCGTTAAGATTATGAATAATTTGATCAGCAAACAAGGATTCGTCCTCTGATAATTCTTCCATTCGTAATTGCCACTGTAAGTGCTCTGCCAACGTCAGTGCCTTAGACACCATATTTTCATAATTAGGCATTTCTTCAGGATCGTACTTCGACAAATTGGTTGGAGCAGATGATGAAGTATTATTATAAGATTCGATGTATTTATTCCAATCAAAATCATCTTTTCCAGTGGCCAGCTCCGGTCCAGAAAAATTGTCAGCCGTTAACTCGGTATTTTGTGATTCTAGTTTATCCAATTTAAAATCCACATCACCTTTGTTATCGAGAGGATCTAATTCGCTTCCTAATTCTTCGAGCATGGGATTTTCAACCATTTCGCTGGCGATGACATTTGTCATTTCTAAATGGGTTAATGTCAAAAGTTTAATCGCCTGCTGCAATTGAGGAGTCATCGTCAATTGCTGCGTTTGTTTTAAACTTTGACTTAGCTTAATCGCCACCTTGTCTCCTTCAGCTCAAAACTACATTTTAAATTCTTCACCTAAATAAAACTTTTTCGCTTTTTCACTATTTATAATAAAATCAGGAGTTCCACTTTCTAGTAATGATCCGCTATTCATAATGTAAGCTCGATCAACAATTCCTAAAGTTTCTCTA
>JBIKWR010000204.1:0-4660 GCA_044356225.1 Bacteriovoracaceae bacterium | reverse complement strand
CGTTAGTTTTAATCCTTCTAAATATGAAATTTTGCTAGGCCGTAAAATCCCAAAATCTTCTAAACTCCAAACTTCTTCCACTTCGGGATGGTGTTTAAAAAGATCCAAGCATTTTTTGGTAGAAAGAAAAGTGACTTTGGCCTGGGGAAATTTGGCGCGAATAGCACTGGCCATGGGTAAAGTGAGGATCGTATCGCCAATAGCGTCGGTGCGATTAATTAAAATATGCAATAGTTTGCCTTTAAAAAATAAAATTAAAGTATGTTCCGTGGTTAAAATAATGTAAATGGCCATCATTGCAACGCGTAATCCTCATAAAGATCTTTACTCTTCTGATTAAAGTCGATATACGAATAACAATATCCGCAACCTTTAGGCTTTATAGGACTTTATTTATGAAAAACTTATTTTTATTCGCCGCTCTTTTTTTAAGTCTTCCACTCTTTGCCCAAGACGATTTTGATGGTGAAGACTTTCATTCTGGTGACATTGAAGTCAGTAGCGAAACACTCGACATCGATGCTGATTACGTGAAGAAAAAAGACTCTGGTGCCGATCGTTTACGAAAAATGCGCCAAAAACTTGAGCAAAGAAATGAAATGATAGTTAAAAAGAAAATAGAACGAATTCGCGTTCAGCGCGAACTACAACTGATGCGAGAAATTGAGAAATCTTTTGCTGAACAACTTAAAAAAATTGATTCTTTAAAATAGCGAAAACTTCTTCTAGACTTCGGCATCGATCACTTTTAACTGCAAAAACTCATTGCCATTAAAACGATTGATGCCAATTTCAAAAATAAAATTATAACTCGTTTCTTCTTGGTTCTTAAAAATTTCTTCGGGTGGGATTTTCCCAAATGCGCCGTAATAATTAAACGAAATTCCTGAAATTTTTTGCTGTGGATTTTTAGCATTCACAAATTCCCAGCGTACGTGTTTTTCTTTTAAGATCGAAAATGTTTTTAAAAATAAATCACCACATCGAAAGATAGGTTTTGGATTCCCGTTACCAAAGGGTTCTAATTTTTCTAATTCTTTACATAGTTTGGCATTTATATCGCTAGCGGAAATGGTTAAATCAAATTGATGAGTCACGGTTCTCAAAGAAATGGGAATGACCGCTAAAAGTTTTTCTAATCTTTGTTCTAAAACTAGTAAGTTTTTTTTCTCCATGGTCAATCCGGCGGCGGCCTTATGTCCTCCAAATTTTATAAATAAGTCCTGACAGGTAGAAAGCAAAGAGAACAAATCCAGAGTCCCGGCGGTTCGCGCCGAGGCCTTCACTAACTCAAGGCCATCATTTGATTCGATCGAAGTAAAAATAAGGGTCGGTCGTTTAAAGGTTTCCACCACTCGTGAGGCGACAATTCCTATCACGCCTTCGTGCCAATCTTTTTGATAGGCGATCATGATTTTCGGATCTTCATTTTTAAGACGCGACAAAAGTTGATTTTTCGCCTCTTCAAAAACTTGAAACTGAATTTCTTTTCTTTTTTGGTTACAGACTTCTAAATGGGTATGATGAGAAAAAGCCTCTTGGTTATCATCGGCAATCAAAAGCTTTAAGGCGCGTTCCGGATGCTCTAGTCGCCCTTTGGAATTGATCAAAGGACCCACTAAAAAAGAAATTTTTTCACTGGCAATGAAGCCTTTGGACCTCTCAATTGGTGGAAAAAACATTTGCAGACCCTGATATTGAGTATCACAAATTTGTTTAAGGCCATGGCGAACAAGGACCAAGTTTAAAATATTTAACGGCACTAAATCGGCAATCGTTCCAATCGCTACAAATTGCAATAGAGAATAAATCGACGGCACCGGCTTACCCACTTCTAGTAATAGAGCACGCACTTTATAAGCGAGCACAAAAGCCACACCAGCACCAGAGAGTTTTCTAAGCTCACTCTCTTTTGGTTCATCTTTACGATTGGGATTGACGATGGCAAAGGCACTAGGAAGTTGCGGTAATAGATCATTATGATGGTCGGTAATAATGAGATCGATACCCCGCTCACGAGCGCTGAGTGCCGCTTCTTCGCTGGTGATACCACAATCCACCGTAATCAAAACTTTCACTTGGTCAGCTAAAGCTTGATCAATCGATGAAAGATGCAGTCCATAACCTTCTACAAAACGACTAGGTTGATAAAGTTTGACTTCAACTCCAATCGATTTAAAAAAATGAAACAGTAAAGCACAGGAGGTGGTGCCATCCACATCGTAATCACCATAGATAGCAATCAATTCTTTTTGCGCCAGCGCCAATAAAATTCTTTCGCCCGCTTTTTGCAAATCCAAAAGATCATCAAAACTTGGTAAGTCTTTTAAAGACCAAGAAAAAAACTGCGCTCTTTTTTCGGGGGTATCATATCCTCTCGCCGCTAAAATTTTGATCAAGACGGGAGATAAATGTTCAGTAGAATCTTTGAAAATTCCCGACGGTGATGATAGTGATTCGATGTTTTGGGTGTGCATGTGCGGCAGATGGTATCATCGCCGTTTAGATATAAACAGCTTGGAATTGAATATTGCAAAATGTTATTTAGGAAAACTCATCCAGTGCCGCTATATTCTACCAAAGCACGTAAAGACCATGAATAATATCTAAATCATTCAGTTCGTCACTTTCCGCAAAAAGATGGTCAAATTCTTTGGTATTTTTAGCATGCACTTTGCCAAAATAATTTAGCGGTAAAAAATTTTTTGCACAACAAGGACATTTAGAAACTTCTTTTCTTGATTCGATAATTTGGCCACAGAGATGACATTTTTTGATGATAACTTTTTCACTGGCCTTTTGATCTTGATCAAATGAATACATAACCAACCTCGCTACCCACCTTGTCGTCATTTGGTAGCGAAGATTGATTTTTTTTATTATCCGACCTTTTTGATCTGAATAGTTTTATTAGAACCGGAAACCACTATTCTGAATATCTTGGAGTCGCGGCCGATTGCTTGGCATATTGAGTGTTGGGTTAAACTGCTGAGCGGGAAAGCGCCCTGGAAATTGGGCATTTTGCTGCTGTTGCCACATTTGTTCGCGATTTTGGTATTCTAAGTTTAAATCTCGAATTTGATTACTTTGCGTTCTAAAAACGTCATATCTCGTTAACTGATCAAGCGACAGTCCATTTAAATGATCATTAATCGTTTCATAATTATTGATGGGATTGACGCCTAAATTTATACCTTGTGATTGATTAAAAAATGAACCGAAAGATCTTTGTTGCCCGTATGCACCAGCAATGTCAGCTCCGGTTGGACCAGCTTGCAAACCTTGCAACGAATTTAAATACAAATCTTGCATCCCAGGAATGGCGGGGCGAGTGAATTGGCCCAAATTCTGCATCATCATGGGGAGCATCATCTTCATTATGTTGGACATTATTTGCGTCGACATTTCAACTCCTTGAACAAAATGATCCACGGGTTGAAGGTCTCTATTTTCTAGGCCTAAGTATCGATGGTATGAGAATCGATCTTCTAGACCACAACGAACGCAGTCCTTATCTTTCTTTTTAGCTTTCTTTTTATCTTCTTCTTTATCTTCTTCTTTATCTTCTTCTTTATCTTCTTCTTTATCATTTACCATTTCTTTTTTGACAGTCTTTACAACTTCTTTAGCAGGTGGATCGATAGGAGCTGGAGCTGCAGTACTTGTTTCAACTGCAGGAGCTGAAGCAGCAGCACTTGTTTCAGCAGCAGGAGCAGGAACAGCAGCACTTGTTTCAGCAGCAGGATCTGGAGTTATATCAGTAGTTGCAAGTTCACGCCTTGTCTCAATAACTATTTCATTATTCGAAGGCCCTCGTGCCAATTGCGAATTAACTACAATAGCAGGGTCCCGACTAGCTCCTGACTCCGTCTCTGAAGTTATCTGGGCCTGTACCGAAGACAGACCCACCAGCAAAGTAAAAACAATTGCAAAAAAATTGGCCAAATTCATATAAACTCCCGTTAAAAAATAATTCTAGTCTCGGTTGTTGATACAAGATTGGTGCCAAAAAATAAGACTTTTGAGTCCCTAATTTCGATACTTTAGAAGTGCTTGGAAAAACTGAATGTGTTTCCATCATCGACTGTGTCTAATAATTTTACGAAATCATCTCAGGTGAATTTTTTTAGATTCGAGATTTTTTAATTCTTAAAAACAATTTTTTGTTAAGGGCCCGAAACTAAGTGGAAAATGATTATTTAAAATCCTTTAGTATGTCAGTTAAAGAAAACTTTTGCTCCACCAACCTTGAGCCATTTAAATTTTCCCAGATAAAACGAAAACAGATAATGCCTACCCACACACCGAGGGTCATAAGCGCTAACCCCATCACCAAGTGACTGAAGCTAGCTTCCACCGAAGCAAACCGCAGAGCAATTTTTGATCCAGTATAAAGAGCAATTCCCAGCAAAAAGAGTGCCGGCAGACTAATAAAGACATTAAAAAAACGACCTAAGAAAGTGGGATGGCG
This sequence comes from Bacteriovoracaceae bacterium, assembly GCA_044356225.1. Classification (GTDB taxonomy): domain Bacteria; phylum Bdellovibrionota; class Bacteriovoracia; order Bacteriovoracales; family Bacteriovoracaceae; genus JBIKWR01. The sequence goes on along the minus strand of JBIKWR010000204.1, from coordinate 189 downwards.
ATAAACGCTTTGACAAGCTAGGCAACGATAACCTTTGCCTTCGCCAGATTTCATATTTAAAAATTTATAAACCACCTGACCTTCGGCAAATGATCTTTTGGTTTCACAATAAGGACATAACAATTCTAAACTCATAATCTTCCTTTCTTGAACTTTCGGGTTGAAGTTAATCTAATAACTGGTTATAGA
>JBIKWR010000203.1:0-4709 GCA_044356225.1 Bacteriovoracaceae bacterium | reverse complement strand
TTGAACGTAATTCAGCTAAAAGAACTTTACTTATTTGTAGGATTTGTTGTGCTTCTTCATTGACGAGCTCGGCACTTTTACGGTTCAGTTTCAAAAAATCTGGCGAAAGGTTGCCGGTACGAAGGTCTGCTCCCGCTGTAATTTGACGTTGAGAGGTATAATAAAAGTCGAGTGCATTGGCACTTAGTTGTAAGCATTTAATAGCGGTATCAGTTTCAGGCGTTGGGATTTTGTTTAAAACGTGATTGTTGGCAACTCCATTAAAAGTTACCAATAAGCTGATCGCTGCTCGCCATTTTATCACCGCCTGAACAATGTTCTCATCTTTATAAAAAAGAGGATATTTATCTGCATGATTATCTTTTGCTTGAGCTTCAAAACGGAGCAAATCAGCAAGTGTTGTCACATTCGCCTTGGCAAAAAGGTGCTTGAGGATTTCTTCCTGCGCCTCTTTTCCAATTTTTTCAATATTTTCGAAAAATGGTTCATAAATAGCTGATCCACCCATACCATTAATAACGGTGGAGAGATCTGTACTGTGGACGGAAATGAGATCTGCTAATCCATCATATTCAAAACCAATCTTTCCCGGTGTCAATCGATTGATGCAGCTGAGTGAATCTGTAGCATTTAGGGAGTTGAGACTGATCAGCCACATCAAAACTAACCCCATGATCTGTTTTTTGGCCTTAAAAAGTTTGGTAACCGTCATGAAAACTCCTGGACAAAGATTTAATAAAAAATTTATTGCAATGTAGCATTTTTTTGGATCGATGGATTTTTAACTAGCAAAAATTGTAATCATTACAGGTCGATAATCATGCCAACTGTCCGCAAATCACATTTTCAAGCCAAGATGCCCAAGGTATAGTATTTTTTTCAAAGAAATCAAGAATTTGAGGCCCTTATGAATCAACATCAACAATCCCTTGAGCAGCTTAAGGCCCAGTTTTTACAGGACCTTTCGGGTCTTCAAACAATCCAAGATGGACTCAATCTGAAGGCCAATTATTTAGGAAAAACTGGACCTTTGTCGGAAATTTTACGCGGTTTAAAAGCCGCTTCCCCCGAAGAGAAAAAAATATTGGGAACGGAATCAAATCGTCTAAAAGAATTTTTTATAGAGCAAATTGAACAAAAAATGTCGCTCCTGGAAAAAGCGGATTGGGATCAAAAATTATCTAAAGAATGGCTCGATCGTACCTGGCGTAACTCTATTACGGATTTGGGATTGCAGGGAGGTGGTTATCATCCTGTGGTTCTCGTGCAAAGAGAGATTGAGGACATTTTTATTTCCATGGGTTTTTCGGTTTTAGATGGACCTCACATAGAAGATGATTACCATAACTTTGAGGCCCTCAATATACCCGCTGATCATCCTGCACGGGATATGCAAGACACCTTTTGGTTTGCCAACATGAAAAATCTTTTGCGCACGCACACCAGTTGTATTCAAGTGCGGGGAATGAAAGAGCACAAACCACCTTTTAAATTCATCGCTCCGGGAAAAGTTTTTCGTTGCGAGCGCACCGATGCCTCTCATGAATCTATGTTTCATCAGTTGGAAGGTATGATGGTGGGAAAGGATATTTCGGTAGCGAACTTGATCTATTTTATGAAGACTTTGCTTTCAGAAATTTTTGAAAAAGAAGTGGAAGTGCGTTTACGGCCAGGATTTTTTCCCTTTGTTGAGCCCGGCTTTGAATTGGATATTAAATGTCTTATTTGCACTGGAAAAGGCTGCTCCGTTTGTAAACAAGTGGGCTGGGTTGAGCTGCTTCCTTGTGGCATGGTTCATCCCAATGTTTTAAAAGCCGGTGGCATCAATCCTGCGGAATTTTCCGGTTTTGCTTTTGGCTTAGGGCTCGATCGTTTGGTGATGATGAGATTTGGCATCGATGACATCCGTCTTTTACATTCGGGCGACTTACGTTTTTTAAATCAGTTTAAATCTTTTTAGGAAAATATATGAAAGTCTCTCTGGCCATCATTCGCGATTTTGTTGATATTCCCACCACTTTAATGGCGCAAGAATTTGCCAAAAAAGTGACCTTAACCACCGCCGAAGTAGAAGGTGTCGAACTGATCGGAGATCATTGGCAAAAAATTAAAATCGTCAAAGTCATTTCATTGCGCAAACATCCCGATGCCGATAATTTACGGCTGGTGACTTTTGAGACCGGGCAGGGCCTAAAAGAAGTGGTTTGTGGAGCCAGCAATGTGCGTGAAGGTTTGATCACTGCTTACGCCCCGGTGGGAGTCACTCTGCCAACTGGATTAACCTTAGAACCCAAAAAAATTCGCGGTTTTCTCTCCGAAGGGATGTTGTGCTCCGATGAAGAGTTAGGCTTAGCAACAACATCTGAAGGCATCAAAGAATTGCCAGCCAACGCACCCATCGGCCTTGATTTAGGTTCATTTTTCAAACAAACTTCCGACGTTGTTTTAGACATCGATAACAAATCCCTCACTCATCGCCCCGATCTTTGGGGGCATTATGGTTTTGCTCGGGAAGTGGCAACCATGTTTCAATTGCCTTTAAAACCGGCGATTAAAAATCAGAAAATTGATTTACACCACAGCTCGCAACCGTCTCCCATAATCCCTGTCGTCGACCCAGCTTCATCTTGTTTAAGTTATTTAGCTTTATCGATGGATGGAGTGCAGATAGCAGAAAGTCCTGAATGGATGCAGCAGCGATTAAAAGCTGTCGGGCTCAGACCCATTAATAATATCGTGGATATTTCCAATTATGTGATGATTGAACTTGGCATTCCTCTCCATATTTTTGATCGTGAATCCATCAAGGATGGAAAAATATTCGTTCGTCCCTGTCATGAAGCCAGTGTTTTTGTGACTCTTGATGAAATGCCACGCCAACTTCACCCCCGTGATACCGTCATTTGTGATGCCACTGAACCATTGGTCCTTGCCGGAATTATGGGTGGTCTCAATTCTGGTGTCACTTCTCAAACAAAAAATATTTTTATTGAAGTGGCCAATTGGCAAGCAACCGAAGTCAGACGTACCAGTGTTCGACTTGGCCTGCGGACTGATTCCTCGCAACGTTATGAAAAAAGTCTCGATAGTTTTTTATGTGAACAAACCATGCAGCGAACAGTCCAGCTTATTTTAGAATTATGTCCGGCCGCCAAAATTGTGGGAAAGCTAGAAACCTATCATCGGCGCTCTTTGGCCGAAATGAGTGCTCAACTACCAAAAATAAAAACTTCAACCCTTCATATCCAAAAATCCTTAGGAACGATCCTCGACGAAAATCAAGTGATCAAGACTTTTACTTCTTTGGGTTTTGGCGTAGAAAAAAATGCTGATCACTTAATTATTGCAGTACCTAGTTTTCGCGCCACTAAAGATGTTAGCTGTGAAGCTGATTTAGTAGAAGAAATAGGCCGGGTGATTGGCTACGATAATATAGCTCCAGTTTCGCCTCAATGGAGTATCAAACCGGCACGTTTTTCAAACACGCAAAAATACCATCGAAAAATTCGCGACTTTTTGGTTCAGCATGGCGAAGCGTTTGAAGTGATGACCTATCCTTTGATTGGTGCTGATTTATTAAAACGCGCTTTATGGCCAGAGGAAAATCTCGGTTTAAAATTACTGAATGCTTTATCTGATGAACAAAACCGTATGCGTCCATCCCTTATCCCTTCAGTCTTAGAGGCGGTGGCACTTAATCAAAAATATTTTTCATCATTTCATTGTTTTGAAATTGGACGTAGTTATCAGTTAACTGAAGGCGATGATTTTGCCAAAGAAACCTCTCAGGTTTTAGTGGCTTTTTATGATCGAAAAAGTAATCCTTTTAGTTTGCTCCTGAATCGTTTTGAAGACCTTTTGCGTACTTGCTCCATTGCTTTTGATTGGGTCCCCCGCCAAGAAAAATTTAAAAACCCTCTGGTTCCCCTTGAATGGCCAGGAACTCATCCTCATGAGTATTTAGAGTTGCGCTCTATGGGAGGATTAAAAGGTGCTCTTTTTTCAGTTCATCCTTTGATTTTAAAAAATTATAAAATCAAAGGTCATTTAAGTTTAGCGTTGCTCGATCTTTCAGCTTTTGAAAGTCGTGCGATAGTAAATAAGTTTAAATACCGACCACTCCAAAAATTTCAAGATGCTCTTTTTGACTGCACTGTCGTGGCGGCGACCAAGACTTACAGTGAAGACCTGTTAAAGGCCCTTAAGCCAATAAAATTAAAAGAGTTAGTAGAATCAAAGATCGTCACGGTTTTTCCCTTAAGTGAAGAGCAAAAAGCGGTGACGGTACGAGTGCGTTTTATGGATGCTGAAAAAACTTTAAGTGGTGAGTTCCTCAAACAAGCTGAGGATTTAGTGGTAAAGACTTTGAATGACGCAGGGTTCCCTCTAAAACAATGATTTTTGTTTCCAAGGGTGAAAAAGTTTTAAAAAATATTTTTATTATCTTGTTTTTTCTCCTTGACCTTCAAAGCGTAATAGAATAATTTGCATCCTCGCCCGCGGCACAATACCACGTAAAAGTCAGTATTTACGTTTTTTGGAGGGAATATCTTCAAAAAGCTCAACTTTTGCGCGCGATATTTTTATCGTAGGCAGCACATTGACAATTTAATAGAGAAAATTCTTTCAAGTCCGCTTGCGGATTTGGAAGGACCAAAGAAGACAAGATAAAAACGTCAGTTTTTGTTAAGTCGAGTAGACGAGAAGAA
>JBIKWR010000202.1:0-4712 GCA_044356225.1 Bacteriovoracaceae bacterium | reverse complement strand
AAATCCCATATTGTTTTGATTTAAGACCCTTTTTAATATTTAACTCAACTCTAAGCATTTGATTGTCTATTGGTGCTACATGGCCATCTTGGTGTCCTGAAAGGGAGTTGAGATTTCCTTCAAAATCTAAGGTAGGAAACAAAAGTTTAATAGCGTTCGGAGTAAATCTCCAATAATCAGATGGATAACCATGAATTCTCCAAGAAAATGGAGCACCAATAAAAACGAATCCTCCAGGTGCTAATATTTTTTCGATGTTTTGGCACATTAAAAATGGATTTGCACAATGTTCTAAAACACTAAAACAAAAGACAGTTTTAAATCGTTTTCCATTTAATAATTTATCAATAGTTAAAAAATCTAAAGTAAAGTCTAAACAAATATCAACACCATCTCCTTCCTCCATATCAATACCAACATATTGAAAATCTGAAAACATAGATCGAAAGTTTTGAGTGTTTCCATAATTTTTACTACCAATTTCTAAAATGGGTGATTGAACTAAAGCATTATTTTTTTTTACAATTGAAAGTTGGTTAAAATCGCCTATAAAAAAACCCTCTAAATTAATAGTTGTGCGTTTATATCATGTTAATTTATATCTGAGAATAAAAACTCAGATAAGGGAATCTTTTGCTCTAAAGACAGGCAGTTCGTCAGTCGTCACTTAAACTTTTAAAATAAAGACTATTATCCATTTTATTGTAATCATAACTGACAGGACTACTTTGGATTTAATTAGAACCGGTATCGACATTACCAAAACCATAAAAAATGTTTCGCGTTTACGGGAAATTCTCACTATTTTTGCGCGTAATGGTTTTGATGAGTTTATTCAAAGTTCTGGTGTGCTTAAATTTCTTCCCAATTTTGTGTTGCCCTCATCAAAACAAGAAATGAAAAGAAAATTGTCTACCGCTGGGCATGCTGAAATTCCCCAAATGATTGGCATCCGATTACGTCAGGCCTTTGAAGAATTGGGTCCTAGTTTTGTAAAATTGGGACAACTCTTTTGTTCGCGCGAAGACATGTTTCCTTCTGCCTTTATTCAAGAGTTGAAATTGTTGCAGGATCAGGTGAAGGGGTTAGACTTTTCTATAGTAAAAAATGAAATCGAGAGCTCTCTGGGACAAAAAATCGGCGATGTTTTTCTTTCACTTGATGAACATCCAATTGGTACCGCCTCGATAGGTGTAGTTCATAGGGGAGTTTTAAAATCGGGCGAAGAAATTGTGGTTAAAGTCCGAAGGCCCAACATTAGGTCAATCATTGAAGCGGATTTTGATATTATCACCTACTTAGTTGAACAATTAGAAAAGGTAAGTGCTGAAATAAAGTATTTAGGAATTTCGAGGTTGCTGCGAGATTTTGCCAAAACCATGTCGGTGGAACTCGATTTGAATATTGAAGCGAGAAATCGCGAAAGACTATGGGAAAATATCCATAAACACGACAAAACAGAGATTTTTTTATTGCCAAAAATTTATCATGAGTACAATCGCGAAAACATGATTGTGATGGAATTTTTTGATGGCATTCCCTTTAGCAACACTCAAAAGATTAAACCGTACTTACCAATCTTAGAGGATAAACTGACCAGTGGCTTAGAAGTATTTATTAAAAACATTATTCAAGATGGTTTTTTTCATGCAGATTTACATGGCGGTAATTTTTTCTACTTAAACAAAATTGATAAAATTGGTATTTTAGACTTCGGGTTAGTGGGAAGTATGAGTAAAAAGTCGCGAATGCATTTTTTAGCGATCATTTATTCAATTGTTAGTCACAATTTTGAAAATTTAGTTTTTGAATTTCTTAATGTAGCGGAATACGAAAGCATTCCCGATGTGGATTTGTTAACGAATGACATTAAGGATGCCATCTCTCCTTTTATTGGCATGACCGTGCAAAAAATAAATTTTCCTTTATTGATGAGATCGATCATCACCACACTAAGAGTGCATAAATTGTATCTCCCAAGAGACTGGTACATCGTCTTTCGTGGGTTGGCAGCGATGGATGGAGTGGGGAAATCACTAGGGATGGATTTTGATATTTATAAAATTGTCGAAAAAGATATGAATAAAATGCTCAAGTCGTTTACTTCTAAAGATGATCTGATGGAAGAGGGTATTTGGGTCGCCAGAGATTTGATAGAATCTCTGAGAATAGTCCCAAGGCATCTGAAGTGGTTTTTGAAAGATATTTCTAAAAAAAATTATGCCGTGGAAATTCGGCTAACAGGTTATGAAAAGTCATTTATTAAAATATTTAGTAGCGTAGTTTTTCTATCATTTTCGCTATTAAGTGCAGTTTTTATTTTTTCAGGATTGTTTTTCATAGAGGATAAACAAAATATTAGTTTTTCTGGTCTTCCCACAATAACGTTAGTTTTTTGGACAATTGGATTAGCGATTATTTTACGTGGATTGTGGATTATTCGTCGAAAATAAAGGCCCTTTATCATTTTGGGTTAACTAGTTAATTTAGCGGCATTGGAAATCTCAATCAGTACCGCTATATAGCGGCACTAGATGAGTTTTCCAGTGGATCTTCGCCTCATGCACGCAATCTTGATTCCCAAAAATATTCGATTTGCCTCTAGGCAAACCTCATCTTTTTGTAAATCAATCTCGCGCACCTGAGGCAAAGCTTTCACTGGAAATCTCAACCAGTACCGCTATAAACCTAAATTCTTAAAAAATAGCTAAGATTTTCCAGCACCCTTTATGTGATTATGGGTAGAGCATAAAACTCTTAGATTTGCAGAAGTCGTCAGTCCTCCCTTGGCATAAGGTACCTGATGATCCAGATGCAAATATTTTGTTTCATCACAGCCGGGATACTGACACATATGGGAGTCGCGTTTTAAAACCTCATGTCGTAAAATTCCTCGTGCTGTTCGTCCCAAGGGAGAGGATTTTGATTGTTTAATAGGCTTTTCCATTATTTTTTTAATCGCCGAGTCGAGAGCAAAGTTTAAAACCTCATCATTCTTAGTTTTCTGCATTAATTGCTTTAAGCGATCCAATTTCGCAACCGTTTCATCACTCAAAGTAACTGACATTCTTTGAGTATTTTCAGAAGCACGATGAATAAAATCTTGTGTTTCGGTTTTGCGCCCGGTTATAGCAAAAAGACCTTTTTCCACTTCGTTTAAAGTTTTATTTTTAATCACAGCTAAAGCTGCTCGTTTTTTGTCTAACGATTCATTTTTCATATGAAGTGATAATTTCCCAAGTGTGGACAAATTCACATCGCCATCTTGAAGCATTTTTTTTGCCTCGGGCATTTCATTAGTAATTTTCAGCGCGACCCATCTTCTCCATGCGGCTGATTCGCTATACCCAAGTTCCGACACCATATATTTAACCAGGTGTGAATAACCCATCTTAGCAAAAATTTTTTGGTTAAAGTTCAATCGCAAAAGTTCTAAAATTTCCGCCAGAGTTTTCCTCTCAAGTTTGGTTAACGTGATGAGATTTTGGTGAATTTCATTGGTTTGGTAATTTTGATTTTTCATAAAATGTTTTTATCAAAATAAAATCAATCCGAAAAATGACAGAAAATCATGAAGTCATTATTCTATTTTAAATCATGTAAAAATATTTTCCTTTCAAAAAAAACTACTACTACGAACATGCCCGTTGTGGCCTATCCCAAAAGCCAGACAGCGGGCCTAAGTTAATCAGCATTCCCGATTAAAAAATTCTGCAAAATATTTTTTAAGAAAATCTTAATCTTACAAAAAAAATAAATTAAAAGTTTTGTTGAGGGCCAAAAAAGCTTGGACCATTTTAAGTCGGCCGCTTTTTGGCCTAGCGGAGTATGGTGGGGAATTCGTGTGAATTAAATTTTTCATTTTGGTGGCGCATTTCATTATGAATAACTGATAAGTCGATAGTTTTGCACAACAACCCTTTTTGATAAAGAATCAAAAATAAGTGGATAAATTAATTAAATACTATCGATGCCAGGGATATAAAGACCTGGTAAATAATCTTTAAATTCATCAAGAGGATTGGGGCCAAAAAGATAAGTGAGGAAATCAGCTTTAGCGACAGTGAATTCTTTATTCTCAAAAGTAAAAACAACTTTGTCTTTTAGGTCATTGATAAAAAGTTTTTTTTCAAATATACCATCAAAAAATTGATTGAGAATATTTTTATCGGCTAAACGCATGAGGGCCAAATATTTTAATTTTTGTTGTGATTTAAATAAAGTGCTTCCGGAAGGTAGCCAAATCATTTCTCCTTTTAATTCTTTTTCAAATTGCTGTTGATGCGTAAAAGCTATTTCATGAATAATATTTTCCAAATCAGCGCCCTTGCCGATAAATGAATAAGAGTCACTTTTTAAATCGACGAAGACATTTTTCATTTTAGGATAAATACTCCAATGAAAATCTTGGCGTTTAAGAGATAAAAAATCTTTAGAAAAATGAAGGTAATGATTTTTGATAGTATCCCATTCTGCCATTGTTAATTGAAATAAGTTTTTTCCTGGAAGCACAAACGGCGTATTTAAAACAACTTCTTCTAAACTCCCCGCCAAATAAAAATCTTTTTTTTGGTAAAGATCATAAAGATCACTCCAAAGAAAAAATAGCCCCACTTGAGAATGATATTTATTTAAAACAAAATCGATGAGCTTAGAAAAGAGTCCTTGTTTTTGTAAATGGTGTGAAATCGCCACTCCACCGATCATGGCAA
>JBIKWR010000117.1:0-9727 GCA_044356225.1 Bacteriovoracaceae bacterium | reverse complement strand
CCTGATAGGAACTTGCTAAATAAATTAAAAAAGTAAAAATATATTTCATTATTATCACCCTTGTTAACTGCATCCTTTTTAAGTGGATATGATTTTCTATTTCATAGGTTGTTAGCAAAAATTGCTCCATATAAAATATGAAATTAAGTATTGAATTTTAAGGATTTCTAAAAATGCATATTGTCTAAAAATATCTCAAACTGTCTTAAATATTGACGCTATTTTTTATAATCAGAAGCTAAGTTGAAAATTTAAAGTCAGTGTTTTGCATAGTTAGCTATCTATCAGTCTCAATTATTAACACCACTACTTTTGTTCTCTTTGGCATGTGAGTTGCATTAAAACTCTTCCAAGAGGAAAATATTGTGAAAACTGTTAAGTACATTGTTACTTTTTTTAGGGTCGGGTTCTTGCTCATACTCTGTCTACTTTTTATTCAGATTTATCATGATAAATCCCTTACCTCGACTAGCTTTATGAGCGATCATGGTTTGGCGACAGTTTTTCCAGTTCAATCAATTGATAAGCTTCAGTGGACTACATCAGAGACTAAAATATTAGCGGCCAATCATACGTTAACAAAAAAAGGTGCTACTGCAGACAAAACTAAGAATATTGAAAATTTTGCAGCATCAGAAGATACCGATTCAAATATTCAAAATACAATCCAAATTCCCGTGGTAATCACCAAATTTGCAGAAGGAAAGTATAATCTCTATCGAGTGATCTGGAATAGGGATCATATAAAAGGAAGAGATGTTGAGTTAAATGGCGCAATTGAAATCACTCACAACTTTGTTTCTAAAGTGGCGGAAGTTGCCATGTCTGTTAATATGGAGGAAACACCTTCTGAAAGATCCTTAGCATCAGTTAAGGCCTTAGGAAGAGAATACCAACCAGAAGTAGTGGAACTAGAAATTATGACTACAGAAATAAAAGGTGATGCTATTTTTCCCTATGATGGAGAAGAAGGAACCTATTCAGTGACCATCAGAAAACTTGCGGAAAACGACATCGTGGTTAGTCCCATTAATGGTCCCTATAAAGGTGCCAGGTTTTTCTTTTCAACTGAAAACAAAGACGAAGAATTAAGACGGATTATCGCCTCTAATAATAATGTCGTCATCGGTAACAATGTTCCTTTTAATCGCGAGCGAACGAATTCACTGGTTCAACCCCTGATCAATAAAGATTTAGAACAAAACAATATAGAAGAAAATGGATTTGAGTTTTAGATAGGAAGTACTTTTCTCAACCAGTACTGGTATAGAAAAGTACTTCCTAAAAACAATCTTATTTACTTAAAAGCTTTTTAAATTCTTCAGTCAGCTTTGGAACGATTTGAAACAAATCACCAACAATTCCATAGTCTGCTTTGGTGAAAATGGGAGCTTCTGGATCTGTGTTAATGGCGACAATAATTTTTGAAGTTCTCATTCCAGCTAAATGCTGAATGGCCCCTGATATCCCACAGGCAATGTAGAGAGAGGGAGATACAGTTTTTCCGGTTTGACCAACTTGCATTGAAGGAGCAGCATACCCAGAATCAACAGCTGCTCTTGATGCTCCAACTGTGGCACCAATGACGTCAGCTAACTTATCGAGAATTTTAAAGTTTTCAGTATTCTTCATGGATCTTCCACCAGAGACGATCACATTAGCTTCTGTTAAATCAGCTTTTTCACTTGCACCTTTAATCACTTGAACAATTTTGGCGGCCACTGATCCACTATCAAGACTAGTCGGAGTTACTTTACCTGCACCGGCAGTTGGGCCAGTTGGTAGGCCAAGGGCATTTGGTCGAACTGTAACAAACCGCGGTTTATTACCTTGGATTTTAACTTGCGCCAAACATTTACCAGCAAAGACTGGACGTATCCCTACGAGCTCGTCGCCTTCCATTGATAGCTGAGTAAGTTCACTGGCCATCCCACAATCTTTATTGATTGCGAGTCTAGGGAAAAGATCTTTTGCTAGAGGAGTAGAACCGCCAATGAAATAATCATATTGATTATTTGAAAGGAAATTTCCTAGTGCATTGGCATGACCTTCAGGGGAATAAGACTCAAGTCCGTTCCCAGTGACGACAAAAATATTATTGGCACCAAAACTTTTTAAATCATTCGCGCCTTTATCTTCTAGTTTTCCAAACAATATGACATCCGCGGTATGCCCTTTGGTTTTGCCTAATATTTCGAATGTTACATTTTTTACAGTATTGCCTTGGGTTTCAGCAAATATTAAAAACTTGGCCATAAAAACTTCCTTTTTTTAACGTTAAATAACCTTTGCTTCATTTCTGAGTAATTGAACCACATCGGTAACAATTTTTGCTTGTAAACTTTCATCCATAGCGTCGAATTTTTTCCCTGCTGGTTTTTCCGGCGGAAGTTTAAAGTTGCTATAGACCACTTTTTGATCTGAGTCTTTAAGACCAACATCCGCTAGCGAGTATTTTTCTAGTGGCTTTTTCTTTGCCTTCATAATACCCGGTAAACTGGCATAACGAGGAGTATTTAATCCTTTATTGCATGCGAGTAAACATGGAGTTGATAATTTATAAACTTCAATAGAGCCACCTTCAATTTCTCTTTTAACTGTTAGTTCTTTGCCTGCTATTTCACAATTAACAATTACAGTAACTGAAGGAAATTTTAACAGGGCCGCAACCATTTGAGGGACTTGCATACAATCAGTATCAATAGCTTGTTTACCAGTGAGGATTAAGTCAGGCTTTTTTCCTAATTTGTTGATTCCACCAACGATCGCTTTAGCTGTTGCATAGCTATCTAAAAGATCTGGAGCTTCAACTAATATGGCATCATCTACACCCATCGCCATGGCGGTTCTTAAAGCTTCAGTATCTTTGACTGCGCCAACGCGAATTGCAGTGATATTGGCTTGAGGATTTGCTGCTTTAATCAATAAAGCTTGTTCAACAGCAAATTCATCATAGGGATTCATAATCCATTTAATTCCTTCAACATCAATAAAATTTGCAGCGGAATTAGGTTTTACTTTAGTTTCGGTGTCAGGTACTTGTTTAACTAAAACGAAAATGTTCATAACTTCCCTTTTTTGTATCAAAAAAATATTTGCATTTAATTATATACTAGCACTAAATAATTTTTCCAGCAGGTCTTATCCTAAAAATAAATTTCTGAAAGGTGGACAAAATCTCACTGAAAATTTTTACTAGTGCTAGTTTACCAAAAATTTATTTATCTTAAATCTTTACTTTCAACTAGGACAATTCTTCCCTGGCAATAACTAATCTTTGAATTTGAGAAGTGCCCTCATAAATTTGAATCAGCTTGGCATCTCTCATTAACTTTTCCACAGGATATTCCTTAGAATATCCATAACCGCCAAATACTTGTACAGCGTCGGTTGTTACTTCCATGCATGAATCTGATGCAAAGGCCTTAGCAATAGAAGCGATTTTTGTATTTCGTAACCCATTATCAAGAAGCCATGCTGCTTTGTAAGTCAATAATCTCGAAGCCTCGACCTTCATACTCATATTGGCCAAGATAGTTTGTATGGCTTGATGTTGAGCGATGGGAACTCCAAATTGAATTCTTTCTTTGGCATATTTCAATGCATGCTCCATTGCACATTGAGCACCACCAAGAGCAGACGCTGCGACTAGAGGCCTCGAATGATCAAGGGTTTTCATGGCAATGGACCATCCTTCGCCAAGTTTTCCTAATAAATTTTCTTTGGGAACTTTAACATTATTAAATGTCACCGCGCGAGTGTCGGAAGATCGGTGGCCCATTTTATCTTCTTTTTTTCCCAACTGAATACCAGCGGATTTCGCATCGATGACTATCGCCGACAAGCCTTTATGTTTTAAACTGGAATCAAAAGTTCCATAAAGAACAAACAAATGGGCATGACCAGCATTAGTGATCCACATTTTATTTCCATTAACAACAAAATGGTCCCCTTGATCTTTGATGGTTGTCTTAATACCAGCAGCATCCGAACCATTTCCTGGTTCTGTTAAACAAAAAGAAGCAATTTGAAATTTTTCAGCAAATGGTCTTAAGAATTTTTCTTTTTGTTCTTTAGTACCTGCAATAACGATAGGCAAAAGCGCTAAGTCGTTGGCCATGATTGATGTATTCATTCCCATACATCCAAAAGCTAAACTTTCACTGATGATAACAGAATCAAGAGTTTTAAAACCTGTACCTCCATATTCGGAAGGGATGCAAGTGTTAAGCAATCCTAGTTCGTGACATTTTTTCATAATGTCCATGGGATAATGAGACTCTTCATCATATTTCTGAGCTAGAGGCATCATTTCATTACGAGCAAACTTCATCGCCATTTCTTTAATGTCTTTTTGCTCTGAAGATAAATCAAAATCCATATATACCTCGTTGACTATACTTTAATCAGATTGTTGATTAGAGCTTGATTATTTATAAAAAGATGGGACTTTGAAATTTTCTCAAAAGAAGGCAGTTCTTGCAAAGGAAAATAGACAAAGTCCCTTTGTGACCAAGATGGATGTGGAATCCTTAGATGAACTTGATCAATGGTCTCAAGTTTAAAAAATATTATATCGATATCGAGAACTCTGGGACCTTTAAAAACAACTTTTGCTGGTCCTGCCTCATTTTCAATTTTTTTGATTAACTGAAAAAGCACTTCAGCAGTTAAGTTGCTTGGAATTTCTATCTCAATAACCTGATTAAAAAAATCAGGTTGATTAAGAAAATCTACGGGATGAGATTGATAAACATTACTGTGACCACGAATCACAAAACTTTCAGAAACTTTTTTTCGCGCAAACTCAAGATTTTTGGACCGATCACCAACATTAGAACCAAGTGCGAGAATGGCAAAGGCCATTTTTAAGGTGCCTTCTTTTTTGTGGGTGAGTTTTTAGAACTGTCTTTTAAATCGCTAATCTCATCATTATTAATCGGTTCAGCTTTATTTGATTGAGATTTCATATAGAGAGAGGGGAGTGATGGGATTTCACTTCCTGCTGGTGGAATTGGTGGACCATCCACTCCGCATCCAAAAACCAAAATACTTATAGATAAAAAGATCAAAACTCGAGCGAAAACCCTAAGTTTAAAAGATCGTTTCCAAGATCTGCTGTGATAAACCATCCAGGCACCAACCTTTTAATTATGCTTGCTCCAAAAACAACTTTATTTTCATTAAGTGCATCAACTTGGTCAAGTTCCAATTTAGCGCTGTTTTCATTTGCCACATTTTTCCCGGCCTCATCAGACTTTGCCCGTCTCATTTGAAATCCAAAATAAGGCATGATGTAAGAGTCATAAGGAGCATTAAAAGTATATTTCAATCTAAAGGTATATGTCGTTAAAGAGGTATTTAGGCCTGCGCCATTCGGCTCAGTTTTAACAAATGGATAATCTCGAAGGACTGATTGTCCTAGCTGAAACTCAATCCAATAGTTAGTAGTAAATTGATAAGCGTATTTACCACTATAATGTGTGTAATTTGTGCTTTCTCCTTCCGCGTCCAAGCTAGAGATTGTACCAAGTGAAACACCTGCAATATGATCTGTTTTAATTAATCTCCTACGATCTTCTTCGACAATCACATTGTCATCTATCAGGGTAGATTCATCATAAAGCTCTTCTTCATCAAGAACTTGAGCAGAATCATCAGGTTGGGGTTGAGAATTTTTTTTAACAAAATAACTATCATCTCCTCGGATAATTTTTATTTTTAAACCTTCACGAACATCCTTCCAAGAATCAAGAGAATAAATTTTTATAACTTTGACCCCGGCATTTTTTTCTATCGACTTTACGGCAATTGCTCTGGCAGCTAGCTGATCATTCAATATGAAAGTAATAAAGTCACCATTTGAAAAACTAGCGTTTTCATTACTGATGACAAATATTCTTCGGGAAGGTGAAATTTTTAAAATAGTCTCGTCTACTGGTGGATTATGGCTTGTTTTTTCAATGCTGGTTTCAGTATTAAGAATTGATTGAGCAAAACAGTTTGAAATAAAAAAAAATAATATCATCAAGTAATACATAAAAAATATTCTAAGCTAAATTGAATAGTATTAGCAAATGAAAGATTAAAATAATATTAGCAAATCTTGTCTCAAAAAATTTTCACTATTTTTTTTAAACCGCGCTATAATTTAATTATATAACCCTTAGGACCAGAAGATAGGAGTGCAGAATGAAAATGATCAAATTGTTAAATTTTTTAACCATATTCAGCTTGATTTTGATTTTACCTGCTTGTTCAAAAAAAACGAAAAATGATACTGAGGAATCAACTGAAGTCACAAATGAATCAGCTGAATCATCTGAGGTAAGTGATGATCTCTTAGATGAAGGAAGCGAAAGTTCAGAGGACTTAGCTCTTGATGATGATGGTGGGGAAGATATTACTTTAGCCGATTCAGATCAAGAAATTGTTTTAGATGACTCTAGTTCTGAGGTTATTGATACGGCAGAAACGCCAAGTGTTGCTTCTTCAATGCCAAATGATGGAGCCAGCATGGTTGATTCAAATATGTCAGACTCTAATTTATCTGGAAATTCTGGATCTCAAAATTTGCTAGTCGCTCCTACTGGCGAGATAAAGTCCTATGTTGTGCAAAAAGGTGATACCTATATGCGCTTAGCATGGAAGTTTTATGGCGATTACACTAAATGGAAAATGATATCCAATCTCAACGGTGGAATGCAAAAGCTCACTGTAGGTACAACCATTACCTATAATGCTCCTGATAAAGAATTTAACTGGTCACCAGATGGTGAGCCATATTTAATTTTACTTGGAGACACTTTAGGGAAAATTTCAGGTAAAGTTTATGGAGCTTCTAATAAGTGGAAGAAAATTTGGGATAATAACCGACCACTTATCAAAGATCCAAATTTAATTTTTGCTGGGTTTACACTTTATTATCTTCCAGATGCAGGATCAGTTGCATACTCCAATCAATAGAAGCTAAATTGATTGTGTGAACTCTAAATTAAAATTTTTTTCATTTATTGTAAGTTTGATTATTTTTTCAAATTGCTCATTTAATAATGAAAATATTTTATTCGAAGGTAACAATCTTTCCGATGAACCTATTGTTTCAGTAGATAGAAAAACTTATATCGATCAACTCAAATTATTTGGTCGATTACTCTCAAGCTCTTCAAATGTAAGAGTAACGAAATTTAATAAAAATCAAAACGACTATCTCATATCAATTATAAAACATTTATATCGAGGAAATGAAAATACGCTGATTGAAAACTTTGAATGGGATTTTTTTATAATCGAAAGTTCGATGCCTTTTCATTTTAGTTTACCAGGTGGCCAATTTTATTTTTCACGGGCCATCCTCAATAATTACATAAAAAATGAAGGATTTTTATCGTCAATTATCTCCTTTGATCTATTGAGAACGAGCCATAACCTATATAAAAAAAATTTAATTATCCCAAAAGGCTATATAACCTTGGAAAAGATGGTGAAATATCTACATATAGATGTTGAAGAAAAATTAGAGATTCATAAATGGGCGTATCATTTGCAAAAACGTTCAGGCCTCTATCAAGATTCATATTTATCTTGGTTGCAAATCCAGAATAAGAATTCTGGGGAGTTTGAATTTCATAATGGAAATTTAAAAGGAATTTCTCAAGAGGAGTTTCAGTTTAAAAGGTTTTTGATCAACAAAGGATTTAATGCTCCAAGTTTACAAAATGTTAGAAATTCATCGAGCAAATTTTATGAATTTTTAAATAGTATTTAGATATCGATAATTTTTATGCAATCAACTGGACAAATTTGAGCGCATATTTGGCATAGAGTGCAACTCCATTCTTCTGCAGTATAAATTCCATTTACGAATACGATTGAATCCTCGGGACAAACAATTCTACAAAAATCACAATGAATACACCGAGAAGTAATTTCAATTTTAGGTATCATCATTATATTATAAACATTGGATGTGTGTATTTCAAAATGGTACAAATTGCTGGTTAGGGAAGGTGAACAATGGATTATATAAAAAGATCTGAGCGAGTTAATACTTTTTGCGTCTATTTGATTCTTTCGATTCTATATTTTTATGTTTGTTATTGTCTTCAGCAAAATCAATCAGCATTTGAAGTTAATAATCTATATCTCTTCGCCTTAAAATATAAGTGGTCATTTCTAGTTACTTTGGTTTCAGCTGGTTTGATATTTAATATATATTCATTTGCATTGGAGCTTTCGTTAATATCAGTTTTTTCAATTGGAATACAAATTCTGATCTTATCATTGGCCAACTTCGACCGGGTTTTACTGGTCCTTTTATTTTTATACGTCGTTCTTTCATTTTTCTTTATTCTGCAAATTACCGAAGAATTAAATCAACCCTATTATAAATTAAAAAAATATCGTTCCAGATTGCTCAATCGTACCAAACTTAAGTTTAATTGTATTATTGAGTCACGCTTAGAAAATGGCCAAGAGCTTGTTGCTCAGTTGATTGATTGGAATGAAAAAGGTTGTTCTATTTTGCTAGTGAATGAATTTAAAGTGGAATTTAAAAAGTTGAATTTTACGATCGACTTTAACGGTCATCAATTTAGTAATGTTGGTACAGTTTTGGCAAAAGATGGTCAATTGTTAGGGATAAAATTTGATACTGAAAATAGAAACTTTGCTTGGAAAGACCTTTATGAGGTATTATATGATTACGGACATGAATCAAATTATATCAACTAAAGACTAAGTTGGGACCATGATTATTTTTCAGAAAAAATTTCAAATTCTTATAATTGCCTTGAATCTACTACTACTGATTTCTTGTAAGAAAGAAAATAATGCAGAAGGTAGTTTGAAGAGTTTTATAAATTATAGATTCTCTAAAAATCAAAACAAGGAAGGCATTTTAGAAAAAATGACGAATCCATTAAAAGAAAAATATGAAACGTTAACTCCCGAAGAGTTTGATCAATTATTATTAACAACTAATTTAAAAGTAACCAGATTAAAAATACTCAATTCAAATTGCGAAAAAGAGGAAGTTTGTTATGTGACTTATTTACTCAATTATGACACTTTTAATGAGAAGAATGAAAAATCGTTTTCTACCGAGTTAAAAAAAATAGCCGAGTTAAGACTTGTTGATAAACAGTGGAAAATTGCTGATGTTAATAATGTTAGAACCTACCATGATTCAAAAGAAGAAATTGCACCATAATCGATTTTAAACTAAATTTTGCCTACTCCGCATTCTCTGATCTCATATACTTAATTTCTAAAGATTTGAGACTTAGTTGACGAAAAGTCCTTATGGATTCAAATAAGAAGACTGATAATTTTATTCAACTACTGACGCAAGAAACTTTTAGTGATCTTAGTAAACACTCCGGATTATCCCCATTTTCCGAAAACAATACAGACTTTCAAAATATTGAGAATGAAAAAAATATTTTGGCCTTTAAAAAAAATGATTTATTAAACTCAGTAAAAGATAAGGCCCAAGAAGTTTTTGAATTGGTATATATCGCGAAACTTCAAGTTTTTAGATTAAACTCCAAGAGATTTGGGGTTATAGACTTTCCTAAAAACTATAGTTTTTTTACACAGCTATCTCAAAGTATGGAGAAAAATGACGGTCAAAGTTTTTTTCAGTTATCTTCAGAGAATGATTTAGATAATATTTTTTCAATATTAAAATTTGATGAGGTAAAATCGTTAGTTTTTTTTGCTTTCG
>JBIKWR010000008.1:0-39029 GCA_044356225.1 Bacteriovoracaceae bacterium | reverse complement strand
TTTCGACAAAAAGTGTTACTTAGCTTCTTTTGGTGAGGAATCAATTCCTTACTTAAATAAAATACGCATGAATATATTGAAGCAAATCAATGAATTGAAAAATCAAAACTCTAAACAACTGATTGATGACTTTAAACTGGGTGCCTAAAATTAAGAATTAAGCGAAGCGTAGTAGTCTTTCATTTTCTTCGCATCAATTTCCAAATTAGGACTATTGCAAATAACGTAACCACGACAATCATATTTTTTTAAAGATCGGATACAAGCTTTCCAATCAAACTCAGAATCATCGAGATTAAGATGTTTTAAATCTCCCTTTGAGTTTGAGCTAATTCCAGAAATATGAATATGCATATTTTTTAAATGATTCGGGCCAAGTTCCGTTTTCAAAGTTCCAAGAACATTATCAAATTCACCTTCAGTATTAAATTCACCAGTTCTTGCATATAAATGAGAAAAATCAATACATGGTCGACAAGACGGAACGTTTTTAGAGAGAGTTATTAACTCCTCTAATGATCCAAATTGGCTTGTTTTACCAGTAAGTTCAGGTCTTAACTCTATTTCAATGTCGAGTCTGCTAAGTCTTTCTTCAATAACGTTCATACTTTTTTCGACCAAATCAAAAACATCAAAGGGCGAATCTTTCATGTAGAATGCCGCGTGAAAAGTCATTGATTCTGCACCACAGGCATCAGAAATTTTTGCAGTTTGAATGATTCTTTCAACCGAAGAATCAATTTTATCCTGCTCTCGCGCATTGAGGTTTATGTAATATGGACCGTGTGAAGTTAGAGGAATACCTAGTTGATAGGAAATTTTTCGCAATCCTGAGGATACTTCTTCCTTCATGCGAACACCGTGAGCAAACTCTAATTGCATACAGTCTAATCCCAATTCATGGATTCGCTTTACACCATCCACGGGATTGCTTTTTCGAACAGTGCTATTTGGAACTCCGGCAGTACCAAACAAGAGTTTATTAATATCTTGAATCATTTTCTCTTCCCCTTAATTTAAACTCACAATACTTCCTGATCCACACCGAAAATTCTTCGCGACAACCTTCACATCCTGTTCCAACTGAAGAATCCAAAAAACGATCTTGATCAAAATTAAATATTGTTCCCCGTTCGTCTATTATTAAAAATTCGTTTATCGAAATTGCAAAACACTCACAAAAAGGACGAACTTCAAAAAGTTCTTTCTCAAGTTGGAGGAAGTCTTTCAATTCCCCGTAGATTCTCAGATTGTCATCTGAAAAATCTTCCAAATTAACTCCCTATTTTGCTTAAGCCTCTTAAATGATATCTTTAAATTCAGGCATATAAGTAATATGTCGAACAACCTATTGGTTCGCTAAAGCTGGCAGATAATTACATGGAAACCAGATTATTGTCCATTCATTTACAGGTTAATGTAATATTGCTAGGTTACGCAATGTGGCATGAGCGACAAATTTTTTTAAGGAAATAAATGATAAAAATTTTGATGGTTTTTTTTATAAACCTAACACTATTTTTCCTTATTGCTGCTGTGAGCTATGTAGTGTTTTCGGTTTTTATACCAACTATTTCTTATGAATCAACTTTTATACTGGCCACTTTTCTCGCCATCACGACTGTTTTTTTTTCAGCACCTTTGAATCTTTTTCTTGCCTCAGCTAAAAAGTTAAAACACTGTCATAAATCGGTCGAGATTTATGAAAAAATTCTTAATCATTGTTTTAAATTAAAACTTCGATCACCCAAGATTTTTTTAACTACTGAATCGAGAATTGATTTTCAAATTCATCGAAGTCTAACTGGGCATCCGGTATTATTAATCAATCAGGATCTTTATAATAAGCTGAATATACATGAATTAGCTTTAATATGTCGGTGGTTGTTATGGTTGTCAAAAACCAATGCCATACCAGTCATATCTTATGCCCACTTAACGGAAAGTGTTTTCAGGATAACAAGAAACTTTATTCAAAAATGGATGCCTATTCGAATAGTGAATGAATTGATTGATTTAATGTTTTATTTACCGCTGTTGTCTTTAATAAAATCAAGTGTCATAAAAAAAGAAGAGCTTCAAAATCATACCAAAAATGTCCTTTCTCACGGCGAGCGTTTAGAAATTTTTTCCTTGGTAGTCAAAGTAAAGAAACAAAGTTTAGATAATAAAATATTGTTTGATACCAGGTTAAGTTTAATTTCCATCTTAGGATATCAAGATGAGATAGATTTTAGCTCACTCGTGAGTCCTGATGGATATTAAAAATGATGCAAGAAAAAAAAATAAATATTAACTTTAGTAAATTTTATCCTTTGTTTTTCACTGTTTTATTTATCATTTTAATTTTGCAGTATTCATTTTCGACCTTTGAAGCCATTCTTTATGATCTCAGAGTAAAATTTGATTTTAGTGTACCATATAACGAAGATATCGTTATCGTGACCCTAGATGAAGAGAGTAATCAGTTTTTAGGTGAGAATTATCCCTACTCTTATGCGACTCATTCGCGATTATTAAAAAAAATCCTCAATGAAAAACCATTGGCCCTTTCTTACTTTATTTCTTTACAAGAACCTAGCTCTGAAAATGAAAATTTTGAGATGGAAAATTTTCGGAAGGCAATTTTAGAGTATAAAAAAAATGGAGGATTTTTTCATTTTGGAACTGACATGGATTCATGGGGAGAGCAGCTACCTCCAAAACAAATCAGAGATCTTGAATATGCATTGTCACTACTTAACGTAGATAGTGCCACATTTTCTCGCGATGGAGTCAGTAGAAGAATTATTTTAGAAAGTTTAGGTTTTGAAACACTTCATTTAAAACTGGCCAATTTTGCTAGAGACAAAAAAGGTGAAAAACATTTAGATGCTCGAAGTATCTCTGGTTCCTATTATGTGCCTGAAGCGGAAGCTACTTTTGTCATGTACAAGTTTTTTGATAATCCAACGAAAAAATCTTCAAGAGTACATAAAATTCCGTATCATCGCGCAGTAGTAGGAAATTTCCCTAAAAATTTTTTTAATAATAAAATTGTTTTAATTGGGACTGAATATATTTCAAATCCGTCAGATTTCATTCTTACGCCTTTTAATAAAGGTGACCAAGATGAAGCAAAATCTTCTAAAATTAATGTCCATGCACAAATCATTAATTCACTAATTCATAATGAAACAGTCATCAGGGTTCCTCAAACCGTCACCAGTATTTTAAGTATTGCTTTGGGCTTACTTCTATCTTTGGCCATATCAAGGCTTCAACCAACAACCGGATTGGCCGTGACGGTTAGTACTTTGGTGGGAATAATCTTGATTTCGCACATCCTATTCTCATTTTTAGGCTATTGGATTTATTTAACTCACATCATATTAACAATCTCGATTGTTTACTATATTTGGGTGCCGTTTAGAGCAATTGATGAGTATCAAACACGATACAAGATTCAAGAAGAAACCAAGCTTATGAATAAAGTAGATCATCTTAAACAAAACTTTATATCTCTCATGAGTCATGATCTTAAAACACCAGTGGCAAAAATTGCAGGTTTGGCCGATAATCTCTCGAACCAATTTAATAATTCAGATGAACAAAAACATTATTTAAATCGGATTATTGAAGCGACAAAAGAGTTAAATCGATTCATAACTTCAATTCTTGATTTAACTAAAATTGAATCGAGAAATCTTAATTTAAAAATTATTTCGAAAGACATAAATACCATTATTGAAACAGTTACAAAAAATTTAAATTATGAAGCGGCTTCAAAGAATATGGTCATCATTACGGAGTTATCTCCCTTATACCCTATAAAAATCGATGTAGAGTTAATCAACCGAGTTGTTGCTAACTTAGTTGAAAATGCCCTTAAATATGCTGGGCCTGGAAAAGAAATTACGGTCAAAACTTGGGATGATGCAAACTGGGTCTATGTCCTTTTTAAAGACAATGGAAAAGGTATTGCACCGGAAGACCAAGAAAATATTTTTCAAAAATTTTACCGAGTGAAAGATGACGCATCGTACAGTGTTAAGGGATCAGGACTTGGTCTCTATCTAGTGAAGTATTTTATAGAGTTACACGGCGGGACAATTACGGTAAAATCCGAGTTGGGTATTGGTACTGAGTTTTTAGTAAAATTAAAAAACAGTTAAAAAAAAATTCATTGGATTTCAATTTTGATTAAGGAAAATGTTATGAACAAAGTACTTGTTGTCGATGATGATAAAGATTTACAACAATCAGTTAAAGATGCACTAGAGCATCATAACTTTAAAGTTGAAGTTGCCAACAATGGAAAAGAAGCTGTCGGAGCAATCTATCGCGATCGTTATGATTTGGTCGTGATGGATGTCAATATGCCTGAGATGAGTGGAATTGAAGCCTTGGTTGAAATAAAAAAGTTTGATCCAAGTATTATAGTGATTATTTTAACCGCTTATTCCAATGTTTCAGATGCCGTAAAAGTAGTAAAAGAAGGGGCTTATAATTATTTAGAAAAACCCATCACATCAGAAAATCTAGTTTCCTTAATCAAGCGGGCCTTGAAAGCAAAATCTTTAGTTGAAACTTCTATGCTGAGTGCCCCCAAACTTAGTTTAGGTAAGGGGCAAGACGAGAATCAATTTGTTGGTGAATCTGATGAAATGAAAAAAGTATTTAATCTAATATCTAAACTGGCGAAGGTGACGACGCCCGTTTTGATCAGAGGTGAATCGGGTACTGGTAAAGAGTTAGTAGCAAAGGCGATTCATTTTAACGGACCAAGAAAAGATGGGAAGTTTGTCACCATAAACTGTGCTGCAATTCCAGAAAACTTAATAGAAAGTGAGTTGTTTGGTCATGAAAAAGGTGCATTTACCGGAGCATCGGAAAGAAAAATTGGAAAGTTTCAGTATGCAGATGGCGGAACACTTTTTTTAGATGAGATTGGAGATGTTAGTAGTGGAATGCAAGTTAAGTTACTTCGGGCCTTGCAAGAAAAAACATTTACTCCAGTAGGTGCAAATCGTGAAGTAACAGTCGATGTTCGTGTGATTGCAGCATCACATCGTCACTTTGAGGAAATGATTCAAGAAGGAACTTTTAGAGAAGATCTTTTTTATCGTCTGAATGTTTTACCCGTTTATCTTCCACCTTTGAGAGAAAGGAAATCAGATATTGGTATTTTAAGTAAGTACTATATCGACTACTTTAATAAGATGCATAATCTTTCTATTATGGGTTTATCAACTGATGCCGAAAAATCTTTAAAAGAATATCGATGGCCAGGCAATATTCGGGAGTTAAGAAACGTAATCGAACATGCCTTTATTGTTGAATCCAGTGATTTGATATCGATTAATAGTCTTCCTGAGCATGTGACCCAAATTCATTCAAGTAAAAATAACGATGATGAAGTTTCAATTATTGATATTGATGAAATTAAGGATTCAATCCTTGATGACGAAATAAATAGTGCAAATAGAAGTGATTATCATTTTACTTTTGCCTTACAAAATCACGAAGGAAATGTTCTGTTAGATTTCCAACAAGCCAAAGATATGTTTGAAAAAGAATTTATCGTGCAAGCTCTAAAAATTAACAATGGTAGAATTAATCAAACGGCGCTTAAAGCAAATATTCCTAAAAAAACACTTTTAAGAAAAATTGAAAAGTATGAAATTAATCCTAGGGATTATTACAAATAGAGAGCAATAAATAATGAATAGAATTTGGAAGTTATTGTTGGTGATTTTTGCCATTATTATTTCTGATCAGATCACTAAAGGAATTATTCAGCAAGAATTTATTCTAGGTGAATCAGTGTCTATCATCAATGGATTGTTTAACTTTACGTATGTTAGAAATCCCGGGGCAGCTTTTGGTTTTGGTGCTCAGGCCAGTGATCTATTTAGAAAAATTATGTTTTTATGGCTTCCAGTTTTTGCCTGTTTATGGTTGGTTTATTTGATTTGGGAAACGAGACATAAAGCACTTATTTTATGTACTGCTTATTCGCTTATCTTCGCTGGAGCAGTAGGTAATTTGATCGATCGATTCTCATTAGGTTATGTTGTCGACTTTCTGGATTTTCATTGGGGAGATAAACATTTTCCGGCTTTTAATATTGCCGACAGCTCAATTTCAATTGCCGCGGGATTGTTGATAATTGATTTTATTCTCAATATTAAAAATAGTAAAAAAACAAATTAGAAATGTACCCAATTCTTTTTTCTTCATCTTTTCTAATCATTTATTCTTACCCCTTGTTTGTTGGAATGAGTTGGGGGTTATCTTATTTTTTAATTGATAATATTATCAGAAAGTATCAGTTATCCAAAATTGGGATGAATCGACTATTTATTGGTAATTTTGTGGCAAGCTTTATTGGTGCAAAAGTTCTTTTTTTAATTGTCATGACTAAGTCAGATAAATCTCATTTAGAATTAATTACCAGATCAGCTTTTTGGCTTGGAGGTGGTTTTGTTTTTTATGGGGGATTTTTGGCCACCGTTTTCTTTACATTTATTTTCTGTCTTAAACTTAAAAAATATCCTTGGACTGATTTTTCATATTGGTTACCAGCTGTGGCTTTGGCCCATGGTCTGGGAAGAGTCGGATGTTTCTTTTCAGGATGTTGTTTTGGAGTAGAGTGTAATTTACCATGGGCAGTACTCATTAATAACTCTTACCGACATCCTGTTCAGATATATGAGGCGATCGCCCTGATGGGATTATCTTTTATAGGTTACAAGTGTTTAGAAAAACGTTCTGCGGCGATAAATATTAAAATTTATGTTGGAGGTTATGCTGCAATAAGATTTATACTTGAATTTTTTCGTGGGGATCATCTTCGTGGTAATTTCGGATTTGTCTCAACATCACAAATGATTTCACTGATACTTTTTTTTATTGTTCTCTATTTTCAGTTTAGGTCAAAAATAATTAAGCAGAGTGAACCTTAGGGGCTTTTGTTTCATTAACATTTGGATAATTTTTCTCTTTTAATACTTTTTCTAAACTATCTTGATCGATATAAAGCTCAGACTTTAATGTGACATTTCCCCAAGCGACATAAGAATCTTCGTGCGCATACATGGAAATAGTTTCCCAAGGACAATCTTGGGAACAGTTTTGACAACCGATACAACGGGAAATATCAATTTCCACCGTTTGTTGAAAGGCAGGGTTACTAGGGTCTGGTCCGGCCACTAATTCAATGCTGTCTACTGGGCACCCAGCAATACATACTTCACAACCAGTACAGCCGGCCTGAGAAACAACAGCAATTAATTTAGGCGGCTTTTTACCTTTGCGAGGTGGTTTTAACCTAGCTGTATGAAAAGGATTCTCTACTTTTATTGAAGGTTTCATTCTTTTTCGTTTATTTTAATTTTACTCATCATATTATATACCACGGTCTATTATTTGGTAAGAATCATTATCAGCAGGAAAAAAATGAATAGCTCTACTCCAGTTAGAATTGTAACAGCTGCCTCTCTCTTTGATGGACATGATGCGTCAATTAATATTATGAGACGTGTTTTGCAATCAAAAGGGTGTGAAGTTATTCATCTAGGACACAATCGATCGGCCAAAGATGTGGTTATGGCGGCCATTTGTGAAGATGTTCATGCCATTGCCGTTAGCTCGTATCAAGGTGGCCATATGGAGTATTTTCTCTATATGAAAGAGCTTTTGAATGCAGCTGGGGCCCATAACATCAAAATTTTTGGTGGAGGCGGTGGAGTTATCACTCCAAAAGAAATTGCAGAGTTAGAGAAAAATGGAATTACAAAAATTTACTCGCCAGAAGATGGTATGAGGCTTGGGCTGGAAGGAATTCTTGATGACCTTATCAGTAAGTGTCGTACTAAAGAATTTCAAACAGATTTTACTAAAATAGATTTTTCAAAAATTTCAAAGAGAGAAATTGCGGAGTCTATTTCTTATATTGAAAATAAAGGTGAAATACCATTTTCCTATACCAGTAAAAAAATACCCGTGTTGGGAATTACGGGTACTGGTGGTGCTGGAAAATCATCATTAATTGATGAACTCCTTTTACGATTTACCGATTATTTTCCTCGATTAAAAATTGCTCTCATTTCGATAGATCCAACTCGTAAACGAACCCAAGGAGCTTTGTTGGGTGATCGCATTAGAATGGGATCTACTGAGTCCGACAATATATTTATGAGATCTTTAGCAACTCGATCTTCAGGAACGGAATTAAGTCCACATATTGATAAAGTCGTCAATTTTCTTAAAGCCTGTTCATTTGACCTTATCTTGGTAGAAACTTCGGGAATTGGGCAAGGAAATGATACTATCACTCGGGTAGCGGATTATTGTCTTTATGTTATGACTCCAGAATTTGGAGCACAAACCCAACTAGAAAAAATTGAAATGCTCGATGTCGCCGATTTTATTGTCATCAATAAATTTGAAAGAGCAACGGCTTTAGATGCAATTAGAGATGTTCGTAAACAGTATAAAAGAAATAAAAAACTTTTTGATTTGAATGATCAAGAATTGCCAATTTTTGGTACAGTTGCTGCGTTATTCAATGATCCAGGTGTAAATGAATTGTTTAAAGAAGTGACCTCGAAGCTTGGTTTTCAATCAACAAACTTACAAGAACTTAAATCTGCCAAGGAAAGTAATAATCGAACACCATTAATTCATCCTTCTAAAATAAGTTACCTTCAAAATATAGCCAGTTCTTGTCGTAAGTATCAAAAAATTACTGAAGAAAAAACAGAACTGCTTAAACAATATGAAGCCTTAAAAATTACTTCTAAAATTGTTTCGGAAAAAAGTGTGATGGAAAATCTTAATCGACTAGAGACATTGGTTGGTGCTGAAACTTTCAATGAAATTAATCAGCTCACTAATAAAATTGCGGAATATCAAACCGGAATATTGATGAATGGTCAGGAAACAAAATTTACATCTCTATCACATTTAAAAATATCAAAAGTGGCAGTCCCAAAATTTTATTCTTTGGCCCAAAGTTATCATTTTTTAAAAAATGAAAACCTACCTGGTTATTTCCCCTATACCGCCGGAATATTTTCCTTTAAACGCAAAGAAGAAGAACCAAAAAGAATGTTTGCTGGAGAAGGGGGACCAAAGAGAACCAATCAACGATTTCATTATTTATCAAAAGACGATGCCGCAAAAAGACTATCAACTGCCTTTGATTCGGTAACTTTATATGGAGAAGATCCTGATTATCGACCAGATATATTTGGGAAAATTGGCGAATCAGGTGTGAGTATTTGCACCGTTGAAGATATGGAAGAATTATATGCAGGATTTGATTTAACCAACGCTCTAACTTCAGTCTCGATGACAATTAATGGACCTGCGGCCATTATCCTGGCGATGTATTTTAATGTGGCCATTCGACAAAAGTTAAAAAATGAAGATCAAACTAACAGAGTTAAACAAATCGAAGTCATGAGAAGTTTAAGAGGCACTGTTCAAGCCGATATTTTAAAAGAAGATCAAGCTCAAAACACTTGTATATTTTCATTAAACTTTTCCTTAAAAATTATGGGAGATGTGCAAGAGTTTTTGAGCAAAAATGAGATAAAAAACTATTACTCTGTCTCGATATCTGGATACCATATTGCAGAAGCAGGTGCTAATCCAATAACACAATTAGCTTTTACTTTGGCGAATGGATTTACTTACATCGAATACTATTTAAGTCGTGGCTTAAAAATTGATGAATTTGCCCAAAACCTAAGTTTCTTTTTTTCCAATGGATTAGATTCTGAATATACAGTTATAGGTCGTGTGGCGAGAAAAATTTGGGCGATCGCTCTTAGAGATTGTTATAAGTCGAACGATAAATCACAAAGGTTAAAGTATCATATTCAAACTTCAGGTCGATCATTGCATGCTCAAGAAATAGATTTCAATGACATTCGCACCACTCTTCAAGCTTATTTAGCACTTTCAGATAATTGCAATTCACTTCATACCAACGCTTATGATGAAGCGATAACCACTCCAACTGAAGAGAGTGTAAGAAGAGCTATGGCGATTCAAATGATCGTTAATCGCGAGTTTGGACTTAATCAAACGGAAAATAATTTACAAGGCAGTTTCATTGTTAATGAGCTAACTGATTTAGTTGAAGAAGCAGTGTTGCAAGAGTTTGAGCGTATTTCAGAAAGAGGTGGAGTTTTAGGTGCGATGGAAACCATGTATCAGAGAAGTAAAATCCAAGAAGAGTCGCATTATTATGAAACAAAAAAAGATAATGGTGAATTGCCAATTATTGGCGTCAATACTTTTTTATCAAAAGATAAAAAACTTGTTTCAGATAATATTGAACTAACTAGGGCGAGTAAGTCAGAGAAAGAAGAGCAAATTATGCGACTTGAGTTGTTTAAAAAACATAATTTGCAAAATTCTAAAAATGCTCTAGAAAGTCTTAGAAAAGTGGTGATTAATGGTGAAAATATTTTTGAAGAATTATTAAACACAGTCAATTATTGTTCACTAGGTGAAATTACAAATCTTCTCTATCAATTGGGTGGTAAATACCGGCGGAGTACTTAATGACAAAAATCTATACCAAAACAGGAGATTTAGGCGAAACCTCTCTTCTTTCAGGAAAACGAGTTACTAAGGATTACCCGGCAATAGATTTGTATGGTGAGATTGATAGTTTGAATTCATGGATTGGATTATTGCAGATAAATACACCCAAAGACCATGTTAGCTTAGGGATTAATACTAAACTACAAAATGAGTTGTTTGTCCTTGGCAGTTTATTAGCTTGCGAGCCATCAAGTAGAAATGAATGGAAACTTCCAAGTTTAAATAAATTTTTAGTTGAGGAACTGGAAACAACAATTGATTATATGAATAAGAGTTTACCAGAACTTAAAAATTTTATTTTACCTGGTGGAAGCTTGGCCAGTGCCTACGCCCATCTCTGTCGAACTCATACTCGAAAATGTGAAAGAAAAATCTTAGGTTATAACCGGCAAACAAATGATGAAATAGCGGGATCAATTATTCTACTTAATAGAATGTCTGATTATTTTTTTGTATTGGCCCGTAGTTTGAATGCGATAGCAAAGGTTCAAGATGTCGTTTGGAAGTTAAATTAAGGAAAATAATCAGATTTTTTTTAATTTTAGTCTCCTCGAAGAAAATCAATTAATTTTTGAAATAATGATTTGTTATTTTTTCTCGATTTAAGAGCGTCTACTTTTTTGTCATAAATAATATTTTGTGGATTAACGAATTTATTATTTTTTTTATCTACTTTAAATTTCTCATCTTCATCTCGCTTTAAATGTTTTCTGTTTGCCAGGATTTTTGATTGTTTGTTTCTTGCTAAAACTTGCGAGGCAATTTCAGACTTCTCCATTATTCCTTGTTCTAAATCGATCACCATTTCTTGCCGGTGTTCACTCCCTAAATGAAGAGATAACTCCTGATGATTCATTTTATCTTCGATTAAATAGGCAATAGTAGATCCAAGCTTCACTCGCTGGTTAACAGAAATAAAGGCTTCATCGACAATGACATCGTCTTTGGTAGTGCCATTACTAGAGTCTTGGTCTTTAACTGTGGCCCTATTTTTAAAAATTCTAAAACTACAATGCACACTACTTAATTTGGGATCATCAATTTTTAAATCATTTTTTGACGATCTACCCACGAAAAACTCTTTTTCAGTAAGCTCTATTTCGTGTTTTTCATCATTATATTTAATTCGTAAAAAAATACTCATACAGTGCTCCAAAAATCTTCATGATAATCGAAATTGGCAATATTCTGAATTCTTTTTAGATATGCATGTACTTGAGTATCAAATTGAAAACCAGGATATAGATAAAGTCCCCAAACATGAGAGGCCAAAACGACATCATAGAGACTAAATTTGTCTCCTTGGGAAAAAGGTGTTGAGAAGTTAAATAGGCTTGGAAGTAATTGTTCCAAGGAGACTAAAAAAACAGCTCTTTTTTTAAAGAGCTCACCAAATGGTCCTCTTTTGAGTTGTTTTTTTTCTAAAAAATATTTTCGTGATTCTTCATTAAATTCTTTAGTGTAAATCCAATAGGGCATAACTAGATTATGGATCGTGGTTCCGACTTGTTCAATTTTATGGCAATAGCTTTTAAAAGATTCACTGCTTGTTACCTGGCGAGAATTAAAATAATTATTGGTATCAAGGTAATCAATAATTTCTAAACTTTCATTTTTAACAACCTTATTATCTTGCCATATAGGCAACATCTTTTTTCCAATCAGTTCAATGGGTGTTTTTTCATCATGGTAAGCTAAAGGTACTGATTGATACGAAATTTTTAAAAAACCCAGCGCCATCCGGACTCTCACGCAATAAGGACAATGAATATAGTGATAAAGCTTTTGCATTTTAATTATTATAAGTTTTTATGTGGAGTAATGGTATCTATAGAGTCATTGTGAACATATTTGAAAAATAATAAATGAAAATGGCTGGGGTGGAGGGGATTGAACCCACGACCAATTGATTAACAGTCAACTGCTCTACCACTGAGCTACACCCCAACATCAATAGAACGAGTTCAAAGTTATAAGGTTTAGGCGAAGTTTTGTCCATTATTTTAATGGCTTAGATCATGCTATAAAGCCTAACACCTTGAAAATACATTAATTATTCCGATCAATTTAATCAAGAAAATTTTGTTTTGTACCGATGAGATATGAAAGGACCAATTGGGTCTTTAGCAGTGTATGGAACAGGGTCAATGGGATCTGAAAAAAATAAAATTATCCGTAAAGAAATTGGAATTTTAAGAATTCTTCGGTTTTTAACGCCTTTTCAAGTGGCGACAATGACCAAAGTCTCCACTGGGGTAGAAAAGTCATCTTTAACGAAAGTCATGATTCAAGAAATCAGTCTGAAGGCAACTCCATCTCTGGTAGAAAAAAAATCAAATCTTAATTTAGAGAAAGAACAAAATAAGAGCGTTTCTAATGAAAATGTTATTCAAGTAAACTTTGCTAAAGAATTGCCAATGGTTCAATCTTCTAGTGCTGTCCAAACGGTTAATGGTGCCGTCATAGAAAATTATAATCATAATGTTAATGAGAGTGAAATCCAAAAAGAATTAGAATTAATAGGTGAAGAAATTGAGCTGACGGCGGATGAAAAAAAATTAAAATTAGCAGGGATGGAAGTTAAAAGAGAAAAATTAATCAAAGATAAAATTAGAAAATCACTAGAATCAAAAAATAAAAAATCTACTAGTATTTTTATTATGGAAGAGAAACAAAAAATGGAAAAAAATAAAATGAAGTTAAATCAAACTCAATCAACAGTTCTTTACGAGAAAGCTTTTAGCCAGACACCAAAAAAGAGTATGTTAAATGAAGAAAATAAATCAGAAGAAAAAGAAGAGCAGGATTTATCTCAAAGCCATGTTCATGGAATTCTTATCAATAAAAAACAATATTAAATAAGCCCTATAGGAATTTCAATTTTTGTCTTATTGGTTGCGGTAACCTCGAGTGACGACATGGGGTATACACAGGAGTCAATCATTGAAACAGCAGCTGGTCGATGATTCCCAGAGCCTTTAACCCCACCAAAAGGTAATTTGGCACTGGCACCAGCAGTTGATCTGTTGAAATTAAAAACCCCGACTTCAATATCTTGCTGACATTTTTTAAACAATGATCGATCGTTTGAAAATAAACTTGCTGCTAGACCGTACTCACCCATATTGGCAAAGTTGATGGCCTCATCAATTTCTTTATAGATATAGAAACTGCAACTTGGTCCAAAGATTTCAGAATTGAGAAACACACTTTTGCTATCAGCTTTTTTAAAAAGATGGATAGAAGGTGTAACGTAGTATCCTGAATATTTTTTTTCAATTCGTTTTCCTCTCATGATCTCTTCGCCACCTTCACGAATTGCCATCCCCATATAATTTAAATAATTATCCAGTGATCTTTGATCAATTAAAGGGCCCATAAAAGGCTCATTTTCAAAATCGAGAGGATGATCAATAACTAATCTTTTTGCTGTTTCATGAAAAAGGGCAATAAATTCTTCGGCCACTTTCTGATGAATAGCTACTTTTGTCGTCGCCACACATCTTTGGCCTGAAGTCATGTAGCAAGATTTTATCAATTCAGAAATGCTATGAAATTTATTGGCGTCATGATGGATGATAGTGGTATTTTTTCCACCCATTTCAAGTGCTACTAATTTATCAACATCCATATAAGTCTGAGAAAGAATTTTAACCCCAACTTCCTTGGATCCAGTAAAGTAAATCGCCTTAATATCTTTTTCTTTGATCATACGAGAGGTCAAGTCACCTGCACCATTAATGAAGTTTATAACCCCTTTAGGAAATCCTGCTTGGTGAAAACATTCGATCAAAAGCTGAGCTGAGGCGACGGTTTTTTCAGAGGGTTTAAAAATAATACTATTGCCTGCCAAGAGAGCACTTAGAATTTGAGTATTGGCGAGATGGCATGGAAAATTAAATGGTCCTATTATTAAAGAGGGACCTAAAGGCTTGAATAGTAATTCTCCATTTGTACTAGGTAAAATGTCATTAAATTCTTTTGATTGTATTCTGAAAAATGATTCTTTAACAGTCACATCGACCTTGGCAATAACACCAGAAACTTCTTCCATTGATTCCCAATATGGCTTACCAGTTTCAATACTAATCATTTTTGCTATTTTTTCTTTATTAACAACGACCAATTCTTGATATTTTCGAAGGTAAGAAATTCGGTCTTCATAACTTGTTTTTTTCCAAATTTTAAACCCCAAAACGGCAGAGTCAATGACAGCAGTGATGTGATCAACAGAAGTAGTGCATTGATAAAGTTGATCAGTAATGTTTGCGGGAGAAGTTTTTGTAATTAAAAACTTACTATCTTCAAGCTTCGCAAGGTGGAAACTTCCTTCAAAATAATCACCTAAAAGATCTATTTTCATTTTTTACTCACAATTATTTTTTAAATTTTTATTAAATTTACTTTTGTATTTTCTTCTATCTTTAGTTTCCCAAGTTGATTTTTTTCAATAATCAACTGTGTTCCATTTAGCTCACCTTTTACCGCAATGGCTGAAAATGAATATTTAGGCAATTGAATGGAAATAAGAAAATTTTGAGGGTTTTTTAACTCTTGATCTGAGAATTGAATTGTCGCAACAATCATGGTTTTAATAAGTGAAATTTCATCAATCGCACATCGATAATGTGGGCCACCGTCAAAAGGATCAATTTCATTAACATATTTAAAACCAATTTTTTCTAACATTTTTTTTACTGGCAACGTATCTTTCCCAACTCTTCCGATGGCGTTTCTCGCTTGGATTCGTAATAAAGGGACATAGATAGTTTCAGATGGGAACAAGTTTAAAATAAACTCTTTATTACTACGACTCAAGATGTCGGCAGAGTGATAATCCATATTCATAAATTTACGGCCAATGGCTTCCCAAAGAGGACTGTTCCCCTTGCTATCTAGAGGAGGCATTAATTCTGAATGGATTATGGGGGTAAATTTATTTTTGTTCATTCCTAAGTATAAAAAACGAACAAACGATAACATTTTCCCTAATTTTTCAGGTCGACCTCGATAGTCAGGATGCAATATTAATCCCCCAATCTCAGTGTAACCATTACTTTCAATTCCTAATTTTAAAGTACCATGAACAAATCCAGTATTGATTGTTTGACAGTATTTATGCTCTTGACCAACGGTAAGATAGTAATGAGGTTCATCTTCAGTTCCATGCTTCCCATGGATCATGCAAGTTCCTACGATTTTTTGGTTATTGAGATCTTCAAGAACAAAAAAATAGTAATTTTTTTCTAACTCTTTACTAGGATTTTTAAATGATTTAACAGAAGTTATAATATTATCTTTTATAATTTTTTTATCATTGGGCAAATTTATAAATGTAACGAGTTGACTAAGTTCATAGAGCGCATCGAGGTCATTTAATTCTACAGATCTTAAAAGATACATTATTTTACTACTTCTAAAATTGTTTTTTCGACAATCTTCATGACTTCTTGAATGTGATCATCAGTCATAGCAACTGGGATTAAAAAACGACAACGGGTTGGTGCATAACCTGCATAGAATGAAAGCACACCATTATTAAATAATTCTTTAACAAATTTGATAGTTAAGTCCTTTGAGGAATCGCCAATCTCAAATGACAACATAGAACCTTTACCACCAAAATAGCCTAATTTATTTTTGCAACTACCATTCTTTAATCCTTCGAAATGACTGAAAAATTTTTTTTCTAATTCTTGCATTCTTCCATTGGGGCCATAAAAACCTCCATCCATCAAAAAATCGAGAGTTTTGACTCCAGCATTAATCGAAGCGATAGAACCTTGGAAGGTTCCAGCAATAAGGTTGGGTTTGGGATTTAGTTCTTCAGTATAAATTGTTCCACAAGCCTGAAGGATTTTACCAACAGTGACAACATCGACATATTCATCTAGTTCAAACATTTGAAAAGCAAATAACTGATGAGTTCTTGCAAAACTTTGAACTTCATCAACCCAAATATAGAGCCCCTTGGATTTGGCCCATTTGAATACACCTTCATAAAAAGATTTAGGTCCGAATATAAATCCGCCTTCACCTTGAATGAGTTCAATCGTTAAGGCGCAAAAAGTATCAGGTTGAGCTGCCCAAATTTCATCCAATGCAGCTATTGTTTTAGAAAGTGAATTAACAGGATCATTTTGATCGTAAAAAGGAGCATGAAAAACATTGATAAGCTTAGGCATTCCTTCGCGATATTCTTGGCTATAAGTTAAATCTTGAGTCGCAATACTTCTTCCAGAAAATGCTTTTTTAAAGGCAATGACATTGTATTTTGGAGCTTTTTTTTGCCATAAAATTTTGAGCGCCACATCTCCGGCAAAACTACCAGAACATGAAAACCAAAAATGTCGAAGTTTGGATTTTTCTTTAACCGTCGAAAGTAGTTTTTCGGTGAGCTCAACTGCTGGGCCATAGGTAAGTAGATTCCCGCACATAACGGTATCATAGGTAGCGGCTTCTAAGACGGCTCGAATATATAGGGGATTTGAATGCCCAAGAAGATTTGGTCCAATTCCGGTGATCATGTCGTACTTAACTGAACCGTCGATCATTTCTGTAAATGGCCCATGGCCTCTACCAGAGCTGAAATAATTAAAAAAGAAGGTTCGCCCTCTTAGTTTAATAAACTCTGCAAGCTTTTCTTGTACGAGATTCTCTTTGCCTTGGTCTGGGCCTTTTACTTTCATGAATTTTTTTTGTTCGAGCAGAATTTCAGAGAAAACATCATCAATTTTTTTTTGGATGTTTCCGCTACTTACCCCAAGCGTCATATCTCACCACTTTGTTTTGTTGATAATTTTAAGTTCGAGTTAGATAATAGGAAACTATGAAGAATGTTAACACAAAGCCCTTATTAAAGTCATTAGAATCCCAATATCTAGAAAAAGAATATCAAAAAGTAGTTGATGTTTTGATTGAGAATAAAGAGCAGATTTCAGAGGGATTGTTTCACTATAATTTAGGAACATTGCAAGTTAAGTTAGGAAACTATGCACTAGGACGATATCATTTAGAAAAAGCGATCAATCAAGGTTTTGCCAATGAAAAGTCATACAAAAACCTTACTGTAAGTAAAAATCTTTTAAAACAAAATGGTATGGTTGATGTCAATCATTGGTCGACTGAAATTAAATTTCGATTTTTAAGCGGACCAAGTGATTTGATTTTAACGTTTTCGTTATTGCTAGTTTTGCTTGGGATTTTTATCAGTCGTAAAAGAATGAATTTAAAAAAAGTAATTCTCGCATTATCGATGGGACTATTGCCCTATTTGTATGGTGTCTATCTTTTGAATTCTACTAATATTGGAATTACTTTAGGTGAAGTCGTTGTTTATGAAGGTCCTTCAAAAATATTTCCTAGTTCAGGAAGTATTCCAGCAGGGAGTAAACTAATTCTTAGCTCTATTAAAGATGATTGGTTTTTTATTAAAGGCCCTGAAGGATATGTTGGTTGGATAGAAAAATCGCAACTAGGAATATTATGAATAAATATGACAAAGGATTAGAATCTAGCAAGGGTAAAAATGAAGAAGGTTGGAATGGTTTAGATTTTTCTGTTCTAAAATATTTTTGGCAATCAAATCCGTTACGCAAAGGAAACATAGGGACGATCCCTCGATTTCTAAGAGACCTAGAAATATTTAAGAGATTTTCAGAAAATGAGTTACGAATTTTATCAAAATATATTCATGTCCGTTCATTTCAATCACAAGAGTTAATTTTTAATCAAGGAGACGCGGGGGTTGGATTTTATCTGATCTTTAGTGGTCATGTTCAGATATTTTATCGAGATACATTAGATGATATTTCAAACAAAGATCTTAAAGAACTTGATTTAGTTAAACCTTACCATGAAAGAAATATCGCACTCTTAGAAAAATATGATTATTTTGGAGAATTGGCACTTTTGCAAGACAATGGATTAAGAACTGCATGTGCAGTTGCCAAAGATTCAACTGTCCTCTTAGGTTTTTTTAAACCGGATATTGAATCGATGATTGCTAGACATCCAATAATTGCTGCCAAACTATTGCAGTCAATTTCAATAATTGTATCAAATCGATTTTCTTCAGTGACAAAAGAAATAAAGATTCTCAAATACAAACTGAAGGACTACGAAGACTCCTCCAATATCAGAGAGTAAAAGATGTACAATTCTTTTTCATTTAATAAAGGTAGATTTGTCTTTTTTTCTAGCATTATTATCATTACTTTACTCACGTTATTTACCATCCCAAGAATTTCAATCCCATTGGGATTAGCTTTTTTTGTCACTTTAATTATAAGACCTTTGGTTCCAGCATTGGTGCGTTTAGGAATAAATAAAATTGTCGCTTATTTTATAGTCGTAACTACTTTTATCTTTGCGATTACTATTCCAATAATTAATGTTATTCCAAAAATTAAAACTGAGTCCGAAAAAATTCAAGATTACATTCCTCAAGTCGAACATTATGTGAGTTCAAATTTTACCAAATTGCAAATTTTTATTCAGACTAAATTTGGCTATGAACTTAATAGTAAATATCTTCACCAAGGGCTTGATTGGGCCAGAAATAATGTGTTGGAATTTTTATTCAATTCTCCTAATTTTCTCGCTTCAGCGTTAGAGTGGGTTTTACTTATTCCACTTTTTTCTTTTTTTATGTTGAAAGATAGTCCTTCTTTTAAAAAAAAATTACTTCAAATTGTTCCCAATACAATTTTTGAAAGGACTTACTTTATTATTCACCAGTTTAATCTAAAACTTGGAGACTACATTTTTGCAAAATTTGTTGAAGCGACTTTTGTCGGCCTTATCATCACTATTGGCTTGGCGATGATCGATGTGCGCTTTGCTCTCATTTTAGGATTGATTGCAGGAGTAACAAATATTGTTCCTTATGTTGGTCCACTTTTAGGAATGATACCTGGACTAGTTATTTGCTTAGTTGATCATGGAACTGGCTCAGTTTTTCTTGCCGTTTCATTACTTTATTTAGTTGCTAACCTTCTTGATCTGGCGATTATTTTTCCAATTTTAGTATCAAAGATTGTTGATCTTCACCCAGTGATTGTAGTGATAAGTGTTATATTAGGTTCCCAATATTTAGGAATAATAGGGATGGTCATTTCAGTTCCTGTCGCAGCAATTTTAAAATTAACTTATACTGAAATTTTTCGTGCTTTATACCCAGCGATCTATAAACAAAATTCGTAAAGTAGATGAGCTATAAAAAAAACAGTAGAATCTTCGACTTTTAAAAACAAATTGATTTTAGATTTTGACGAATAAACTGCTCAAGGGTAAATTTCTCTCATGCGCGTATTATTATTTTTAAATTTATCAATAATTCTTTTTTTAGTTTCCTGTAGTACTAAAAAACCTGAAGGTAAAACTGAAGCAGAAGTGCTTTATAAAGAGGCCAATAGCTATATTGAAGACGAACGCTATTTGCTCGCCACCGAAAGGCTTAATTTATTACGATCTCAATATCCGTATAGTTACTACAGCACTCATGCTGAATTACTCCAAGCAGATATTTTATTTTTACAAGAAAGTTTTGTTGAAGCGGCAGCGGCTTATTCAGTATTTAGAGACTATCATCCAAAACATGAAAAAATGGCTTATGTTATCTGGAAATTAGGAGAGTCTTACTTTAATCAACTTCCCAGCACCTTTGATCGAGATTTGTCACCTGCTCAAGACGCGATTAAGGTTTATAACGAATTAGCACAAAAATATCCCAGTTATGAACGATTAGATCAAATTAAAGAAAGAATTCAAACGAGTGAAAATTTATTAAAACAAAAAGACCAATATATTGCAGATTTTTATTTTAAGACAAAAGTTTTTGATGCTGCCAGATTTAGGTATTTGTTTATATTAAAGCAGTATCAAAAAGACGAAGAGTTATCCAATTACTCCATGAGAAGGATAGTAGAATCGAGCTATCGTTTAAAAGAATTTGATGAATGTCTTAAGCATAGTAAAACTTTTTCAGAAAAAGTATCCGCTGAAGAGAAAGCATTTTTTGTAAATTTTAGTAAAAATTGCAATGAAGAATATAGAATTCAAGAAAAAAAGAATGCTAATTAAAAATTCAAGGATAGATATGGAACTCATAAATAATTCAGAAGTCATTAAAGTAAATTCTCCAGAAGTTTTATCTACGATGGCAGAAGCTTTAGAAAATTCTAAAATTTTTTTCCAACAGGGAGAATTTGATCAAGCCCAAGATTTATTGATGAAAATTATCAATGAAGATGCAGAAAACATTGATGCCATTTTTTTATTGGCCAACATTTATCACATGAAAGGGAAAATTGGATTTGCAATTAAAGGATTTCAAAAAGTTTTACAATTAAAACCATCTCATACTGATGCCGCAATAAGTTTATCTGTTATTTATAACGACATTGGAAAATATGAAGAAGCTCGCTTAATTTTTGAAAAAGCGAATGAAAATGTAAAAAGAAACCAAGATAAAGTTTCATTTACCGATCCTCATATTAATAAAAAATTTGCGATGAAACATTTAGAACTAGCGGAAATGTACCTAAGCTATAACCGTTATGATGAAGCTTTATTTGAATTTGAAAAAACAGTAAAACTTGACCCAGAAAACTTAGATTTTAGAGTACGTGTCGCCAAAGTTTACGCTAAAAAGGGTTTTATCTCTAAAGCTTTTGATGAGT
This sequence comes from Bacteriovoracaceae bacterium, assembly GCA_044356225.1. Classification (GTDB taxonomy): domain Bacteria; phylum Bdellovibrionota; class Bacteriovoracia; order Bacteriovoracales; family Bacteriovoracaceae; genus JBIKWR01. Next base: position 17,745 of record JBIKWR010000008.1, on the reverse strand, counting down.
TAAAAAAATTAAAAAATGAAAATCCAAACTTCTTAGCTGCTAGAATCGCTCTTGGTGTTCTTTATTTTGGTCATGGCAATATTATCGAAGCTCAAAATGAATGGGAAAAGATTTTAGTTAAAGATCCTTTCAACCAAGAGGCCAAGTCATATTTAAATATGGCAAAAACCGCCACTGAAACAAGTATTAACTCAAATTAATCAGCCGTAACTTCACTTTTTCTATTAGGCTTTTTAGGTTGATCTGAGTTATTGGAATTTTGTATTTCATTAATTTTAGTTGAGACGTTTTGAGAATTTCTTCTAGAGTCATCTGAACTAAAAGTAACAATGTATTTTTTAAGTTCTTTATACATTTCAAATTTCACATCTAACTTGTTGTCTTGTAAGACGATCTGACGAGCAATTTTCGCTTTATTGTTAATGACAATCGGAGCTTTTAGATTAGCACTCATCTCGCTGATATTTTTTGGTATAGTAAGGATGCTATAAATAAGTGCACCATTTAAACTTTCAAGTTCTAGGCTCGTCATCTCATTAGGTATTAGTTTTACGATGTAATCTGGCTTAAAGATTTTAGGCTCGATCATTGGAAAGGCAATCGCGCCATTTTCTGCAGACTGAAGCCAAAGTATCAGAGTGTTGTCCCCTGGATCGACTACAAAAAACTTTGTTAATTTATCAAATCCAAGAATTCCTTCTTTAAATAAGATAACATCATCATTGTTGACTTGAAGCTCGCCAAAGCGAGTAGTTTGAATTTTCAAAGATTCCTCCACATGATACAGAGCGCCTACTACGCTCTTCATTAAAGAGTGTAGCGGCCCTCTTTCCCCCCAATCAAGTAGGAAATATATTCGGAAATTCTAGGTATAATAGAGTAAGTCGTCAAAGAAAAAGAGTTAAATAGACGGGTAATTTTATGACAAAAACTTACTAGTTTTTATCAATGTCATCTGAAAGCTGGCTCAGTCCTTCAAACGAACTTTGAGAAGCTTCAGTGTTTTGGTCTTGAATGGCCTTATAGACCTCTTCTCGATGAATTTTTGTTTCTTTAGGAGCTTTGATGCCAAGTCTTACTTGTTTGCCTTTAATCTGCACAACAACGATTTTAATGTTGTCGTCGATCGCAATGCTTTCACCAAGCTTCCGTGTTAGTACTAACATAGTTAATCCTCAACTACCGTTTAGCACGAGACGCGCAATACGTTCCTGCACATATATATGTAATCCAAAGCATAAGCAAGGAAAAAGGGTCTAGTTTCAGACTAATAGGAAGCAAACAGGTAAGAATTACTAATAATTAACGTTTATCGCAGAAAATCTAAAAGAGATTTGCTTAAAGTTGCTTGGCCAGATTTATAAGTGGCTTGTAGCACACTCTGTTGTTTGGCTATATCAGAATACAACTCGGCGACGTCAGCATCAGCAAGGCTACTTTTTAGCGCCATTTCAGAAATTCTTTCTCGATCGACAGAGTTTTCAGCATTCCCGGCGGCATTTTGAATAGCGCCTAACTGTGTTCTTAAAGTAATTAGACGATTTAAGGCACCATCAAATTTAGTCAAAAGATCTTGAATGGCATCAGAATTATTATTTTCTAAAGATGAAGCAAGGGTATTTAATAACGTAAAAATATTTTCTCTGGTTTGAAGAGTTTCTGCTTCGGAAAGGGTACTTTGATTGTAATTTCCCTTTAGATCATTATCATCAACACTGGCCAGTTCACGCCCACCAATTATTTTACTAGGGTTTTCTTGCAGTTTTTGATCAGGATTTTTTATTTCTAGTTGTTTAAAAGGTGCAAGTGGAGATACTTGTTTATCGACGCTAGTGTTGTCTGAATAAAAGACTTCAATTCCATGAAGGTTTGTAGGGACAAAAAAATCTTTTGATACCTCCAATGAAATTTTACCAGTATCGCCTTTGTAAGTCCCATTTTCATCAAATGGTCTGGTTAAAGTTGCATATCCCGAAAAAAGATAGCGATTTCCAACTCTTCGATTGGCAATGGCCAGTGCTTGGTTTCGTAATTGAATAATTTCTCTAGCAACATTTCTTCTGACATCGGGATTATAAAGATCTGATGATTGAGCAATTGCCAGTTGTTTTGCACTTACTAATATGTCGGTTAATTCTTCTACTGCTCTTTCGGTAAACTCAATATTGGTTTTCGCAAAAACAGCACTTTTAATATATTGTTCTTTATCATCTATTCTTGAGCTCAGAGACAAGTAATCAGCATTCCCAACTGGATCATCGGAAGGTTTGGTAATTTTTTTTAAAGTACTGCCCTTCAACTGCAAATCTTCCATGCGATTTTTTGCTTTGGAAATCGCAAAGTTGAGAGCATGCTTTCCACTATTATCTGAAACTCGAGTCATATTCCCATTTTCCTATGCCTTATCTTGCAGGCATTATTCCTAAAACTGTTCGAAACATTTCTTCCGAGGTCGCCATCACTTTAGCCGAAGCATCATAGGCTTGTTGGAACTTAACTAAATTTGCCGCTTCTTCATCGATAGATACGCCAGAAATTCGTTCTTTAATGCTGGTAATTTGCGCCATGACACCTTCGGATTGCTCTTTATCTAAATTCGCCTTAGCCGAAGCTAACGCAATTTGACCAACAGAATCTAGAAAATGCTCTTCTAAAGTTTTGGTCATATCGCCAAGCATTTTTTCATGCTGAAGTTTGGAGATAGCGATGGACACGCGGTTATCACCTGGACGATTAATCGCTAGGGCAGTGGTTAAATTGTTTAAATCGTTTTTTAAATCATTACTTAAATCAAGTTGGTCTGCAGCTCCGCTGACACTATTTAACTCTTGAAAAAAATTTATTCCGGTAATTTTTCTTGAAGTAATAGCATTACCGTTTTGATCAGTTTCCAAGGGAGCACTGATAAATCCTTTGCGATGAACGGCATTTACGGACTGAGTGACGTTATAGGCGAGCTCATCCATTTGATTCATTAATTTTAAAACCTCGGAATTCCTGGTTTTAAATAAACCTAAAAATGTACCACCAGAGACATTGCTGCTGATTGGATAAGTGGGTTTATTAGCTAAATAAAGCTCCATATCACCTTCTAAGCCACTAGAAGTAAGGTCCTTTGGTGATGGATTCGCTTTTAAGTATTGGACCGAAGAACCGGAAACTAATGAACCAATTCCTTCCGCTTGTATAACAAATTGGTTGGCCTCATCAGCATAAGTATGAAGTTTAAAATACTTTGATAAATCTTTAACCGAAACATCACGCTTATCTCTTAAATCTCCTGATTCACCTCCGACAGCTTCGATGCTGGCGATTTTTTTATTGTAATCAGCAACGGAAGTCAGTAAAAAATTTATCTCGTCTGCACTTCTTTGGACTTCAGAACCAATTTGGCGACTGATGTCTCGAAGTGACTCTTTAATTCGTCTGAAGTCTTTAACAACCAGTTTAGCGTTTTCTCTTACAATAGATCGGATAGTTTCATTTTCAGGTTGATTTGCCAGGTCTCGAAAACTATTAAAAAATTTATTAAGAACTTTGTTTAGACCTTCAGAATCTATTTCATTAAATATATTCTCAACTTGTGACAACTTATCAGCACGGCTTTTGAAAAAATTTGATTCACTGTTTTGATCTCTTAATCTTTTTTCTACATATTCATCATGGATTCTATTAATTCCAGTAACTCGCACTCCAGACCCCATAATAAGGCCTCCGGAGTTAATAGGAGGGGCAGAAGACTGGTGAACTGTTTGACGAGTAAAACCGTCGGAATTTACGTTGGCAATATTATGCCCAGTAGTCTCAAGAGACTTTTTAGATGCAAATAAGCCAGATTTTGCTATCGATAGTAAATCAACCGCCAATTTTTACCTCGGAAACTATTTTTGTTTTACAGTATTTTGTACTGCACCTTTATTATTGTAAGAATGAAAAGATTTAATTCCTGCAACTTCTTCGCGGAGTGCCTTCATACTTGCTAATGATTTATTGATAAAAATTTGGTTTTTTCGATTTTGCTTTCTTATTTTTTCAATAACTTCTATTAAGAGTGAATTATAACGGAATAAAAAATTTTTATTTTGACTTGTTTCATAATCTTCAAAAAAGATAATTAACTCAGTTACATTGTTAATTTTTTTTGTTCCCAAGGTATTATTTAAATCAGTAATAACTTTTGTTCTAATTTTTTCTAAGTTGTGAATATGATCAATTATGGCTTGTTTTTTGTCTAACAATAGTGGGATAGCATCGATATCACTTTTTAGGAGCAACCCGTATTCATCACAAGTGTAATCAAAGAGAGTTTGATGAGACTCGCAAAATCTTTTCCATAGATCCGTGATAAGAAAATATGCCTGTTCCATTCCATTCATAATTTATCGTCTCGTTATTAACATTACTGTTTTTAAAATTCTTGTTGTAAAACTTTATCAGCCAAAGCATCGTAGTCTATTTGGTAAGTTCCTGCGTTGATTTGGCTTTTAAGCCTGGCTATTTTATCAGCGTTATCAGGCTCAGGAGCTGCATCAACAGCTTTTTTTATTCGACTAAAATCCCTAATGGCATCATTGATATCAACTTTTGCATCTTTCTCAGTTGTTGTTTTAATTTTTAGTGCTCGGTCAGAATCATTTCGAGATTTAAGCATTTGAGCATGCTGTTGTTGTTTGACCCTATCAACGCTTTCATTTTTTGAATTTGGGAAAAAATTGGCGCGGCTATTATTATCAATCGAATTCATTTTTGCACTCCTGTTTTAATCTCATTCTCCGTTAATTTTAAGTCTTTTTGCTGGATATAAATTTCGTTTTTATTTTGCAACGATTTTTTAAAATTGTTCTGTAATCTTTGAGGATATAGCTGGTCAAGAATTACTTTTTGTAATCCAAGTCCATCTCCTTTGGACATTAAATCTGCATACTCATTTGTCATGACAGAGTCATAAAAATCTTGAGCAGAGCTACCTTCTTCATTTTTCTCGACTGTTTTTTTCATTTGCTCGATCATTAATCTGGCAAACTGGGACTCCATACCTTCTGCGACTTTTTTATATTCTTCAGGAACATTGTTTTCAAAGATTTTAGAAGGATTGCTTTTTTTCTGCGGATTATTTATCTCAACTTTATTTGTATCGGAACGCAGAGATCCATGATGTTTTATATGATTAATGTTTTGAATTTTATCAACCAAACTAAACCATCCTAGTTTATCAAAGTCCATCCTGGACTTTACTTTATCTCACTTAACATTTTATCACTGTTTAGAAGTTTTGTCCCAGTCAAATACTCCCCATATTCCAATTTACCTACTACTGAAATACCAGTTACTGAAACTCAACTTCTGCTAAAATTGAATTGTTTTGTTTTAGGGTTTTAAAGATTGCTATTAGGTCATCAGGTCCTGCACCAAGTGCATTCAAACTCTTGACCAAATCGTTCAAGCTTGTACCTTTTTTCATAAGATGCACACTACCACTTTTACCCTTATCTCCTTCACCACCAACTTCTACAGTCAAGTTTCCATGGCTAATGGCCACTTCTTTAATTACGACATCTCCTCCTGCAACAATAGTTCCCGTTTTTTCATTGATAACAACTTTTGCAGCATTATCTGAATTCACTCTGAAGTTTTCAATGATTGCCATTAATTGAATAACATTTCTTTCATAGTGAGTTGGAATAACAAGGTCAATAGTAGAAGAGTCCTTCGCGGTAGCAAATTTCCCTCCTAGTTCTTGGTTTAAGGTCTTTTCAATTCTAGCGGCTGTTGTGAAATCTGGAGAATTTAAATTAAACCGTATAGATTTCTTTTTATGAAAATCTAAATCAATTTCCTTTTCAATCGTAGCGCCACTTGAAATTGATGCTGTCGTTGGAAATTTCTGACCTTGAGTGAGGCCTCCAATAGATAGGGGACCATGAGCGATGGCGTAGATATGGCCGTCACCACCTTTGAGAGGAGTTACAAGTAAAGTTCCACCACCCAAGCTACTGGCATCACCAATTGAACTGACAACTACATCTATTTTTTGTCCCATTCTAGAGAAGGGTTGCATTTTTGTTGTAACAATAACGGCGGCAACATTTTTACTAGAAACTTCTTTCTGCGGATTTAATCCAAGTTTTTGAAACATTCTTTTAAGCGAAGTAGTGGTGATATCTCCTCCACCATCTCCCGTGCCATTTAATCCAATGACTAATCCATAGCCAATTAGAGGATTATCTCTTACGCCTTTGACTGTAACGAGATCTTTTAGTCTTGTTTCAGCAGCAAAACACAGAGGGAATATAAACAAACAAATAAAAAAAATTCTCATTAAATCACCTCAATACATTCACGTTGGATTCGATAATATTTGCGGAGTCTACTGTGTCGTCATCTAAAATATCTCTTCTCGAAACAAGAGCTTGAACCTCTATCGTTCGTTTGCTTTTTTTATAGAGTACATCTTTTCTACCTCGAATTAACAAATGATCTTTATTGATTTCCTCGATAACTACCGCTGATAACTTATCATAGACTTTTTCTGGATCAATCGGTGCTTTAGGATTATTTTCAGCATCTGCAACAGGCTTGGCTTTATCTTCAGACGCAGGAGCTTTTTGATCTTCACCTTCTTTGCCTTTTTCTTTGCTATCATTGCCTTCTTTCTTTTTATCAGTAGATTTCTCAGGGAAAGTAGGGAAGGCCCTTGCTAGTTCAGCTCCAATTTCTTGTTTTAAACTATGTTTGACATTTAAAACGAGGATATCGCCATTTCTTTTGTAATTATTTTTACTAAATAGAAACGATTCTTGACCATTTGTTGCCCAGAGACTGCCACTATCTTCATTATCAACTAAGTCTTCGGCATTATATCTTCTTTTGGAACTTTGATAAAAACGTTTAACTGCGGGATTGAGATTTTTTTTAGCAGATGTACTCACAGATGGTTCAACTTGGTTGCGATAATCTAGTGAACGAAATTCACCTTTTTCATTATTTCTATACATATTAAATTTTTCTCTTTGATCAACATTGAGCGCTCGTTGTCCTTTCCCTCGATCGATCTCTTGATGCATTCTTTGTACATAGTTTGAGCATCCACTAAACATTAAAAACATAATAAAAATTTTCATAGTTCTACCTTAACTTGATCTTTTCCAATAATGGTTCCGTTTATATTCTTTTTGGTTGTAATGTTTATGAGTTGTATAACATCGCCAAATTTGCCACTTTGTTTGGCCAAGGCTTTAGAAGAGACACTTAAATTGGTGCTTTGAAAAATTATATTTACGGTAGAGCCTGCTTGTACCAGATTTACTGCCCTCCACATATCAGCGGTAATGAGAGTGCCTTTTTCAATTGTTCTAACTGTTTTTTGAAAAGAAAGATCTGAAAAATTAAAAGTGTATTTTTCTGGTGTTTTGGTATTAATCCAAACTTTCTCAAAGAGCTGTTCAGAATAAGCAGAGTTATAATTAATATTACTGATAGATTTTAACGCTAATACTTTTTTACTAATTTCTAGATCGATCCAGAATTTTTCGAGACCTTCGCGCTTGTTTATAAAGAGGATTAATTTTTGATGACCTGGTTTTAAACATTCGTCGCACTTTATATTAAGAGTCTCACTTTCATTTAGTGTTAAAATTTTATTGTGAGAATTTAAAATAATGTTTTCTAGTAAAAACTCTTGAGAATTATCAAGTTTTTTTGTTAATAGGGTTGTTAGGGAAATTGCATTTAAATTGGTAGGTGTAATTTGAGTGCTAATGTTAAAACGTTGTAACAAATGCTCCTGAAGAACATTTTGATGGATTTCGCCTTCAGATTCTATCAGAAAGTTGGCCACTTCCAAGGCCAGTTTTTCTGGACAATTTTTTATTTCTTTAAACAAAGATTCTGGTTTTTTTAATAAGTCTGACGGGCTTTCATAAATAATTTGTGAATGTAAGATGATTTCACAAGCTTTTATTTCCGTAACTAACAAAGAGGCAATTAGTAACGTAAATATGATTAAACCGATTAACTTCATAGTCAATTTTTACCTAATGTTGTTTGTGGTTTGCAGTAATTGATCTGCAACTCCCATCACCTTGGCATTCATTTCATAACTTCTTTGCGCTTTAATTAAATTAGTCATTTCATTCATAATTTGAACATTAGAACTCTCTAATGTGCCTTGTTGGATAGAACCAGCATTGTCTGTGCCGGCGGGTTTTTGTTGAGGAGCTCCACTACTGGTGGTAGCAGAGAATAAGTTTCCACCAGAAGATTTTAGTCCAGGGTCATTCACAAATGTGAAGATAGGAATACTGCCAATCGTTTGTGGCTCTGTTGATCCATTAGTATAAGCATCGACATCTCCAGAATTGGAAATATTGACACTCATCGTTCCTGGAGGAACTGTTATTCCAGGATAAACTTTAAATCCACTTTTATTTACTAGACCACCCTGAGCATCAACATTAAAAGATCCATCTCTGGTAAAACGTACTTCTCCGTTTGGCATCATGATGCCAAAAAATCCACCACCTTCAATCATTAAATCAAAGGGGTTGTTCGTTATCTGAGGACTACCAGTAGTGAATTCTTTTTTTACTGCAGATACTTTTGCTCCTGATCCCACTTGTAGCCCAACATTGTACTCAGTATCTGTTGATGAACGTGCACCAGGTTCTTTGATTGTTTGGTAGAGTAAATCTTCAAATTCAGCTCTGCTTTTTTTATAACCGGTGGTGTTGACGTTTGAAATATTGTTAGAAATGGTACTAACATTTGTTTCCTGTGCCGCCATTCCTGTCGCTGCGGTATTTAAAGCTCTTAACATTGATCACCACCTTTTAAGTTTTTAAAAACGAGAAATATCATTTACGGCCCTACCGGAAATATTGTCATAAGCCTTTATTGCCTTTTGGATACTTTCAAAATGTCGGTTGGCCTTGATAAGATCTGAAATTTCATTGACAACATTGACATTAGATTCTTCTATAAATCCTTGGTGAATCGTACTATTTGAATTAGAAGAAATATTGTTTGCATAGGGATTTATATAAAGACTTGTCCCTTCTTTTTTTAATGCATGAATGTCATTAAATTCAACTAAGGATATTTTACCAACATCATTTCGATCTACTCTAATATCTCCCTCGAGATTTATAGAAATTGAACTTCCATTAGGGATCGTAATAATTCTTGATTTGGGATCTTGCAGCTGGGTGGCTTGGCCGTTAGCGGGTGCTTCTCCAGCAGGGAGTGAAGAAAGAACTCTAAAGCCCTCTGAAGTTACCAATTCATTATTTTTAGATAGCGTGAGAGAACCTTTTCTAGTGAATCGTAGTCCTTGCGGAGTTAATACTTCTAAAAATGCCCTTCCATTGACTGCAAGATCCAAAGGATTCCCAGTAGGAGAGAGTTGACCTTGTTGAAAATCAGTATAACTTCCATCGACTTTTACATAGCTATTTTCGTTTCCACCACTATGGTAAAAATCTTTTGGTTTAAATTCTTTATTTGGAATATCGATATGATTCTGGCTTCTTTCTAATGCAGTTAAATATTCCTTAAAAACGAGTTGATCTTTTTTAAATCCAGGAGTGTTGGCATTCGCCACATTATTCGCAATAGTGTCGACATTTTGTTGTTGAGCAACTGCTCCCGATAGTGAAACCCAAAGATTTTTCAATTAATGACCCTTTTGTTGATAGTCATATTTCTCATAGGACTATTTTTCCTAGTCCATTAATCTAGATTGTAACAATCAACAGAATTTTGGCGTATGGGTGGGAAAAATTGACCATCGCTTGAAGTAAAAAATTCAAATTCTCATCTGAATCAACATGGATAAAGCGTGTTAACTAGACTATTATAATTGCCTATAGCATCGATACCACGTCATTAATTTGACAGGACCTTCTTAATTCAAAAGGATAAGCGGTATGGAAAAAGAAAAAAAATCAACTTTTGAATCAAGCCTAAAAGAACTTGAGCGATTAGTTCAGTCATTAGAAAGCAACGAAACGAACCTTGAGCAAAGTTTAGAAAAATTTGAAAAAGGTATTAAACTATATAAACAATGCAAAAAAGATCTTAGTACAATTGAAAAGAAAATTAAAATTTTAACGGATTCACTGAAAGAAGAAAATCTCGATTGATAAATCTCTTATTTATATTTTTTTTATCCTTGTCTTATTCTTGTTCATCCATTGATGCAAACAATAAGGATAAAAGCATTGGGTCCAGGGAATTGTATTCTGGTGTTAATATTCAAAACAAAAAATCAAAAATCAATCAAGAATTTATTAGTTATGAAGTAGGTCCTAAAATAGACAGCAACCAAAATCTAGTCTCAAACGAACACTTAGTTGAAAATGCAACTAAAAATCGAATAGTTTCTGTAAACTTTGGCCCGGGGTTGCTTCGCACAACAGGCTTTCTGAGGCTAGTTAAAGTGTTGGAGGAAAACAATTTAAAACCGAATATTTTTGTTACCTCGGGACTGTCTAGTCTTATCATCGCACTTTATGTGCACTATGGATCGGCACAACTTGCTGAATGGCACTGGTTCAAGTTTTTACAATCATTAGATAAAAAAGATGAGTTTTTAACTTCAAAGATGGCAAAAAAGATTGAAGGCTTTATACATTTAACTTTTGGAAAAAAATATTTAGAAGAGCTAAATGCTCCAATTTTTGTTAACTTTTATAACAATAAAACAAATGAATCAGTTCTAATTTCAAAGGGAGAGTTATCAGAAATATTGATGGCCTCTATTTTTCCATGGAAAAATGTCGACGGTGAAAATACGCATGGTCAGCTAAAAGCAGTTTTTAACATAAATACTGACAGATATTTTAAATCTGATATTCATATTAATTTTAATGCGGTACCAACTCTGGTAAAATTTAATAATGATAAAACAGGTTTTAGTACCGGAGCATTTAAAGTGTTCTCAAATGTAGTTGAAAGTGAAAAGAAAAGTACCAATATTTATAGCTTCGATGAAAAGTTTTTGGAGTTAGACAATTTAGATCAGCTACCCTCGTTGCTTACTTATTTTGAAGAAAGGTCAAGAGAATATGTTCAAAAACATGCTAGAGAGTTTTAAAGAAAAAATTAGAAATACTAATTTAAAACAAAAATTGATTCAGCTATTTTTAAAAGACCCTTTTAAATTCCTCTTATCTCTATGTTTGCTACTTTTCTTTTTTTTCACCATGGGGATTCTCTATCTTTATTTAACGCTCCCAGGGATTGAAAGCTTGGCGGATTATTCTCCTCCTGTTCAATCTCAAATATTAAGCCGAGATGGTGAGGTTTTACTTGAAGCGGGTAATGAAAAGAGAGAAATTGTTGAGTTAAAAGAAATTCCAGATGTGATTATATCGGCATTTTTAGCAGCAGAGGATGATAAGTTTTACGAACACTCGGGAGTTGATATTGGCGGAGTCATTAGGGCCTTATTAAAAAATATTAAAGCGGGTAGAGTTGTTCAAGGTGGAAGCACGATTACCCAACAGGTAGCTAAATCTATTTTACTTAATCGAGAACGGTCTATTATTAGGAAAATGCGTGATTTTTTACTGGCAATAAAAATTGAAAAAAGATTTTCTAAGGAAGATATTTTAAAACTGTATTTAAACCAAGTCTACCTGGGAGGTGGATACTATGGTGTTAAAGCAGCGGCTCGTGGTTATTTTGATAAAGATTTGAGTGAAGTTACTATTTCAGAAAGTGCAATGATCGCTGGATTATTGGTGGCACCTGCACGTTATTCTCCTTATAACAATGCCCAATTTTCAAAAGATCGCCAAAAATACGTTCTTAATAGAATGCTCGATACAAAAAAAATTACTCAACAAGAATTTTCAGATGCTTCAACCGATACTTTGGTTTTACGGTTAAGAAAAAAAGAAAGTTTTAAAGGCGGTCATTTTACCGATTGGGTAAGACAGAGAGTGATCAATTTAATCGGAGAGGAAAAATTCCATAACGATGGTTTAAAAATTTTAACTACCCTCGATTGGAAAATGCAAGAAATTGGTGAAAAAGAAATAAATGCAGGAGTTAAAGAGATCGATCGAAGACAGGGGTTTATTGGAGTTCAGGTTAATTATCCGGATAAAACAGAACGTCAAAATATTATATTGCAATACAGAGAAAGCCTATTTAAAGAAAACTCACATTATTTTAAGTTATACTCCGATGCAAAAGTAGAATTTGAGATGGATTTTACCCAAGATAATTTTATCGCTATTGAAAATTTAGATAAAGAAACAAAGTCTTTGGAAAAATACACCCACTTTGAAAATGGAATTCATTTAGAAGATAAATTAATTCCCATTTTAAATACGAGTACCCAATACAAGGCCATTGTTACTAAAGTAAATGCTTCTCAAAAAGCCATTTATGTTTCTATTGGAGGAGTGCCCGGCATAATATCGCTAGATGAATATAGATGGGCCTATAAGAGAGAGCTGTCAGAAGATAATAGCTATTGGTCCTACGTAACTAATCCTAATGAAATCGTAAAAGAAGGTGATGAAGTCCTCGTCTCAATTCTTACCAATCCATTAAAAAGCCCACTTGTGTCACAACTTTTGGCCAAAGAATTCAGTGAGAGAGAAAAAAATAATCCTGATTCGATCAATTTTTTTAAACAACGATTTTTAAAGTGCAGGTTAGAGCAAAATCCGGAAATAGAAGCTGCTTTAGTGGCGATGAACCCTACGACAGGAGAAATAATTTCCATGGTTGGAGGTTCTAATTTTTCTAAATCACAGTTTAATCGCGCTATTCAATCCTTAAGACAGCCTGGTTCTGCTTTTAAACCCGTCATTTATGCAAAAGCTCTAGAAGAAGGTTTTTTACCAAATGCCATTTTGCAAGATACACCCGAAGCCCTTCATAGTGTAGAGGGGGGATTAATGTGGAAACCAAGAAATTATGACAATAAATTTATGGGTCCCATAACGTTTCGTAAATCCTTAGAAGTAAGTCGCAATGTACCCACTATTAAACTAGTTCAATCAATGGGAGTCTCAAAATTAGTCGAATTTATAGAAAGATTAGAAGGAAATGCTGATTTGCCTAAGGATTTATCAGTGGCCCTAGGTACATTTGGCATTACTTTGTTAGATTTAACAAAAATCTATTCAGTTTTAGGCAATGGTGGAAAAAAAATTAACCCTTACTCCATAGTTTCCATAGTCGATAAATTTGGTCATGAGTATAAAATAAAAGAAACAGTTAATGAGCTCATTTCTCTCGAAAATCAAGAGGCCAGCGAGGAAGAGGTAGCCGAAAAGGCTATGGAAGAGGATGAATCTAATATTCAAGAAAAAGTAACGAATGATCAGTCGGTCCAAGATTCACAAGGAAATACCGAATCAAATCCTGAAAACTCTGAGGATGAGGAAACGAAAAAAAGAGAAAACCCATTTTTGGCCTCATTAAATAAAACTCAAGTGTATGACACAAGACTTTCATATTTGATGACAAACTTACTTAGAGGAGTAATTAAGTCAGGGACAGGTCAGTCTGCGAAAGGTCTGAGTAATTTTATTGGCGGTAAAACTGGAACTACAAACAATTATGTGGATGCATGGTTTTTGGGATTTAGTAAAAAAATTACGGTAGGCGTTTGGACGGGGTTTGATAACAATAAAACAATGGGATGGGGAGAAACAGGTGCCAAGGCAGCGTTACCAATTTGGCAAGAATACATGAGGCAGTATCTTTCAAAACATGGAGAAGTTGATTTTATTGTCCCGGATGGAATCGTAAATATTTATATAGACAAGGAAACTGGGGAGCCCTTGGATAATTATGATCGAAACGCTTTCTTAGAGTCATTTGTAATTGGGAACGAGCCTGGAAATAAAGAAGGTTTTTTTCCAGAAACAGAAAATTCAAAAGATCAGGATTCAAATGAAGTTATTTACGGTGACGATAAATTTTTTAATAATTAGTTATGCAATACTCATAAAAATGAAAGAAAAATTAATTTTTACTTAAAAAGTATCATGCCCCTAAAATATTCAGACTAAAATATTCAAGAACTAGTAATGTTTTCCGTATAAATGTATTTATTCATTCGTTTTAATGATTTTGCATTAAACATCCGAATTGTTTTTGAAAAAATAATAAAAAATAGAGGCATTTTAACTTGAATATGAGCCTATCAAACAAAAATAATCTGATAAATAACAAGATTTTTTTAACATTTTTATTTTCGTTGCTATTCCATTCCGCATTAATGCTTCTTAACTTTGAGCTTAAACAGAAGCAGGTTCCATTTTATGAAGATAAAAATTTGATTAAACTAGATTTAGTTGATGCTGAAGAGATCATAAACAGAATGAAGGTTAAAAGTGATAATCAAAAAAATATAGTTTTGCCAAATCAAATTGTTAATACAGAGAGAGAGGGAGTAGAAGAAAAGCCTACTGACTCCCGATTTTTGGGTGAAAAAAATCAAATAGTAGACCGACAAACGATTGCAGAAAAAATTGATACTTTTAATAAAGCGGGTGTCGGCGAAAAAGATAAAAAAAGTATAAAAAGTACGGAAAAATTACAGGAAAAACGAAGTCAAAAATTAGCACCTCAGAAAATTTCACTTGAGAATTTTGGGGTGGGGAATCTAGTAGTTCAGGCCAATCCTCTCGTAAAAGAAGAAATGGATGAAGAAGTTGGTGGGTTAAAAACTGGCAGCAATGATTCCAAAGGTGTTTCTAGTAATAATGATTATATTGAAGATGTTCAGCTTGGAGATGTTACTAAGCTTAACACCGTAGAATTTAAATATTATGGTTTTTATCATCGAATTAGGCAGAAACTTGAGCAATTTTGGGGTCGTTCTTTAAGGGAGAAAACGGAAAAGCTCTTTCAATCAGGAAGAACATTAAGCGGTAATGACGATCACATTACATCATTACAAATTTACATTGATGCCGAAGGTGAAATAATTCAGGTTTTAATAAAAGGAACAAGTGGAATTAAAGAATTAGATGATGCGGCAGTTGAGTCCTTCAATCAAGCAGGTCCATTTCCTAATCCACCAAAAGGGATGCTTAATAAAGATGGAGTTGCAGTTATTAAGTGGGGATTTGTAGTAAAAACTTAAAATAATTAGTGAGTTTGCAAAACTTCTTTCAGCTTTGAAATTCCTTCCATCATTACATAATCAGACCAAACTCGATCCAACTCTCTTAACGTTTCGACTATTTGAGAGGCAGCTTGATCTCGCGAAATATTTTGAGTTTCCGATAAATGAATAATGGCCTTATTCAAGCTCTCCATGACGGGTTTTTGACAAAGATTTTTTAAACGCGATTCATATGAACTATCAATTTTTTTTTCTTTGCTTTTTACGATTGCAGTATTGAGAAGTTGAATAGATTCAGATTGTTCAGTCATTAAACTTATCCCATTAACAAGTCGAAAGAAGAACTGGAGTATGAACATTTATTAACTGTTCGTAAAGGGCAAATTAAGTGATTTGTATTAAATGAATTGCAAGTGAAAATGGGAAAATAAAAATAAAATATATCAGTTAGTGCAATAAAAATTATTGAAGAAAAGTTGGTAAATTGGGAAAAAATTAATGCTGTTCTAGAATAGACTGATAATTTTCGGGTGAGAGAAGGTCTGAAAGCTCAGACTCATCGGTAAACTCAATCTTAATCATCCAAGAATCATAAGGGGTTTTATTCACTAGCTCAGGTGTCGTGACCAATTGTGAATTAACGGCCACAACTGTGCCTGACAATGGAGCATAGAGATCACTCACTGATTTTATTGATTCAACTGTTCCAAATGTAGAGTCTTTAGAAACTATTTTTCCTTCTTCTGGCAAATCAACAAAGACAATATCACCCAAGGAGTTTTGGGCAAAATCAGTAATTCCAACAATTGCTAGATTGTTAACTATTTTTATCCATTCGTGTTCTGATGTGTATCGTAAATTATTTGGGATTTGCGAGCTCATCTATTTATGTCCACCTTTAACAAAGGGCGCTTTGATTATTTCAACTGGTAATTGTTTTCCTCGAACATTAATAATCAATTTTTGATTGTTTGAAAATAACTCCTTTTGAATTAATGCCAAGGCGATACCTTTATTTAGCACAACACTCATTGTGCCAGATGTTATTTTGCCAATAACCTGGTTATTTTGAAATAGTTCGAAGTCTTTTCTTGGAATTGCCCCTTCAACCAAGAGTTTGATCAAGGAAAACTGAGGGGAATATTCAGATAAAGCTTCTTTTCCAATAAAATTATTTTTATTGAAATTAACCGCCCATTTTAAACCTGAATCTAGGGGTGTCAGTTGTTCAGACAATTCATTTCCATAAAGAGGGAAGCAAACCTCTAGCCTCAACACATCTCTTGCTGCCAAACCACAAGGGACTACTCCAAGCTCTAAGGCCTTGTGCCAAATAACTGCTATAGACTCGTGAGGTCCAAAAATTTCAAAACCATCCTCTCCGGTGTATCCGGTACGTGCAATAATGAGATTTTTAAATTCAAGCACTGAATAATAAGACAAATCCTCAACGTCATTGATGCCCAAAGCTGCGAGGATAGAAGCTGATTTTGGACCTTGAATGGCCACTAACGATGTTTCATTGGATTTATTTGTAATGGTTACATCAAATCCACTTTTTTTGGAAATGATCCAGGCAAAATCCTTTTCAAGATTTGCAGCATTAACACAAATTAAAACTCGATGATGATCGATTTTATAAGCAATGAGATCATCAATGATTTTCCCTTGTTCATTACAAAGAGGAGAGTATACAGCTTTGTTTTTTGGTACGTTAGAAAATTCATTAGTAATTAAATAATCTACAAAAACTGAAGCATCTTTACCTTCAACCCAAAATTCTCCCATATGAGAGACATCAAAAATACCAACATGATTTCTGACACTCAAGGCTTCATCTTTGACGGAGTGGTATTGAATTGGCATTAAATAACCAGCAAAAGGAACCATTTTAGCACCCAGTTTTAGATGTTGATCATGGAGGAAGATTTTTTTATCGAGATTCATTTTATGAGCCTTTTTGTAATTGATAACAAGTTAGTAAGTTTTCTGCGAGACAAAAAACGGTCATTGGGCCAACTCCTCCGGGGACAGGAGAGATCGCTGAACATAGTGATTTAATTTCTTCAAACTTTGCATCTCCACAAATTTTACCTTGAAAATTTTTGGAAATTCCAACGTCAATAACGACTGGAAGATTATCTCCCAAATATTTTTTATCAAAAAATTCAGGAGCTCCTGTTGCTAAAACAATAACATCTGAAGCTTTTGAAATTGCTTTCAAGTTTTTTGTTTTTGAATGAGCAATAGTCACAGTGGCGTCTCTCGCAAGTAACAAGTTGGCAAGGGGCTTACCGACAATCATACTCCGTCCAATGATTAGAACGTTTTTACTTTTCACGCTTACATTATAAAAATCAAGAATTTTTAAAATAGCCTTGGGCGTACAAGCAAAAGGACCCTTGAAATGTTCCCCTTGTTGTAAAATCCCAAACTGGTTTAAAGGATGAAACCCATCCACATCTTTAAGTGGGTGGATCAGTTGACTAGTATCGATTGATGCTAATTGTTCAGGGAGTGGTAGCTGAACTAATATTCCATGGACTAAAGGGTCTTGGTTAAACTTACTTAAAGTTTCCATGAATGAAGTTTCATTCACATGAGCATCTAAACGAATTAAATCGAAAATCGCTCCAAGTTCTTTGATAAAT
>JBIKWR010000180.1:0-5808 GCA_044356225.1 Bacteriovoracaceae bacterium | reverse complement strand
TTTCACTGGCAGCATGATGACCGACCAAGATGACAACAATTTTAGGTTTATTGCCTTTAAGGCATATTTTTTTGAATTTATCTTTTAAAATTGGAAAATGATCTTCTTTGATTGGTTTCGCGGATAACAATATACTCATGCCGGGATAATAACTTATTTCAAAAGAACGGAAAAGCTTAAGTGTGGACTTTGTTATGAAATCATGTTTTCAGAATGAATAAATTTCAGTACGTTGAATCCATGTCGAAAGCTACTTTTTTTTATATTGGCCTAGGAATGCAATTGGTCGGTTTTTCTAGTGTTGGATTGTGCCTTTTTTCTGGCATATCAAATGGTGATTATGCCAAACCTGAGCTGGTTCAATTTATTGGAGGCATGTTACTTTTTTATTTAGGAACTATGTTTAAAAATAAAGCCTGATTTTCAAGTTTTCAGTTGATAAAAGTTAGAGATACAATCTGAAAATGATTATATTAGGCATAGACCCAGGTTCACGTGTTTCAGGATATTCAGCGATCCAGATCAATCAAAAGAAAGTCGATTTATTAGAAACCGGTGTTTTAAATTTTCATGAAGATGGCGATTTCCCTGGACGAGTTAAGTCAATTTATTCTCAAGCCAAAAATCTTTTTTTAAAAATTCGACCTGATGAGATTAGCTTAGAATCTTTGATCTATGTAAAATCTCCAACCGCCATAATTAAATTGGCCCAATCGCGAGGGGCTATTTTGGCAGCTTTTTTTGCAGCAGCGGAAACCTTGGATAGTATTTTTGATCAAGATAAAATCTTTGAATATTCACCGAATCTCATTAAATCGTCGGTTTCAGGATTTGGTCATGCAGATAAATTGGCCATGCAAAAGGCATTGAATATGATTTTAGGAAAACAGTCATATATAACACATGATGCAAGTGATGCCACAGCAGCAGCAGTTTGTCATTATCTGCATCGAAACTCGCTACCCGTAAAAATGGAATCGCATTTAATCAAACAAAAATCACTTTATAAGAAAAAAAGAAGTTTGGCTCAATCACTCGATCACATGTTGAAGGAAGGATAATTATGATTGGTTTTTTAAGTGGAAAAGTCAAATTGAGTAATGGGCACACAACATTACTCGAGATGCCTAACGGTATAGGATATGAGTTTTTCTTTTCTGAAATAGTCTCGGAAGGGAATTCCTTAGAGGTGTTTATTAGCCATCAAATCAAAGAAGGATATCAGGCCCTTTTTGGATTTAGGCATCATCATGATAAAAAATTCTTCGATTTGTTGTTAAAAGTAAAAGGAGTCGGGCCTAAATCGGCATATTCCTTAATTTCATTTTTGGGAGTAGAAAGTTTAATTAAAGCGATTACCTTAGATGATAAAAAAACCATTCAAAAAACTCCAGGTGTTGGAGCTAAAGTTGCCGCTCAAGTCATTCTCGATTTGCAGTCACATATCAAAGACTTTCAAAATCAGATGGCGATAACTTCCCTAGAAAGCAAAGATTCCAAAAATACATTAAATTTAAATCGAACAGTTAACAATTATTCCATTGTAGATGAGGCCTTGTTAGCTTTTAAAGAATTGGGTTTTCCTGAAGCCAATGTTTACCCGATAATTAAAAAAGTTATGCAAACTTACAATTACGAAAAATCAGAACTTTTAGTCGAACAAGTACTAAAAGAAATATAAAGGATTGAAATGGACAGTGAAAATCAATCATTTTTAAATGCAAAAGTTAATCAAGGTGAAGAGTTCAGGGAAATTCAACTAAGACCAAAAAACTTCGAAGAGTATATAGGTCAAGAGAATGTCATTGATAATATAAAACTGATGGTCAATTCATCAAATATTAGAAAAAAAGCGATGGATCATGTGCTTTTATCTGGTCCTCCAGGTTTAGGAAAAACTTCTTTGGCGATGCTTGTTGCTCAGGCCCTTGGAACTGAACTTCATGTGATTAGTGGTCCAGCAGTGGAAAAAAAAGGGGACTTAGCCGCGATTTTAACCAACCTTAAGCCAAGAGATGTTTTGTTTATCGATGAGATCCATCGTCTTCATATATCAATAGAAGAAATTTTATATTCGGCAATGGAAGATTTCCGACTTGATATTGTTATCGGCCAAGGTCCTTCCGCTAGAACGATGCAAATTTCAATTCCGCCTTTTACTTTGATTGGTGCTACCACGAGGTCTGGGCTTTTATCTAATCCCTTGAGAGATCGTTTTATCGCCCACCTCCATTTTGATTATTATACAATTCCTGAGTTAGTAAAAATTATTCGTAAAAATGCCGAAAAAATGGCGTTAAAAATCGATGAAGAAGCTTTGGTATTGATTGCCTCCAGATCAAGAGGTACCCCTCGTATAGTCAACCGCATTTTACATCGAGTGAGAGATTATGCGGTCGTTACAAAATTAGTAAAAATTGATCAAGCAGCAGTCGAGTCTTCCCTTAAATTAATGAATATCGATAAAGACGGATTAGACAGAATGGACCGAAAGATTATTGAAACTATGTCTAAGTATTACAATGGTGGTCCAGTAGGGATAGATGCTCTTTGTGCAACACTGGGTGAGGATCGAGGAACAGTTGAAGACGTCTATGAACCCTATTTACTCAAAGAAGGTTTTATTATGAGAACTGCCAGAGGTCGGATTTTATCTGAGCGAGCGGTAAATAGTTTGAACAATCTTTGATTTAATTCGAATCTCAAATAGATGACAAGATCTAATGTATTGATATTACACAGATGATCATTGCTACGCATGTCCCTGAGTCGTTTTTGCCTCATCTTCCACCAAGAAAATTTTTCTTGTTTCAATGTAAGGAAATAACTCCAGAGTAATATATAATAGAATAATGTTTTCTTTTGGAATAAAAGGAAACTAAATACTAGTTTTTTCAACTGTCTTAATTTTGAAAAGTAGAAACTTATAGAGTAGTGGGTAATATGTTATTTCAAAGAACTTTGGCCAGAGAAGTAAAAGTAACCGGTATTGGGTTACATTCAGGTAAAATGGCGACTCTATCCCTTAAGCCAGCTGAAGCCGATACAGGAATACAGTTTAGACGATTAGATCTAAAAAATTGTCCCATTATCAAGGCCCATTCTCAAAATGTTATCGCCACTGAAAACAATACCACTCTTGGTATTGGTGAACATACAATCCACACTGTTGAGCACTTATTGTCTGTTTTTTATGGTTTAGGGATCAATAATGTCATGTGTGAAATTGATGGGCCGGAAATTCCAATTATGGACGGTTCAGGAGCATCTTTTGTTTTTATATTGAAAGAAGCCGGACTTAGAAATCTTTATAAATCCAAAAAGTTCTTAATTGTGTTAGAGCCCATAGAAGTTCAATTTGAGGACCGCTATGCCAAAATTGAACCTAGTTCAAAATTGATCATTGATTCAACAATAATTTTTGCTCATCCACAAATTAAAACTCAAAATGAAGTTTTTGAATTTTCTTGTGAAAATTTCATCAATGAAGTCAGTCGAGCAAGAACTTTTTGTTTGTTAAAAGATGTCGATATGCTTAAACGCCGAGGACTGATAAAAGGTGGATCTCTTAATAATGCAATTGTCTTAGATGACTATAAAGTTATTAATGATGATGGCCTAAGATTTAAAAATGAATGTGTTCGTCATAAGATTTTAGATACGATAGGGGATCTTAGTTTATTAGGTTTTGAAATTGCTGGCCGTGTGACAACCTATAAATCTGGGCATAATTTACATAATCTTTTGTGTCGAAAGTTATTAGAAACAAAATCAGCTTATGAAATTGTATCTGCTAATTCACTTCAAAAAGAAGTGGTTGATGCTTATGATTTACCTATGGCCATTGCCCTTGCACATTAACTAGTCTTTCACGTCATAATTCCATTTAACTTCAATATATTTTAAGATAAGTTTCTGCGAAGAGAGGTTTATGAAATTATCCACAGGTTTTTGGCAAACATATAAGGAAGTTCCAGCTGATGCGGAAATACCAAGTCATCAGTTAATGATTCGTTCTGGCATGATCATGAAGGCAGCAGCAGGGCTTTATTATTTTTTGCCTATGGGAATCAGGGTTAATCAAAAAATTGAAAAAATTGTCAGAGAAGAGTTAGATCGAATCAATTGTTTTGAAATTTTACCGCCATTTATAACTCCAGGTGAGCTTTGGAAAGAATCAGGACGTTGGGAAAAAATGGGCCCAGAAATGTTGCGGGCCAAAGATCGCTTAGGCCGTGATATTTGTTTGTCACCGACAAATGAAGAAGCTTTTACAGATGTATTTCGCAAAACGATTAAATCATACAAACAGCTTCCACTTACTCTTTATCAAATTAATACTAAGTTTCGCGATGAAATCCGTCCAAGATATGGCTTGATGAGATGTCGTGAATTTATTATGAAAGACGCTTATAGTTTTCACGATAGCAATGAATGCCTAGATAAAGTTTATCACGACATCTACTTAGCCTATGAAAAAATTTTTAAGAGAATGGGATTGAAATATATTGTGGTCGAAGCTGATGGTGGCAAAATGGCAGCGGCCGGAGCTCGCACCCATGAATTTCAAGTATTGGCCGGTTCGGGAGAAGACCGAGTTCTTAAATGTTCAAAATGTGATTATGCCGCCAACATAGAAAGAGCCGTATCACGAAAAATAAAATCGCTATCTCGATCAGCGACAGAAAAAAAGTTGATAGAGCACTCAACTCCCAATAAAGAAACAATTGATGATGTGAGTGTGTTTTTAAATATTTCTAAAGAACAATGTTTAAAGTCACTAGTTTATACAGCGGTTTATGATAATACTGAAAAACATTTTATGATTATAGTCGCCGGAGATGATTCATTAAATGAAATAAAACTCAATAATTTTTTAAAAGCAGATCATTTTTTTATTTCAAAGGATCAAACACTTAATGAGTTGAATTTAGTAAAGGGTTTTATCGGTCCTAAAGTTTCTGATAAGTATGAAGTTATCATAGATAGCGAAGTTGATTTAGAAGCAGAATACTGTGTAGGAGCTTCAAAAAAAGATTTCCACCTTTTAGGTTTTGTTCCCAAAATTCAACTTAATAAATATCAAGTAGCAGATTTAAGAGAAGCTCGAGCAGGTGATTTATGCTCACAATGTAATGAGTTGATGGTTGAAGTTAGAGGAATTGAAGTTGGCCATATTTTTCAGCTTGGAGACCTTTATACCAAAAGTATGAAAGTGAGCATCCTTAACAAAGAAGGAAAATCTCAAACTCCACTAATGGGATGCTACGGTCTAGGAGTCACGAGAACAGCTGCCGCGGCGATAGAGCAGAATCATGACGAGAAAGGAATTATTTGGCCGGCTTCAATTGCCCCTTATCAATGTTATTTTGCGGTCATCAGTAAAGATGAAAAATTTTTAAAGTTTGCCGAAGATATCTATTTGTCCTTAACACACAAAGGAATCGAAACAATTTTTGATGATCGAAATGTAGGCCCTGGGTTTAAATTTAAAGATGCAGACTTACTGGGAATTCCAATTAGATTAGTACTGGGAGAAAGAGATTACGGAGTCGATCAGAAATTAGAAATAGTCATAAGAAAAACTGGGGAGTCTATGAAGGTTTCCAAAGATGAAGTTCTTGCAAAAATTGAACAACTTCTCAAGGAACTTTAAAGTCATGGATCAAGATATCATTATAGGTACACATAGTATCATTGAAGCTCTAAAATCAAGTCAACGCTCAAATCATCATCTTTATACTACGGAAGAAGGATATAAAGATCTGATCAATAAAAATTTGATTCCTAAAGAGAAGCTCAATTCAA
>JBIKWR010000201.1:0-4805 GCA_044356225.1 Bacteriovoracaceae bacterium | reverse complement strand
CACCAAAACTGGCGAATCCCTTTATATTCGTCCCTTTATGTTTGCCACCCAAATTCATGTGGGAATCAAGCCGAGTGAGAGTTATCTCTTTCTGACCTTTGCAAGTCCTTCTGCCTCCTATTTTACTGGTGCAAGTGTCAAAGTTTTAGTGCAACGAAATATGGCGCGCGCGTTTCCAGGAGGAACGGGAATGGCAAAATGTGGCGGAAATTATGCTGCGAGCTTGTTATCGAGCGAAGCCGCTTACCAAAAAGGTTATCAGCAAACTTTATGGCTCGATGGCATAGAAAAAAAATATGTGGAAGAAATGTCGGGCATGAATTTTTGTTGTGTTATTAATGGCGAAATTCATACTCCTAAACTTACTGATACGATCCTCGCTGGCATTACTCGCGATACCATTTTAAAATTGGCGCCAACACTTGGTTATAAAGTTCATGAATCAAAACTTGAGATTGATGAATTGCTTAAACTGATCAAAAAAGGCGAATGCACAGAAGCCTTCTGTTGTGGAACCGCCGCCATCTTAACTCCGATTGAAAGTCTCAATGAAGAGGATGGTACTGAATATAAATTGGCCAAACCTCAAGGCCAAATCTCTTTGAATTTACGGGAAACGCTACTGAATATTCAAGAAGGCAGAATCAAAGATCAATTTAATTGGGTGGTTCAAGTGAACTCACCCAATTAAAAAAAATATTATAATCCAAAGCTAGGTAAAAATAAAAACGCCAGGTAGGCGACGATTGTTGGTAAAAAGGCAGCTTTTGCCAATCCAATAGGAGATATCCCGTCGGCACCAAATGAACCTTTTAATATACCATATCCTGCAGGGTTGGGAGCATTGGCAATAACCGTTAGACCACCACCAGTCACTGCCCCGGCCACTAGAAAGTATTTTGCTGATTCGGTAATGGTTGGAACTAAAGATCCTAAGTAAGTCAAAGCGGCATTATCCGTAAAGGCGGTCAAAATAGTCGCACCGGTAAATAAGGTTACGTCTCCCATCGAAGAGATCACCGGTTTTAACCACCACTCTTGTTGGCTCCCAAGTGTGACTAATCCACCGAGGAAAAATCCCACCATTAAGGATTCCGTCACTTTTAATTTGCTTTGATACTCTTTGGTCACTACTGCAAAACCTAAGAAAAATAAAAAGAGCCCTAAGAAAAAAACCATATGATGAGCCGTCATCACCACTCCAATCAAAAACAAAATATGAGTGAGATACACCCACCATGGAGGAGCTAACTTTCCGTCGCCACCTTCTTTAACTGCCACTTCACCTGTTAATTCATTTTTAAAACGAATGGCGACAAAAAATGTACAAACCAATATGGAAACTGCTGCTTTATAGCCAAAATGGCCTAGCATATGAGACATGCCCCAACCCCATTTTCCTGCCACCATGAGAACTGGAGGAGCAGCAAAATGAGTGAGAGTTCCACCGATGGAGATATTGACGAATAAAAGTCCTAAAGTGGCATACTTAAATTTATCACTCATCTGACCAGAATAAAATTTATCGAGAAGAATAAGGGCGGTCACCGTCATTGCTGCCGGCTCTGTGATAAAAGATCCGAGCAATGGCCCAACCACTAAAGCAGAAATATAAAAGGCCATTTTTTTGGGGAAAGGTAAAACTTTTGCGGCAAAAGTAATCAACTTAGATGACATAATGATCACAGGTCTTGTCCCCGCCATACACATGATGACAAAAACAAAAGCCGGTTCAGTGAAATTTAAACTTTCTAAAAAATGAATCGCTCCGCCAACCACTTGATGTTGTTCATCGTAAACCACTAATCCTGAAGATAAGGCCACATAAGTTACAAAAATCGCCGCCCACATCCCAAACACCGCTTCCACTTCTCCCATATAATGAAAAAAGTTTTCACCCACCGAACCTTCCGGGTAATGATGAGCAATATGCTGAAACTTTGAAACGAGAAACGTGTGGATAATCGCCAACCCAAATAGGATTGAACCGATCAATTGCATTGTCGTGAACTCCATGGACCCCATAGCACCATCCTGTGTTTAAAAAATTAATAAAAACAATATTTTAAAATTATGACACAGAACGATTGGAACACAACACGATAGGATAAATTAAATTATTAATCAGAAAAATTTTTGCGAGGGCAAGCACATTACCCTCGCAAATCGATCAACCATTTTTACCAATAGAACTCACCGGACAGGCCTCTAATTGCTCTTGGCACAGGGCCTCTTCGGCGGCATTGGAAGGTTGCTTATAAACATAAGCATAACCATCTTCATCTTCTTTAAAAAAATCGGGTGCACCGGTGTAACAAACGTTACAAGCGATACAGCCTTCGCCATTGTCATCATCAGCGTCGGTACAAAACCAAGCTCCGGCGATGTTTTTCTTATGCTTCAAACTGGTATTGGCCATAAATCACCTTCCTTTAACTTCTTAAAATTCCTTAATTTTTAGCTATTTATAAAGCAATGTGCCCTTCTTGAAAAGCACATTCTCACCAAGTTAAGGTTCAGAAGTAGCCCCCTATCGGTAGAATCTCCTATTGCTTAAAAGAATCATTTTTGAGACATTTCGACCCTTAATAAAACATTAATCAGACTCAAAAAAAGGCGATCATGGATTCAAATATATTAGAACTCGCAAAATCTTGGATCTCCAATCCCGCTATCGCATCCAACGATAAAAGTGAAATTGAAAAACTTTTACAAGAAAAAAACCAAACAGAATTAACCGATCGTTTTTATCGAGATTTAGAATTTGGCACTGGTGGCCTTCGTGCGGTTTTAGGCATGGGCCTCAATCGTATCAATCGCTACAGTGTGAGAAGAGCGACCCAGGCGATGGCCAATACCTTGAAAAAAAAATTTCCCCAACAAAAAACTTCCATCGTGGTCAGTTATGATTCTCGCCACTTTTCTTTAGAGTTTGCCAAAGAAGTCTGTGGTGTTTTTGCTGCCAACCAAATCACCGCCTCTATTTTTTCAGAGTTAACTCCAGTTTCTCTTTTAAGTTGGGCGATCCGGGAATTAAAAGCGCATGCCGGAGTGATGATCACCGCCAGTCACAATCCGCCGGTTTACAATGGATATAAAGCTTACTGGCAAGGGGGCGCGCAAGTCACTCCTCCCATCGATGAAGAAATTATTTCGGAATACAACCGACTGACTGATCTGTCTCAAATTCCGGTTTTAGCATTTGAGGAAGGACTCAAACAAAAATCTATTCAATGGGTTTCGCAAAATATTGAAAATGCCTATTATGAAATGCTTAAAAGTTATAGTTACAATCCCGAGCTTTGTTTACAAAAGGGTGAAAACTTAAAAATTGTCTTCACTCCACTCCACGGCACCGGAAAAAAACCATGTCTTCGCATTTTAAAAGAAATGGGATTTAAAAATGTCGCGATCGTCCCAGAGCAAGCTGAACCCAATGGTCATTTTCCCACCGTCAAAAGCCCCAACCCCGAAAATCCTGAGGCGATGGATCTGGCAGTAAAATTAATGCTCAAAAATAAAGCGGATTTGGCCTTTGGCACTGACCCCGATGCTGATCGACTTGGAGTCGTACTCAATTTAGAAACTGGCCCTTATTATTTAAATGGCAATCAGATTGGCACCTTGATGCTTCATTATATCCTGACGCAAAAAAAAGCAAAAAACCTATTGCCGAAAAAAAGTTTGTTTATCAAAACCATCGTCACCAGCAAACTTCAAGATACCATCGCCAAACGATTTGATGTGAAAGTTGAAAATACTTTGACTGGTTTTAAGTGGATGGCAAAAAAGTTAAAAGAATATGAGGATGCAAAATCTGATTATCAGTTTATCTTTGCGACAGAGGAAAGTTTTGGTTATCTACCGCAAGACCGCGTCCGTGATAAAGATGGCGTGCACTCCGTTGCCTTGTGTGCGGAAATTGCCTTGTTTTACAAACTCAAGGGAAAAAATCTTTACCAAGCCCTCGATGATATTTACAGCGAGTTTGGTTTTTCTAGTGAGGAACTTTTATGCCTCGATTATTTTGGCATCGAGGGAGCTGAAAAAATTAAAAGAATTATGACTTCTTTTCGGAATTTTAAGGAAAACACTTTTGCCGGTGAAGAAATTGAATTGGTGGAAGACTTTTTAACAGGTCAAACCACCTATAAAAAATCCTCTTTGACGGAAAAAATTTTGGTGACACCCAGTGATGTTTTAGGTTTTGGACTCAAGGGCGGACATTTTGTTTATTTACGTCCTAGCGGGACGGAACCAAAAATTAAATTCTATATTATGGTGCAAGTTACTGATGGTGAACTGCAAGATAAAAAACAACAGGCAAAACTTTTAACTGCCAAAATTTTAACTTTTATTCAAAATTACTGCCGGGATATTTAAATGAAAAAAAATCCCGAATCCATTTGTCTCGTGAGTGGTGGCATGGATTCCCTTGTAACTGCCGCCATCGCTTATAGTGAAAATCCTCATCTAGCTTTTCTGCATGTGAACTATGGCCAGAAAACTGAAACTAAAGAGTTGGAATGTTTCCATGCCATTGCCGATCATTATCATGTTGCCAAAGAATTTCGCAAAGTCATCGATTTAGCTTTTTTAAAAGATATTGGCGGCAGTTCTCTCACCGATCAAAAGATTAGTGTGAAAAAATTTAAAGGCGATAGTCAAGAAATTCCCGATAGCTATGTGCCTTTTCGCAATTCAATTATTATTTCCATGGCGGTGGCATGGGCGGAAATTTTAAAAGCGAAAAAAATTTATATTGGCGCGGTGGATGAAGACTCTTCTGGTTATCCTGACTGCCG
>JBIKWR010000200.1:0-4845 GCA_044356225.1 Bacteriovoracaceae bacterium | reverse complement strand
CAAAAACTGATTACCAATTTCTCCCCCAGCAAAAATGGATAGTGATGAGTACTGGTTTAATCGCTGGGATCATTGCTGGACTCACCGGTCTTGGCGGTGGAGTGGTCTTAGTTCCCATGTTCATCTCCATTTTAAGAATCCCCATCAATCAAGTTTCCATGTACTCCAATGCCACCATGGGATTCACCACCATCGCGGGATTGACTAGTTACGTCATTTTGGGTTTAGGTATTCAATTTGTGGTGGCCCCGCCCTATGCTCCCTTCCAGTGGGGATATTTTAATTTGGCAATCACAGGAATAATCTTGTTTGGTTCGCTCTTTGGCTCGCCTATTGGTGTGCGTTTAGAACAATCCGCCAGCGATACTTTTAAGAAATACGCATTTGCCTTTGTCTTAAGTCTCTTGGCTTTGCGGCTTTTTTTGACCTGAATTAACTTGAAAAGCTTCTTCATTTTCCCTATAGTGTGTGACACTTTGTTTGATCCGGGGGAGTAGTTAAGTTGGTTATAACGTCTGCCTGTCACGCAGAAGGCCGCGGGTTCAAGTCCCGTCTCTCCCGCCATACAAATGTTTAAAAGCCGTCTACCAAGACGGCTTTTTTTTAATTAACTTTTTTACAGGAGCTACTCATGTTCATGAAACCAAAAATGGTGGTGGTTTTTTTAATGTCTTTGATTGTATTTTTAATTTCGAGTTGTGGTCATCACAAAGACGTTCGCCCTAATGCCGATGGCAACCATTTTGTAAAATTATTGGCAGAAACACCGGAAAGTGGCTTAGAAGAAGCTCGCAGTCAAGCCAAACACTATTGTGATTCTAAAGATAAGGAAATGTCGGTCGTCGAAGAAAAACATCAGTATGCCGGTGACATGGATGAAAAAAATTATAAAGCGGTAAAAACTGCGGGAAAAGTTGCCCAAGAAGTTGGTGGTAGTATGTTTGTTTTTGGAAAAAAAGAATCAACTAACGACAAAGGCAGAACCATTCTTCACGGTGGTTCAACTTTAGGTAATATTGCCGGAGAAGGTTATCAAGTTGAAATGAAGTTTAAATGTTTTTAAATAATCAAAATTCGTAAAAAAAAAGGCCACCGATGAGTGGCTTTTTTTTTGTTAAGCAGTTTTCAGAAGTAAAATACATTGGATTCAAAAAATACTTTTTATGAGATATGAAAATGAGAGCAGGTATTATTTACGATTTAAATTTGGTGATCCAATCCCCGAATGGTCATGGCCTAAATCATTTTTAGCAGGGTTGTTTTCTCTTTCACGATCATCAACTTTCTTTTTTTCACTTAATTTTACTTCTCCTACGTTTTTTTTGAAACTTAATTTGCTTGACTCAATCGCCATTAAAGCTGTGCACTGGTCTTGTTGTTCATGCGCCAAAATTTCCTTAACACTGATTTCTAAACTTGCAGGCATTTCTACTTTTGCCGAAAACTTTTTCCAAAATACATTGGCAACGTCCAGAGGTGTTAAAGAGGTATCGGTAATGACAAAACTACCACGTAACATCGTTTCACTAAAAACTTTATCAGGGGAATTTCCTTTTAACATTTCATAAAACGCTAAAGTAGTTAGTAAGTTAATGTTAGCGTTAAACTGTGTTTGCTTTAAATCAACATCTGGAATTTTTCCATGAAAATCTAGTAATTCTTTTGATAATATTTTCCCTTGGGGATTTGGACCAAGGCTGTTATTTTTAACATTTCTTAAAATTCGTTCTTTTAAGTTTTGATAACTTGTTAAATCAAATTGCGGAATTGTTTTTTGCTGTAAATCATCACAACCCAAAAGCGAAGCCAGTAAAAAATTCCAATCTGATAAAATCGAATCTGATTGAAGCCATTGATTAAAATACTGATCCATTTTTATGTGAGAGTTAAAATTAGAATAACGACGGGCCGCTTGAGGATCTGGTTTACCAAAAAATGCTAAAATTTCATTTTGTTTAATAAATTTGTCATAATCATTTAACAAAGAAGCTTCAACTGAATTTTGCTCTAGATTAACAGTTCCATGAAAGGCCCCTCTTTTAGCTATATCGGGAAAATCAATAATACCATTTTCATGATTATGGCAATCTAAGCAGCGACCTTTAAAAATTCGCACACTTTCTCCAGCAGCAACATTATCAAATTCCATTGTAAATTTTTTCCTCTCACCTTGATCGTGACAATTAATACAACTTCCTCGATCTTGGTGAGGGGGTTTTAAAGCGATATCAAATAATTCTTGATTTCCAAACTTCGCCCCTTCGTCTTTATTCCAAACTGAAAAACGCCTAATATCTAAATGTTGCTCTTGATTTTGAGTATTATTGGCATTAATCGTCACGGTGAGAGGGGGATTTTCTTGCCACATGATAATTCTAAAACGCTCAATTTTAGGATCTTCTTTACTGGCACGAACTCTCATTCCCTGTGCATCTGTAATCCCTGCGGCATTGCCTTGAGGAGACTGACTATCGCCAAAAATTAAAAAATTGTCTTTAGCAACTAAATCACTAAATGGACTCTTCTCGTTTTTTAAAGCTTCTAACAATTCTAGTTTATTTGAAAAATTTTTATTTTTTATCCAACGAAGGAAATCCTGGTCAGGTGCTAAAAAATTACTCTCCCAAGCTAAACTTACCACCGGTGCGTTTTTTGTCTGAGCTTGTGGTCTCATTTCTTGAGACTGACTTTGAGCACAGACAATGGGTTTAGAAAGTAACAAATAAAATATTAACAAAAATCGAAGTACCCATTTCATACTTTAAGGGTACCCATGGTTTAAGAGATTTTTTAAAGATAAAAATTGCCTCTTATCGCCTCAATAGAACTAATAGAAATTCAATTTTATAATAACTTAGCTTAAGATAGTAGCATGTCATTTGCTGCACTCATTCTGGTAATCCTTGGATCTGTTTTTCATTTACTTTGGAATGTCTCTGCCAAGCAGGCGATCGAGAAACTTGCTTATCTATGGCTGGCCATGGTTATCCCAGGTCTCATCGGTCTCTACTACTTAGCAACTCATTGGTCTTCTCTCTTTTCTAATCAAACTCTGATTTATTGTTTAGTATTTTCAGCTTTGATCCATGTGATTTATTTTTGGGTTTTAACCAAGGCTTACCTCTTTGCCGATTTGAGTTTTGTCTACCCCTATTGTCGCGCCATCGGAACTCTTCTCACTGTGATCATCGCCATGATTTACCTGCAAGAAATGCCATCTATCTTAGGTATGGTAGGAATCATTTTGACGATTATCGCTTTGGTGATTGAGCCTCTTTTTGAAAAAAAACATCAAATCAACCGTTTTAAAAGTTGGCTCTTTACTACTTTTACCGGAATTACAATCGCTGGATATTTAGTGGTCGATAAAATTGGATTACGACATATGAAAACCGAACCATATTTAGCGATCATGTTTTTATTTATCATCTTAATAATGGCCCCTTTTCTTTGGTGGCAAGGAACAATCAAAAAAGAATTTTATCATTCGCGTTTTCATTCTTTAAAGGCCTGTTTCTCATTAGTCTTGGCCTATGCCTTGATTCTCAAGGCGATGGAAGTAGCACCGATTAGTTATGTCGCCGCAGCTCGTTCTTCAGGTATTGTGGTGAGCGGTTTAGCTGGTCATTTTTGGTTAAACGAAAATGTTTCTACTATCAGATGGATTTCAATACTTTTAAATACGGTAGGAGTTTTGATTATCAGTTTGGCCTAGATTTATCGCTCACTTTTAAAAACTTTATTAACATTATTAAACACATGCCAAGTGCAATCGCCAAATAACCTGCTAAATGGAACCCAACTAATCGCCCATCACTACCTTCATAAACAATTAATCCTCCAACCGTAGTTAAGACCGCCGAACCAAAGGCCCTAATTGAACTGGTGATACTCATAAAACTTCCACGATCTTCAGGTAATGATATTTGCGAAATAATCGTCATTGAAGGAATCATGCGACCTGAAACTAATGACATAAAAAATGCACTCAAAACAATAAACACGACAAACTTAATATTCGAGGCTTGGGTATAAAGAGTAATTGGAATAAAGGAAATTAAAATCAAAGTGATTAATACTTTTTTTACATCATATCGATCACAGATAATTCCAATAATTCGTGCAGTGATGATGGTGACAAGCCCACCTACCAAATACATATATTTTAAATCACTATCTTTAATCCCCATATTTTTCACAGCATAAGCTCCTAAAAAAGGGATTAACACAAAGATTGATCCCGTCACCATAAAAATAAATAAAAAGGCCATCCAATATTTTGAATTCATCAGAACATTTTTGTAAGACTGCCACATCGGCATAGTGCTCTTTTTTTCTAAATGAAGTGAGAGTTTAGGAAAATACATCACAGATAGAATGAGAATAAATGAACCGACAATCGCAATCATCACAAATGCCGCTTGCCAACCAAAATAATCGGCAATCGCCAAACCCAAGGGAACACCAAACACGCTGGCAAAGGAAAATGCCGATGAGATAACTCCCATACCACGGCCTCGTCTCTCAATAGGAACTATATCCGTGACAATGGCAAAAACGATCGCATTAACAATGCCTCCAAAACATCCCGTTAGTGTACGGGAAATTAAAAGCCACTCAAAAGTTGGCGCCAGCGAGCAAAGTAAAGTGGTGATGATAAATCCGAATAAAAAAAGATTGAGCATTTTTTTTCGGTCATAGTGGTCAGCATAAAATCCATAAATAAGACCAAAAAGCCCACCGCTAAAATTGTAGGAAGAAACAAGAGTTGCAAAGCTTGCAGGAGTTAAGTTGTAATCGGCCATTAAATGAGGAGCTAATGGCATGATGACGACAAAATCCACT
>JBIKWR010000199.1:0-4865 GCA_044356225.1 Bacteriovoracaceae bacterium | reverse complement strand
GTTTTCAGCCATGATGGCAGAAGCCGCCAAAAATCCTGATGCCGTCGTCGACATCAATCCTGAGGCCGTCGCTGCTGCAGAAAAACCTCAAGTCGAAGTTGCACCAGAAGGAAATAATGAAGCAAAATCAGATGATAAAACCGCCGCTGCCCCAGTAACACTAGCAGCTCTCGAAAAACCAAAAGACCATGAACCCTCATTAAGTAACGAGCTTGAGTTGTCATTTCCTAAGCCCGAGATGAGCAATGAAATCGTCGCCGATGGAGTTTCTTTATTATCCGATATCAATATGCAAGATATCTGTTTTTTTTCCACTCGCCCCTTTGTCGCCGGACAAACGGTGGTCATCGATTTGTTAGTCAATAAACCTTTAATGTTAACCGCTGAAATTCTATCTTGTAAAAACTATAACCTCTATAGTCGAGTCATTAGTCAGAATCGTCCAACACATCGTATCCATGCAAAATTTATTTTTTTGAGAGAAGGCGAAAGAACCATTTTAAGAAATTTTGTCCAATCAATCGAACCCAATATCCCTCTAGAAAAATCCAAAGGCAGTAAGGCAAAAAAAGAATCTAAAGAAGGCGATGATGGTTTAGATGATCTTGGTCTATAACTTTTTTTCCGTGGCGATGGCAAACTTGTCCGCCCCTGCTCTTTTGGCGACATCCATAATTTCAATGGTTCTTCCTAACTCTGAAGTTTGATCACCTTCAAAAATCACTAACGTGGTCTTCACCGTATTCAAAGCAGACCTAATCACGGTTTCTAATTCTTCAAAGGCCACTATTTGTCCCTGAACGGCAATTCGTCCATCTTGATCAAGAGAAACGATCACCGCATCTGGCCCCTTCGCCTCGGTGCCTGAGCTGGTTTTAGGTAAGTCCACATCCAGGCCTGATTCTAATGATACCGAGCTGGTCACCATAAATAAGATTAAAAGCACCAACATAATATCGATCAAAGGAGTCATGTTGATTTCAGCGATGATTTCATTTCCGTTATCGTTATTATTATCCCCTAAATGAATCGCCATAAATTCTCCGATTTTTATTTGTTCAAACTACTTAAGCAGTTGGTCGGCCATTTCTTCAACTTGATTTCTAAAGACGAGATTGGTGTTGTTAATTCTGGTTTGTAGATAGTTGTAAAACATCACCGCTACGACTGCCACGAGGATACCTGCGGCCGTGGCGACGAGCGCTTCAGAAAGATCTCCGGCCACTACCGAAAATCCACTTTTTCCAGTTTGTTCGATGGTCTGAAAGGATTTGATGATACCAACCACTGTACCAAAAAGACCGATAAATGGAGCCGAGCTACCAATCGTTCCTAAGACCCACATGAATTTTTTTAAACCAAGTTGAGTTTCCAACAACTGACGTTTAAGTTTTTCTTCAATGCGATCTTTGGCAGTATTCATTTGCGCTTCTTGAAAAAGAGTATTGAGTGGATTGGCAATCAACTGATCTGCTTGTCCATAAAGCCCTTTGGCTTCTTCCAGTTTATTACTTTTTATTAATGTTATGGCCTTCGTAAACAATCGTGTACTTTCATTTTGAAATTTCACCACGGTCCAAATTCTCTCCGCCGCCACTCCCCAAATGGCCAAACTACATAAAAGCAAAGGCCACATGATAAATCCACCTTCTAAAAATAACTGCACAGCACTCATAATTTATTCCTTTATCTGTTTTTGTTGTTTGTTTTAATTAACTTACGATTATTGCCAATATCAATGTTTGCTAACTACAATAGATTATCTATTCTCTCGAGGTAAAATAAAACCCCCAAAATACCAACATCTGTAATTTTAAGGAATAAATCACTATGACCACCGAAATTAAATCCTTTAAAAACTCTCCCCTTGTCATTTTGAGTATTTTTATTCTTGTTTTATTGGTAGCTGCGGTCATTAGTGAATTGTTTCAAACATCCGATCGTCATTTAGAACTCAGCAACTTGCAAGACAGTCCCATAAAAAAAGAATTCTTGTCGGAAATTACCGCCGTTCATATTAAAAATCGTATCGGTGAATTTATTTTATCTAAAGATCACGAAAACGCTGAAGGAAAATGGAATCTCAGCTATCCCCGTTTTCTTTTGGCCAAAGAAGAAGTCATTCAAAATCTCATCGAACAGCTGGGACAACTTAAAGTAGAAAAACTCTTTAATCTTGATCCCGTTAACATTAATAATTTTTCTCTAGATAATCCTATATTAGAAATCGGTTTGATTAATTCTCACCAAGTTAAGACGATGATTAAATTGGGACTTAAAAATTCGATCTTTAATACGTCTTACATTTCAGTTGAAGATACTGGGCTCATCTATCAAGTGACCGGACTTAATATACCACTGGAAACTTTCTCGCTAATCGATTTTGTCGAATCGCGGGCCTTTATTTTCTCAGAAAATGATATTAGTAAATTCTTTATTTATCGCGGATCAAAAAATTCCAACTCCATTCATTTTCAAGCCGAAAAAGAAAATGATCAATGGCTCGATAGCGGGAAAAAAAATTTAGATCATGAGCTTTTAACAAACTATTTTAAAGAGTTTACCACCATTAAAACCAATACGATTCTCGATCAAAAAGACAAAGAGGTCGAGGCCAGTATTAACACTCAACTAGAAAAACCCCTGTTTGAAATTTCAGTCCAAACCAATAAGAATCAAACCATCAGTTACACCATTGCCAACATCTATCAGATCCCTGGATTAAAAATAGATTTTAAGAAGTATGTTTTATTAAAATCCTCTGATGTCCCCCATCCCTTTTTAGTTTCTCGCGATCTTTTAAAAAAATTTGATACCAGAGAATGGAATCTTAGAGAATTGAACGTAAAAAAAATACTTCAATAAGAAAATTTTAACCGGCCTTAACCACTTTTGAATTCGATTGCAATTCTGTATCTCTTTTCTTTTTCGAAGGATCAATAAAGACATGCATGAATTTCTCTAACACCACTCCGTTAAATTTTTTAATACTTTCAGAATTAGTCAGAACTTTTTTTAACGCGACAATTGGAGTCACTTCATTTTCAGCAACATAATGTGAAAAAAAATCGGCGAGAATAATAATTTTTGATAGAGTTAAAAGTTTGGGATCTTTTAGACCTTCTGGAAAACCGGTGCCATCACTTCGTTCGTGATGCTGCATGATCACTTGTTTCACAGAGTTAGTAATCATTTTATTACCTTCGACAATTTTTTTACCAAGTTCAGGATGAGACATGTAATGCTTTAATTCTTCCGGATTCATTTCGTCTGGTCTTTTATCGAGCAACTCTTTAGGGAGTGCCACTTTTCCAATATCATGAAAAAGTGCCGCCATCGCTACCGTCTCGATAGTGGCCTTAGACTGCCAATCAAATTGTTTAACAATCATACTCGAAAAAAGACAAACCAAATAAGAATGAGCAAAGGCGGAAGCATCAAAGTCTTGAAACTCTTTTAATATTTGCCAGAGATCTTTATCACTTTCGATCATGTTAAATAAGTTTTCACAAATTTCCTTTCCTTGTGACAGGGCCTGAGGTTTAAGGCCTTCAGTAGAAATTTCTTCTAAAAACATTTCGGCAGTGGCCTTAAGTAGCCCGATCTTAACTTGACCTGTACCAGCGGTATTGGCCTTAATCATTTTGGTTGCTAAAAAATTACAAAAACGAATATATTTTTTCCGATCACGACTATGAAAATAAAGATGAGTCACACCTTTTTCTTTTTTATAATTTTCAATGCGGTCTTTAGAAAAAGAATCACCTGAGCGTAAAATTTTTAAATATTTATCTTGTCCAATTTTTATAAACACATCAAACAACACATTTTTGTTAGGAAAAAAACGATCAATCGGTACAAACGTAAAGGATTCATCTTTGATTGAGACATCTTCAACTTCTGAAATGCCTTCATTTTTTTTAAGATGAGAAATCAACTGGCCCATGGATTGATTTCCTTCTAACTTGCCTAACAAATCTTCCATTTCAAAAGGCTTGGCCATCACCTCTTGCGCCCCTAATCTCGCCAATTGTTCCATCGTAAGACTGCCATCTTTTAACA
The DNA here is from genome assembly GCA_044356225.1 of Bacteriovoracaceae bacterium. Taxonomy (GTDB): domain Bacteria; phylum Bdellovibrionota; class Bacteriovoracia; order Bacteriovoracales; family Bacteriovoracaceae; genus JBIKWR01. The sequence continues at coordinate 803 of JBIKWR010000199.1, read as the reverse complement.
ATTCATCATTTTCTAAAATCAAACAAACATTCAAAGTGGGATGTTTTGATTTTATAAATTTCATCACCTGCGGACCAGTATGGTTTTGCACTTCTAGATTTAGCACTACATAAAAATAGGGTTTTTCTAGATCGACCGAATTATATATTAATAACTGTCCGGCCTTGCCAGTATCGGCGACATCGACTTCATAACCTTTATCCAAAAAAAATTTCTTGGCACTTTTCAGCCACTCTTGATTGGGATCAATAATAATAATTCTTAAGGCCAAATTTTGCTCCCCATTCAAGTGATGTTAAAGACTAAACGACGTTAATCTTATCGACCACTTGCAGAAGCAACTTAAAAAAATAATGAAAATTTAAGAGTAAATCTAAAACAATACCTGAGTTATTTAATCTCTTTATGGACAGTATGTTTTTTGATGAATGGATTATACTTTTTAAGCTCAATTCTTTCCGGATGATTTTTTTTATTCTTAGTAGTGGAGTAACGAGAAGGAGTTTTTCCGTCTTTTCTAGCTTCGGTACATTCTAAAGTTACAATCACTCGATTTGTCTTTTTGGCCACGGTCAACTCCGGTTAATCAATATCATTTAGGGATAGGCATTGGTTTTTACACATCTTGTCTTAAACTTGCAAGAAAAAAGAAGTAGTATGTCCTCCTATGATCAATGGAACCAATTGGAATTACTCTTTTTACCAGTCTGAAGACCACAAGGCCTTTGTCTCCTTTGCCGCTGAGCCAGGAATTCAAGAAGACCTTTTAACCTATTACTATGTCACTTTAGCGAATATGGAAG
>JBIKWR010000198.1:0-4868 GCA_044356225.1 Bacteriovoracaceae bacterium | reverse complement strand
GTGCGGCGAAAAAGCCGATTAATGTTTGCTCGTAACATCGCTAGCGTGTGGTTGATAGAAAATAACGGATCAAACGCTTTGCTTTTCAGCTCACCTAAACCCGCAACACTCGCGCGCTGACTTTTATACGTTTGATGGCTCCATGCTGGAAAAAATTTAGGAAGTATTTTTTCATAAAGATGGTGTTGATCTGAATCAAACATCCCTTGCTTGGGTGCCAAATGAGAAAGATTTTTACAAAGTTCATGCAAATTTTTAGGTAGTTCATTGGGTCTTGGGCCATATTTTCTCTTCGAGATTTGTGCCAAATGACCAAAAGCGGGAATCACACTCAACGAAGCAGCGACAATCGCCCGCGATTTTTTTGTCACCACCAAACTTACACTTAATGGTTTAAGTTTGGTGTGATGAGAGGTGATTAAGTCATCCAGTTGCAGATGGGAAAACTCTTCTATCGATAGGTTTTGGACAAAAGTTTGATGTCGCAATTTTGCCTGGTTGGCGAGAAAAATGAGTTTGCGCGCGACGGTTTTACGATTGATATTTAACACCATCGCCAATCGACGTTGAGATAAACCCGAACTCAGAAATTTGCCGATGACATCATTCACCCGACGTTTTTTTTGATCATAACAGGGACTCAAAAGGGCATTGGAAAAAACAGATCGGCAAAGCTGACAGCGCCATCGTTTGATGGTTTGGGAGTCGGAACTGCGACGATAAAAACCATGTGAATGGGGCTTTGGGTTAGAACATTTGGGGCATGCTAGTTTCATAAATACAGAAATTGCAAAAGAAATGAAACTATGAATAAGTTAAATATTCAATTATACGATTAATCAAAAAGAATTTAAAAAAAAAGTTGGCGTAACAAGATCTAATTGCCCACTTACAAAGGGACCAGTTTTAAAAAGTTATGCGGCTGACTTAATCATATACCGAGTGGCCCTCCCCTTATTTATACGAATGACTTTTCCTTGAGTGCATAGTTTATGCAGAATTCTTTGCGCCGTTTTTTCTGAGATATCTAGTTTCTTCGCCAAATCTTTTTTAGCAAAATAGATGTCGTGTTCTAGCGAAAGTATCGTTTGTTCAAAAATAACTTCTTGATGAACAGAATTATCTTGTTGGAAAGAGCTCTTATCTTGATTTCGTAAAAGCGATGATGAATTAGTTGGAACTTTAATCACCACTGGGCCAAAGGCCTGCAGCCGGTAAAAACTATTTTCTTCCAATATTTCTAGCGGAATTTCGTAATCACTAAACCATTGTCTAAGCCGAGAGATATTGATTTGTATTCGCGAAGGAGAAGAATCGGGGTTGTAATACTCATTAGGAAATAAAAGTGAATAAAGATAGTTGGAAGAAAAGTTGCGATAAAAATCACTGCAAAAGATGTTTAAAAGACGATGGACATTAGAAGCAAGTTTTAATTTTCCACCACTCGTTCTCTCTACTCCTTTGGTAACATCAATATGCTTGGTTAAGGGAGTTAGTGAGTGGGTCATTAATTTTCTTTCATAAAAATCAATCATCGGTAATTGCGGTGAAATTTCCTTGGCAATTTTCTCTTTAAGCTGTTGATATGGAGTTCCAGCATAAAAGTGTAAATAGGATTCTTGGTCATGAGCGAGTTCCGCTAAATATCGATCACAGTTTCGAACCATTTCCCACGATTTTGCCGTTAAGCTGCGATCTTTAATGTCGACTAATTGATTTTTTACTTGCGCTTGATTGATATCCTGATTTTTATAATGAGCAATGGTACGGATGAGTTGTAAAAATAATTGCTCATTAGATTGCGACTCGGTAATCAATTTCTCCGCTTCAGAAAGGGCCTTAAAGCAAGATGCTAAATCACTAAGGCCCAAATGTAATTTGGCCTTTTGTAAATAAGTACTGCCTTTTAAAAATTGATGTTGAGAGTTTTTTAATTGTTTTTCCATCATATCTATAACTTCTAATCCCTTTGAAAACTGATCTAAAAACTCATAACAACTGACTAGATTGAGTTGTCCGGTTAGTTGCTGATAAGGTGAAATCGCAGGATTCTTAATATACTGCTCTAATAATTGCGCCGCATTTCCATAATTCCATTGAGCGATAGAACCAAAGGCCATAAATAATTGCGCCTGAGGATATTGTTGATTATTAAATTCCTTTAAAAGATTGATCCCTTCTTGAATCGATCCTATCGCCACTAAACTACATCCATATTCAATTTTCTCAGCAGGTAATACACCTTGCTGTTGGGCCTTTGTTGTTCGAACATGAAGATAGAGCAGGTTGAGTGATTTTTGAATAAGACCAACACGTCTCGATAAATTTGCAAAAGATGGTATAAATCTTTTAGGAATTTTAGTTTTTTGAAAGAGTTGTATAAGTTCTGCTCGCGCTTGTTTAAAATTACCAACGCGAATAAAGGATTCGATTTGAGAAATAATTTCATTATAATCAATTTTCATGATGAAAACCTATTCTTGCATTTGAATAATTCTCTTTACTATTTTCGGTATGATTAGACGTGGCCTTTAGTGTTCATTGAAGAAAAAGGCACTTAAATGATCGCTTTTTTGGTAAATAGTTAAGTTTTTTGTCTATTTACCTATAAGTCTCAATTTTTAACAACATTAATTGATTAAGCTTCTCGGTCTTCAGCTTTTGACTGAGTCAATTGTTGGAAGACCACACCTAATTGATAAATTTCTTTTGCATCCCCAATGGCGACAAGTTTTGAAAGGTGAATCATAAAACGATTGATAAAACTTTTTGCCAATGGAAGATAATCCTCATTGACGGCAAAAGTTAAGACTTTGGCATAATCACTTTGATGATTCTCAATGGTTTTCTCACTGGCCTTAGCAAAAACCTGAGAAACATATTGTAAATATTTTTCTTTTGAAATTTGTTCATGGCCAATTCCTAGGTTTAAAAGAGGTATCGTTTTTAGTGTATGAATATTCTTTCCTAGCAGACCTACGGACTCAAGTTGCTGAATCGCTTTTTTAGATTCTTCAAGTGTTAATCCGAGTCTCACCGATACTTTTTCTGGACTTAGTGATTTCTGTTCAATGATCGCCAAGTTAACGATGGGGTAATAATACCACTGAGCAAGTAAGATAGGATATTGCAAGTGTAATTGAAACAGAGCTTCCGACTGATCATTCTCTTCAGGGATTTGTTGCTGACTCAAATGATTCACTAAATAATTAACTTCTCTGACCGAACTCATAAACTTTATTTGTTTCGGTTCATCCAAGTCTAATTTCGGTAGAATTTTTTCTGCTAAACCTAATGTTAAATATTTCTTGCCGGCCAACAAATCACAAAGTTGAGAGGCCGAAATTTCTAAGGACTTGGCAAAGGCCCTGATTGAATAACGAGGATTCCTCACAGATCGAAGATCATACTCTTCTTTTAGTATCGCTCGATACTTTGATTGTGATACTGCTGAGTTCATTTGATTCATTTTTTTCTCCCGTTTAACTCAATCTTAAAAACACCAGCATTATTTCTGCTGATCTGTATTTAGTGTTCTTAGATTAAACTAACAAAAAAAAAAGAGTGCTAACATTATTGTCCATATAACGAAGGAAAGGTCTTAGTGGAAGGTTGAAAAAAAGTAAAAATAAAAAATATTATAAAGGCAGCGATTTTTCTTCTCATTATATATAGCAAAAAAAATAGCGAAAAATTTAAATAGAAAAATGGATCAATAAAAAAGTCTCAGTTTTTAAAACTCTAGTGAACAGTCTGATCGTTGTTGTTAAAGACAGTTTATTTTTAAGCCGGCGAAGTGTTATCTTAAAAGAGAATATAATGAAGAAAAATATGATGGCATTTTAGTAAGCACGAAGGTCTAGAGAGTTCATCGGGACAAAAACGTTAGGGGTTTTCGCCATTACTTTTAATATAATAATAAAAAAGGGGTGAACATATGAAACATAACCAATCAAAATCAAAAATAGTCAAAATGAATAAAGGATTTACTTTATTAGAGCTGATGGTGGTGGTGGCCTGTGTGGGAGTTTTAAGCTCAGTGGGACTTCCATTTTATCGTGGATTTCAAGAAAAAAGCCGAGCGATCGAAGCGAAGTTAATACTCAGTAATTTGGCCCGGGCAGAAGACAGTTTTATGGCGATGGCCGGGAGCTACACCACTTGTTTTGAAGCGCTAGGAATTGGTTCACCAGGGAGTCATTATTTTAGTTATGGATTTTCATCAATGATCCCGAATGAAGTTAATGGCCTGATAAACACTGGGATTATCCCGTCAACATGTTTATGGACTGATGTAACTGATCAAGATAAAATTTCTAGAAGAGGTACAAAATCAATTGGATTACCAATTGCCCCAGATCCATCAGAAATGCATAGTAGATTTACCCTTGGCCCAAACTTACAAGCTTATTTTGCTTTAGCGGCTGGCAATATTGGTGATGGAACAACCTTTGTCTTTTTTAATCCTTTAGTTTCTTCAGCGATCGCCAGTGAACCAATCGCCCCTATGAATGCTCAGTTTGGTTTTTTTGAAGATACTTTGGCCTATGTATTTCATCCGAAAAAAGGTTTATATGTGATTGACTTAGGAGGAGACGTGGATGATTTATTGGATTTTGAAGAAGCTGAAGGTCACCCAGACCATGGAGCTGGAGGAATGGATGGCGATAGTGGAATCTAAAAATTAATATATTGAATGAAGCTTTCTCTTAAAAAAACATCATCCATCTACTAAATCAAAAATGGGTGATGGTGCTCAAATGGGGGTTACGAACAAATCAATATAACTTAACTTAACTTAACTTAACTTAACTTAACTTAACTTAACTTAACTTAACTTAACTTAACTTAACTTAACTTAACTTAAC
>JBIKWR010000051.1:0-16532 GCA_044356225.1 Bacteriovoracaceae bacterium | reverse complement strand
ACTTGAAATTCATTATCCTCGCCTTCATCTTCAGCTTGCATGAGCAATGCTCCGTGAATCGAGCGCATGACCGTCTCATTTTCATGAGATTTTTTTAAAGCAGTTTTTAAAATTCTAAGATTTTTTTTATTTTGCAGTATTTTTAGTGCTTCGGCGGAATAATCAGGGGCGATGACAATTTCAATAAATTTTTCCGCCAACCATTTGGCCGAATCAATCGTCAGAGGTTGATCAAAACATATCACCGACCCAAAAGCGGAAACCGCATCAGCTTGCCACGCCCATTGTAACGCTTGCACTTGATCAAATGCCATGGCGGCACCACAGGGATTTGCATGTTTGACGATGACCACCGAATAATTCTTAAAATTGTTACATGTATTGTTTAACTCACTGGCGACCTTCCATGCCGCCTCAGCATCCAGCCAATTATTATAACTGAGGGCCTTGCCGCCTAAGATTTCACTATGAGCAAAAGATTTTTTTTCTTTTAGATGCGGAAAAAAATGAGCGTTTTGATGAGGGTTTTCGCCGTAACGTAAAGTGGTGGTTTCGGGCATCCAGCGTTTCATCAATTCTTGACTGACCATTTGATCATATTCACTGGTTTGCTGAAAGGCCCATAAAGCAAAATGTTGCCTTAACTTTAAGCTGGTGGCCCCTTGAAATTGTTCAAACTCGAATAAAAAGTCCTGGTATTGCCCAGGATCAGTCAGCACCATCACCGCTTGCGAGTTTTTCGCCGCCGCCCGAACCATCATCGGACCGCCAATATCAATTTGTTCGATCAGATCACTCTCGAGTGAATAATTTTTTTTCGCCACTTCTTTAAAGGGATAAAAGTTGCAGATGACTAAATCGATCGCCTCGATCCCTAACGTTTTGGCCTCATGACAATCCTCAACTTTTTCTCGCTGATACAAAAGACCAGAACCAATTTGAAAACTAATCGTTTTCATGCGACCACCAAAGGCCTCAGGATTTTTGGTGAGGGTTTGCACCGGAGTCACCACAATCTTTTGATCCACTAAATAACGGTAGGTTCCGCCACTGGCATAAATCTCGACACCTTTATTCATCAAGGCGTGGGCCACTGGTAATAAGCCATTTTTATCATAAACCGATAACAGCGCTTTTTTAATGAAGTATAATTTTTCTTCCATCATTTATTCCTACATTTCACTTTTTAAATAAGACAACGCACTTTCAAACAACCATAAACCTCGTGCTTGAAGTCCAGGAAACGGAAGTTGAGCAGGATAAGCACCCGCTTCCGGATGCGGCATTAATCCTAAAACATTGCCTGTTAAATTACACAGACCAGCGATTTGCTGATAAGACCCATTCACATTCTCTAAATAGGTCAAAACTCCTAACTGCTGATCGTTGATTTTTTTCTGAATCATTTCATCTTTCACCACAATTCGACCTTCACCATGGCGGATGGGTAACCACCAATCGGTACAATTGTTAAGATTAAACTGATTAAACCAAATTTTGCTAGCGGGATGATCTTTTGGGCACTTGATCTTAAGCTCCACCCAGCGGTTGATAAATTGGCCTCCACTATTTTTGGCCAAAGTTACCGTTGCCTTTCCATGCTCAGAAAATGGTAAAAGTCCTAACTGGGTCAAAATTTGAAAACCATTACAAATTCCTAAAACTAATTTTTTCGCCGCCACAAATTCATTAAACTGCTGACTTAAAGTTTGTTTCATTTTCAGCGCCATCACTCGGCCCGAGCCTAATTCATCTCCATAGGAAAAACCCCCGGGAAAAACTAATAACTGAAAATGCGATAATGAGTCTGGTCGTTGCATTAAAGACTGGATGGTCATGATCTCGGCGACAAAACCAACTTTGGTTAAAACAGCGTGTGTTTCATTTTCGCAATTGATTCCTTCACCCGCCAAGACCAGAGCTCTATTCTGCATAAAATGAACTCCACGCCTGGGTCAAACTCGCAACTGACCATTCGGCCAATAAACAATTTGACGATTCAACTTTTAACCATGGACTTGAGTTTACTTGTCCTAAGTAAATAACTTCATCCTTAAAAACATTTAAAAACTGTTTTTCAAATTCCGGTCTAATCGACACTACAAATGAAGCAGTTGGTTCTTGATAGAAAAAGGCCCATTCATGGTCTAGGGGTAAATCAACTTTTAGCGAAGCGCCTAAACTGCCGCCGATACAACTTTCTGCCACACAAACGATTAATCCCCCATCGGAAACATCATGCATAGATTGAAAATATTTTTTCTTCACTTCACTATAAACTTTTTGGTAAAAACTTTTATTATATTTGAGATCTATAGGAATTAATTTTTCATGATCTAAACTAGTCGCTAAAAATTGCTCGGCCAATTCACTGCCACCAAGTCCAAAAAGTTTTTTAGTCCCCGCTCCAATATAAAAAATTAAATCCCCCGCCTGTTTAAATTCAGAACTTATTTTTTGATCCACATTATCTACTAATCCGATGGCGGTGATCAACAAGGTTGGTGGCACAGAAATTTTGACCATCTCGCCATTTTTTAACACTCCTTTGAAATCATTTTTCATGGAGTCTTTGCCACTGACAAAAGGCAATCCATACTGAACGGCCGATTCGTATAAACCGCGATTGGCGAGGACTAACTGCCCTAATTTTAATTCAGCATCGTCATTATTTTGTTTGCCGGGAATCGGTAGTGGATCTGGCCAACAGAAATTATCCACTAACGCCATTTTTTGGGGATTGGCCCCTAAAGCGACACCATTGCGGATCGCCTCATCCACTGCAACCATCGCCATCATTTGCGGGTCTAGTCTTGATAACTTGGGATTTAATCCGCAAGTGATCGTCAGTCCTTTGCTGCCTTGAGCTCCATGCATTTTTAAATCTATCACTCCGCCATCACTAGCGCCTTTTTGAAGAGGACCGACAAAAGGTTTTCCAATGGTCGCTCCTTGCACTTCGTGATCATAACTTCTCACCCACGATTCCTTCGAAGCAATATTGGGTCTAGCGAGCATCGTAAGTAAAACTGAGGCAAAATCTTTCAGAGCGGGTGCTGGCTTCAGCTCTGGTAAATGATGAGAAAAATGCGATCGTTTCATTGGCCCTTGCCACTGCGCCTGAAGTTTTAAAGTGGGAGATCCTTGATGTAAAAAATCCAATTCCAAGGCGCCGACTAATTCCTGATGATAAAATATTTTAAAATGCCCAGAGTTATTAAACTCACCTAAGACCGTCGCCTCGACATTGTACTCTAAAGCTAATTGCAAAAATTGTTCGCGTTTTTCTTTCGCCACCGAAAAACTCATACGCTCCTGACTTTCACTCACCACTAATTCATAAGGAAGAAGCCCTGGATATTTTGTCGGTGCCAGACCTACATCGATACTCGCCCCGCCGGTCAAGGTGGCCATCTCTCCAATGCTAGAACTTAAACCACCCGCCCCATTATCGGTGATGCCGGTGAAGAGTTCTAAATCGCGCGCCTTAAGTGTAAAATCACATAATCTTTTTTGGGTAAAGGGATCGCCAATTTGTACGACCGAAGCCGGTACTCCCGCTGATAATTCCAGAGAACTAAATGTCGCGCCATGAATACCATCTTTGCCAATCCGTCCTCCGGCCATAATCACCAGGTCTCCAACTTTTGTTTGTTTTTGTGCCGATGATTTTCCGCTAGCGGTATAAGGGGGCATCACTCCTACCGTTCCACAATAGACGAGTGGTTTTCCTAGATAATGATCATCAAAAACCATCGCACCATTGACCGTGGGAATTCCACTTTTATTGCCGCCATCTTCCACACCTTGGTGAATACCTTCGAGAATTTCGCGTGGACGTTTAAGTTGTGGAGGCAAATGATCAATTTCAAATTGCAATTTCTTTTGATCTTTTCCCGTTTTTTCCAGTCCCCAGTCCAGAGGCCCAGTACAAAAAACATTGGTATTGGCAATCGGTTTGGCACCCAGGCCAACTCCCATAATATCGCGATTGACGCCTAAGATACCCGTCAGTGCACCACCATAAGGGTCTAGAGCGGAAGGACTGTTATGCGTTTCAACTTTGATCGCCAGGTCAATAGATTGATCAAATCGAACGATGCCAGCGTTGTCGCTAAAGACCGAAACTAGCCAATCAATTTTTTCTTGCTCTACTACTTTTTTAGTTGCGCCTTTAATATAGGTTTTATAAAGGCTTTGAATATTTTCGATTTTTTGGTCTTCGCCTTTAAAAGAAATTTCACTTTGAAAAATACGATGCTGACAATGCTCACTCCAAGTTTGTGCAATAATTTCGATTTCCACATCGGTAGGATCGATGGATAAACCCAATTTCTGTCTTTTATTTTTTGATTCCTCTGTTAAAAAATAATCTCGCACTGTTTTTAAATCCGTTTCACTTAAGGCCCAGCAGTTTTCCTGCGACCACTTTTCCCATCGGTGGAGATTTTCGGATAGTGAGTAGGTTTTAACCACGCCTGTTTCATTGCCCAAATGAGCATGACTTGCTGGAAAATTTGCCTCGTTAAAACGATCGGTAAAAGGGGACGAATAAATTTTAATCGTATGGAGTAGCGGATTGGCCAATATTTCATTTCCTAGTTTGATTAAATCTGATTTGTTAATTTCATTTTTTTTAAAAAAGTAGAGTTTACCACTGGCCACGGTGATTTGTTGTTCGGTAAAAAACGAAAGAATTTCACTGGCGGTTTTTCCGGTATTATCAGTGACTCCTGGCAAGTGGCCAATCGCCAAAACATCCAACCTGTCCATGCTATCTAAAGAAGGCAAGTTGAAATTAATTTGATTCACATTTTGATCACAAAAAACTTCCGAAAGAATTGATTCTTTTAATTTTTCCAAAGATTGTAATTGATAAAAGTCACCAGTAAAAAAAGCGGAAAGTTTTTGACTCAAGTACTTTTCAATTCTTTTGAGAACTATATTATTTGGATTCAAGACTTGATTTTTTTGCAAAGGAATAATTTCCACTCGTTGATTAAACATGGAGATCTCCCATCCATTCTTTGGTAACAACTTTTTCCACATAAACCGGATAAAGTTGATGCTCTAAACTTAAACCTCGAGTCTTAAAATCTTCAAAGGTATCATTTCCATTTCTCACAAAAGATTTTTGCACAATCACTTTTCCCGTATCCATTCCGGCATCCACATAATGGATTGTGATTCCACTCACCTGATCTCCACTTTCAAACGCCTGTTGATAGGCGTTTTTTCCTGGAAAACGAGGAAGTAAAGAAGGATGAATATTGATAATTCTTGTTTGATTTAAAGAATGGTCAAAATATTCTTGGATAAAGTTTTTGGATAACAACCGCATATAACCGGCCAAAACAATCCAATCGATGGACCAACTTTTTAATAATTGTAAAATTTGTTGTTCATGTTCAGTTTTTTTTCCATTAAAGGCGATCAACTGGATTTGGGTATTTAATTTTCTACAACGAGCAATGACTCCGGCATTTTCTTGATCGGTCATGACGCCTACGATGCTCACGATAGGATGGTCTTGGAAATAACGAATCAGTGTTTCTGCATTTGATCCATCACCAGAAGCAAAAATGATCACTCTTTTTTTTCTCGATACGATTTGAGCAATATCCTGACGGTAATGCATTCCCACAAAAGAAATATTTTTTATACTCGCATAAGCTGACGCGCGAGCAGCACTTAAAGATTGATCACTAACAGCGGTCACTCCTAAAACGCGACCTCCTTGAGTGATCAACTGGCGATTGACATCCTCACTGACACCTGCAAAAAAAATATTTTGTTTATGCTGATCACTGACCTCATTAATTTGAATCACATCACCTTTTTTTATCGGCGCATAAAGTCCCGGGTAACCTTGGGCGGTGGCGACAATATGTACACTATGCAAGTTGGCAGCAATCAGTGAATCATTTGGTAACTGCGCCAACGCTCCCTGCGCCACCGCCTGCAAGTACGGAAAAAAATCTTGCTGGATTAATGGCATGATCGCTTGAGTTTCAGGATCACCAAATCGCACATTAAATTCTAAAACTCTAGCTCCTTTTTTTGTCATCATTAGACCGACAAACAGGACTCCTCTAAAAGGCCGATTAATTTTTTTCATTTCGCGCAGAACAGGAAGGACGATACTTTCTTTGATCGATAAACGATCTGCTGGGGATAACCATGGTGCCGGAGCATAGGCCCCCATCCCACCGGTGTTAGGACCCAAGTCGTGGTCGAGTAATCGTTTATAATCACAGGCATTGGTCAACTCCAACGCTTGGTCATCTTGACACAAATAAAAAGCCGAAACTTCTTGGCCGACTAATAATTCTTCGACGATAAAACTTCCGTCATAAACGGCTTCACCATTTTGGATGATGTCCAGAGCAAGACTGACTTCATGGGGAGTTGGACAAACAAAAACCCCTTTGCCAGCGGCCAGGCCATCCACCTTGATGACTAATCCGCGCTCGTCATGACCATTAGGCCACTGATCTAGTATTTTTTTTAACTCATTTTTATTGGCAGCATAATGGAAGGCAGCGGTTGGAACGACAGCATTTTGCATAACCATTTTAGCAAAGTGTTTAGAGGTTTCTAACTCGGCAGCAGCTTGGGTTGGCCCAAAAACCAAAAATCCATGGAATGCTAAAAAATCCACTATTCCTTGGGCCAAATAAGTTTCAGGGCCGACGACAATTAAATCGATCAAATGTTGCTGGCAAAAATCTTTTATCTGATCTTGATGAGATAAATCCTGATTAACTACGTTTAAATTGGCATCTCTTTTGATTCCTGGATTACCGGGATACACCCAAACTTTTTTGACTAAAGGTGATTGCTGAATTTTCCAGGCGAGAGCGTGCTCTCGCCCTCCAGCTCCTAAAACCAGAATATGCTTTGAAGCATTTTGATTTTGGGAATTAGTCATGTTTAATGCACCCGTAAAAAGTCGGCCAATTTTTCATGATCCGGAAAAATCTCGGCCAAATGATTGTGCCGATATAATTCATTGGTTAAAAGGCGATAAATTTTTTCTCCCATCTCTTTAAATTCCAGCGGCAGTTTTTCGGGAGTTTGGCCTAACTCATCTCTACAAATACTTTTCCAATCTTCTACTCCGCGCGCTTTGGCCATTTTTTTGGCCTCTTTAACTGCCAATTCCCATGCACCACCTAAATAATGCTGACGAAAGATTTCTTTAGATAACAAAATTCCTTGGTAAGTAAGTCGTAATTCATCAGGGCCGATGGAATCAACCAACTGAAAGTCACGATGATTTTTATTGGCACCGGCGACAAAAGAGAATTCAAATTTGCCATCCCAAAGTTCGACTCCAATCGCGGAAAAAAGTGTTTTGCATTTGAGGGCCAATAACAATGATAAATCTTTTATTGATTGGTACTCGCTATCGCAGAGGCCAGCGATTTGTTTCGCCTCCGCCTCAGAAAGTAATCGATCGGTGGATTCAAGTTTGGTGCTCATTTCGATCACCGGCCAAGAAAATAATTCATTTTCTAGAGGCATTTTTGCCAAGCCTAAATCTTTTAATAAATGTGGTTGCTCGGTCAAACGTTTTAACAATGAGCTCCCTTTAGGAGTTCCAAAACGAAAAATAATTTCTAAGGGAACCAACGCGTCGATCGGTCGATTTTGGTAACTTTGGTAATTATATTCAGCTTTTTCAGCATCAAAGGTTGGTCTTGTCACTTGGACTTTTTTCACCAGCATTTGATTTTTCTGACTCAATTCTGCTTTTAAGTAAGCATGATGTTTCACACCTTCTTTTTTCAGTTTTGCGAATTCAAGGCCTTGCACTAAACTGCGAAAGCGCACGGGATCTAACCCCTGAGGTGCGGTTAAATTTTGCCATTCTTTTTTGTCGCCTAAGACGCCAAAAAAAAGTTTCGCCATCGCCGCTAACGATTCGCCCTTGCCTGCCAAATGATCGGGCATTTCGCCCCAATCAAAAATGGAGTAACGATTGCTATAATCAAAGATCAATTGCTCGGATTTTTTGTCTTGGGAATAACTATAAATGGATTTCACTGATCCTTGATAAAGCAGCACTAAATCTTGGTTTAATTGAGAGTCTGACATACCACCTCTCCTTTTTTAATCGTTAACAAACGCGAAAGTAATTGTTGCTTGGGTGCTCCAAAACGAGCGGCAAACAGCATGGCATTTCGTAAATTATTAGTACCCATCCATATTCCACCTCGAGAAATTAAACGATGAAGATCAATAATTTTTTCGGACATTTTGACATTTTCGGCACTGACGACGGGAACATGCAAAATGGCGGCATCATTTTTAATATGCCCATCCCATAAACCATGTAACTGGATGTTAAAAAATTCTGGTAATGGTTGAACGGAATACGTCAGCTCCACTCCTAACTCCAGCGCAAAGTCCGCCGCGCTACTGAGTTCTTTACTAAAATATGGCAAGGCCTTTTTTTGTTCAGAACAGACAATATTGATGGTGTTAAACTGTTTGATCTTTCCCACTTGTGCTAAAAATTCCACGGGTGTTTTCACATCGTTGACTCCGGCCATAGCCACCGGAATTCCGTAAGGCATTTGCACGATAGAACAAACAGAATCTATGCCGCCAAATTGCGAATTGACGGGAATGCCAATCACCGGTTTTAAAGTATGACTGGCCACAACTCCTGGTAAATGCGCCGCCAACCCAGCACCGGCCAAGACCGCATCAAAATTATTGAGTGCCAAAAGTTCACTCACGCGTTCTGGTTGACGGTGCGCCGAGGCGACCTCAAAATAACTTTCGATTTCCATCTCCTGACAATTTTGTCTTAGAGCTTGGTAAATGCGTTCATCACTTTGACTGCCAAACAAAATTATAACTTTCACTTTTTTTTACTCCTGTTTATTGAACTAAAATTTCATGATCTTTATTCGAGTGACGTTTTTGCGAAAATAGTTCCCCTGCTTTCACATCGCTGGGATAATCCCCATCTAAGCAGGCGATGCAAGCATCTTTGATTCCTAAAGAAGTTTTTAAATCGGCCAAATCTAAATAAATCACTTCATCGGCGGCCAAAGAGTCGGCGATCTGATCATGATTTTTCTCATTGGCAACGAGTTCTGCTTTGGAAGGAAAATCAATGCCATAAAAACAAGGATTTTTAATTTCTGGACAGGTGCTGGCAAAATAGACTTTTTTTGCTCCGGCATCTTTGCACATTTTAATCATGTGTTTGGAAGTCGTGCCTCGGACAATACTGTCATCCACCAATAAAATATTTTTGCCGCGAATTTCGCTAGAGATCGGTGTAAGTTTCATTTCCACGGCATTTTTTCTTTCGGCTGGCGACTTTAAAATAAAACTGCGCTGAACATAACGATTTTTTATTAACAACTCCCGCACGGGCACACCAATAGATTCACCGATCGAAGTTGCGGCAATGCGAGCGGTTTCGGGGACCGGGATGACTACGTGCGGATCAATTTTTCCCGCACTCATTAATAATTTTATTTTTTCCGCTAAGGCCAACCCCAAACGTCCGCGCGCTCCATAAACTAACTTTTCTTCGATGATGGATTCAGGATTTGAAAAGTAAATCCACTCAAACATGCAAGGCTTAAATCCATTGACCAGGGTTTGGTGCGACGATAATTTGCCCCACTGATCAATAAAAATTATCTCGCCGGGTAAAACATCTCGCACTAACTCATATCCTAAAAACCTCAAGGCATTCGATTCGCTGGCAACTACATAAGACACTTGATGGTCATTAACTTTTTTTCCCAAAACCAAAGGTCTAATGCCAAAGGGATCGCGAAAGGCAAACAGCCCTTCTCCCGCCACCATTCCCACGACTGCATATGCACCATTGGCCATCTCAAAAATAGTTTCCACGGCGCTTACTAAACTTTGAAAGGAAAAAGTTAAAGAGTGTTTGGCCAAGGAATCACTTAACAGATTAAGCAGGGCCTCCAGATCATTATCGGTAAACAGATGGCGATTTTTTTCAGCTCGTAAATTTTCAGTGATTTCAAAATAATTCACCACATTTCCATTGTGGGCCATCGCCATCCCAAAGGGATAATTAATAATCATCGGTTGAATATTTTGATGCTGATCATTGCCGATGGTTTGATAACGGTTATGTCCGATCGCCATAGAACCTGTCATTTGTCGCAAAATTTCTTCCGAAAAAACATCGCTCACTAACCCATGATTTTTATGGCCATTAAATCGCCGCGAAAAATAGTCATAGGCCATAATGCCGGCAGCATCTTGACCGCGATGTTGAAGAGTTAAGAGGCCTTGATAGATTTCATGGGCCACAAGGCCAGAGTTTTTAGTAGTTGGTTGCTGAGCGGATTGAATCGCTTCATTGTTTTCTAGGTTTTCATGCTGCAATTTTTCACTAAAACCATGAATGATTCCAATTACTCCGCACATGATGAAGCGCCTTTTAGGTAAAAATAAATTGGTTTAAAACGTAAGATAAACTTGGATTCACCTTTTAAGTTTGAGGTAAATTATAAGTCTCTGTAAATATAATTTTAAGCCAAACTTATCGACCTAATAAGTTATGACTAATATATATTGACTACGTTTATGATTAATTTCTATCATAATCACGTACTAAGTGCGTTAAATACTGAAATTCATTGTAAAAACTACATGGAAGAAATTCCCAGATTGTTCTTATATAGCCTCGCACAAAATATTTGACGCACAGCTATGCTTAAATACAAAATCCACTTATGTTAGCTTAAATAATTTTTTGCAATCTCAAACTTTTTTACAAAGGATCGGCGATGCTTAAGTCATTAATAGTTTTATTAAGTCTAATGATTGGATTCAATTCCCATGCGGTTTTGGTGTTAAGTGCGAATGAAAAAGATACAGCATCAAAAATATACTTGATAGATTCTTCTCTAAACGCCGTGTATCATAACATACCTGATCACATCCCTTATGCTATGGCCATTCATCCTGAAGCTCCATTATTCTATCTTAGGGAATGTCCTACAAATATACTGCAAGTATCTTCAATTCATGAATTAAGAGATCAATGCAATAAAATAATAAACGTTTACTCCTCTAGTGCTTTCAAACAAGTTTTTCATCGACTCATTTCAAGATATTCAATTGTGTTAATGCAAGAAATATCAAAGCTTAAACTTAATGATGACCAACGAGATATTATTGAATATTTTCCCAGAGGAGGAGAACTTTCTCAAGAAGACATTCTCCTATTGTCCCAAGACGAGTATCTAAAAAATAGGTCTAGTATTATTCATCTAGAAAACCGTCTTCAAAATATTAGTGAAAGAAATGATTTGTGGGAAAAGCTACTAGTGGCCGATCCAAACCGAAACAATGAAAAGAGTTCTTTGCAAACTCAGTTAGATCAACTTCAAAAATTTAAACTAGTTATAACAAAAGTAGACCAAGTAATAATGTCCATTATTGATCAGGTTAATCATTATGAATTGAAACCTCTGGTAGCAACTCTGTTTAATTCCTCAGAAATGGACAACAGTGATTCTTCCCTAGAATCAGTTTTACTTGGTTTATTACTAAAACCTGAATTTGTTCCATGCGGTTTAACAGGCAACAAAGATGTAAGAATTAGTGATTGCCAAGGAGTAACCCATTCAAACAATACAATTGGCCAGAACAGCTCAGCCTCATACAAATCTTGTTTACCGCGAGTTTTTTTATCAAACAACATCAATGACAGTATGGAGTCCCGTGATTACTTCTTCTACCGATGAAGAAAAAAAATTCAACAGTCCATCTCTTGCTCATAAAGAATGCCAATCAGCGTTCAAAGATTTTATCAATACAAATTCTGGTTTCTACTTCTCAGGTTATTCACCAGAGCTAACTTGGATATTACCAAGCGAAAATCATTACCATAGTTTATACAGAACTTCTGAATCATCTAAAATGCCCCTAAGTTTTTTGGATCAAAGACATTTATGGACCAGCTCAGTTTATAAAGAATACTTTTTTTCTTCTCCACAACCATTAATGTTTAGTACTGAAGAAAAAAAAGTAAAAACAACTGAGGAAGCTGGATTAATTACAGCTTCTGCACGTTGTGTATTGGCAGCAAATCCATAGGCTTGGGTTCGTGATACCTTTTTTCTGCAAAGCAAAGTTTTTTAAGGACAACGATTTCTTAAAAAAAAACTTCCACTACTGAAGATTTTTTTTTGATTCTTAATCTGTACTAGGTTTATTCAATGGGTAAAAATGGTATCACGAACCCTTCGACGTTTGTTTCATCTTATCTGATCCCTTGAAATTGGGATCAGATTCTGATTAATCAGCTCGATCATTTTTACATTATTTCTATTTAGTTTATTTTATTCTGCTAAAAATAATAAATAAAATTTAATCGCCCTTTTTGAAATTTTTCAACAGATGTTTTCTTTTTGAAAACTCGAATGAAGGTGAAAATGATCGTTTGGGGTTTTTAATTTTCAAATTAAAATTTCGAAAAGGAGATGTTATGATTTTCCAAACATTAGTTGCAATTTTTTTAGGTTTCAATCTTATAAGTTTTCTTGGATGTGGAAAAAGTAAAAACTCTCCTAGCAAGACAAATAATGAGGTTGAAAATGCCGCAATAAAAGAATTCACCAGCGAAGAATTCGATCAAGATATGGCAGAGCTCAATCGAATGGATGACATTTATCATAGTTATTACAATGACTTTGATAAAACATATGACGTCCAAACTAGGTATCAAATTATAAAAAACTTGCTGGAGAAAATTGAGTTTATACTGCAAAAATATTCTTTAGAATTTAAGTTATCAAATGATAATTTAAACACCATAAGGGTTTTTGAAGATGAAAATTTATGGCGAGGAAGAACTGAAATACTTAAAACCGAAATGACAAGACTTGAAAAACAAATAATTTATCAAAAAATTGCGGGAACCTGGGTGAGCGAATCTGACCAAACATTAATTCTTCGAAATGTATCTTTCTTAGACGATCCATTAAAAATGGGAAATGTTGAGTATCAAGATAACTCTCTTGCACCATTTTTTTATTTAAGTTTTTATGAGGTAGAAAATAGTCAGAGCACTTTTTTGATTAAGGGAAATTCACGATCTATAAACGAATATATTATAAACTATGTATCTGAAAACAAGATTGAGTTAATCAACCCGAAGGATAAAAAAGTAGTTTCTTTCACCAGAAATGGCCTGGGTTCGTGATACCTTTTTTCTGCAAAGCAAAGTTTTTTAAGAACTACGATTTCTTAAAAAAAACATATCGTCTACTACTGGAGATTTTAGTTATCGATTCTAACCGGTAAAAAAAGTATCACGAATCATTCAAACCCTAGGAAGCTCTGAATGTACAATTTAGTGACAGATCAGATTTTTAGTTAAAAAAATACAATGCATTCCAGGACTTGATGTTAAAAGATTGTCCATTAAATCAAAGGAAAATCAGTATAGGCTCCCATTCAAAAATGGGAGCCAGAAAAAGAAACAAGAGATTATATTTAGATTTTTGTATTAACCTAAGATATCTGGTTAATACTTTTAGTTATTACTAAATCTGATTTATTTCGTTTGGACACAACGGACGGCCATATTAAGAGAATTATTACGCTGTTCAAAAATGAATTCTCCCGATTCGGCAAAATAACTGTAGCTATATCTGGGATCGTTTGGGTGAATAGATGATGTCCAATAAAAATTAAAGGCAAGATCACTCGATGTAGGTCTGTAACCCCTGTGACTATAAAAAAAAGGATCAGGCGCTCCCTCGTTATATAGTCCATTTATAAATGTATATCCAGGCTTATATGTTTGACTAATTCCTTGTGCTCCTTGAAGTTGAGCAATCATTGCGAACTCTCTAACAGTTGGAAGTCTATGTCCTAAATTTGCACAAATATTCTGAGCATTTGCTTGTGATACATTTTTTTTCAAAACTTCAGTGAGTGCAGGTGTAAGCTCTTTTAAAAGCTCCAAAAGCCGCGCATCAACTTTCGCTTTCAGCTCCTGGCACTCTTCGATTAAATTACAAACTTCATTTGCTCGAAGACTCGTTGTAAAAAAAACGAGAAGCATCATTACTAAAGTTCCAAAAGTAATTGTTTTTTTCATAGAATACCCTCCTTTAAATAAATTGTTTTTTGAATCAAAGTAATTATTGTTTTCTTCACCTTTTATAATTTCTCCAGAAAATAGAAAAAAAATAAATTTATATTTAACTTTTTTAATAAAATATATTGGTTGATTTGTTAAAATGAAAAGTCATATTCAATATTCAAGTCAACTCTCAAACCTATACATATTTCTTTTTATATCTATTGAAAATGTTTTTTTGCAAAAAGTCTTAGCAAACATTTTTTTCTAGTTAGGGGGTATTGCCGTTAGATGGCCTCGGATTAAAGTTTTAACCAAAAAAAGGCACAAGCCATTGCTAGAGTTCCCTTATAATTCCTTTTTAATTTATCTAACCGCATGGCAATACCTCTGAGTGTTTTAAACTGTAAAAACCAAAAAAACCGGGCCAGGCACTCGGAGCTCATAGTCGAGAGAATGGCACTGAAAATCTGCTAAACAAAGTCAATAATCAGGACAATATTGTTAGAACTTTTATGATCGATTAAGCGTAGGATTTAATTTAACGAAAATAGGAAAAAACACTCGCAATTCACTATTGAAGGATGGTTAAATGAATTATCGAAATCTTTTGGCCATTTGTTTTGTTTTAACTTCATACTTTCCCAAAGGGTATTCCCAAAACTTTTTTTGTGGTGGGAATGGAGGTGTGAGAGGAGCGGTAATTGTTCCAGGAGAATTTAAAAGTGAGTTCAAAGATAATGAATGTCATGATTCCTATGAAAAAGCTTATTCCACCGCAAATGATCTTTATAATTTGCTCCTTTTGGACAATTCCACGAGGTGTCGAAAGTTATGGGGATCCGAATATTGTATCGCCGTGCCCTTGGGTGGAGAAAGTGTCATCAGTGGATCTCCAGGCTGTTTGACCGCATCAGTGACGATGAAATTTGGTTGCTGCTGTCCAGATTATTAAATTCTTAGTAAAAACCGTGCCAGGCACTCGGAGCTCATAGCCGAGTGACTGGCACTGATAATTTCTTAACTTATCCGCTATTTAATTTTTAAAACTACTTTAGATTTTGGAATACAAGTACAGCTTGATAAACTGGCAAATCCACTTGATAAACTAACGAAATCGCCTTCTACGCCTACCAATGCTGAACTTTCACAAGAAATTTCTGCTTCTGCTTGAATGTAGTAGTCACATTTAAAAGTACAAGTTTGTTCACATAAATCAACAAAAGCTTCGGTCACAACATCAGCCGCTAATTTACATAGTGAGATAATGTCTTTTTTATATTTACCCTCATCTGTTGAGCTTAAAGGCACCGGGGTCGCACCCAAAGGTTCAGTTTTAATAGCAGAGGCTTCTAATAAATCAGAAAATGATTTTTCCCGACACTTTGGTTTAACCGGTTCTAATTGGGCAAAAACTTCTAGATTCATAAAAACCGAGATCAATGTAATCATAAAAAAAAACTTCATTTTAATCTCCTCGTTTGAATATCCTGGTGAGAACGCAGTTGCTCTTGATTTCTTTAGTTTAATAAAAAATTAAGTAAAAAATTTAGATATTTTTGGCGAGTAAAGTGTGTGAGTTGGAGGTGTTATACGACCATTGGTACATATGCAATTTGGGCAAAAGTGAATTGTTCAATCCATAGTGAGTGGCCACAATCCCATAAGCAATCCTAA
Organism: Bacteriovoracaceae bacterium; assembly: GCA_044356225.1. Lineage (GTDB taxonomy): Bacteria > Bdellovibrionota > Bacteriovoracia > Bacteriovoracales > Bacteriovoracaceae > JBIKWR01. Next base: position 751 of record JBIKWR010000051.1, on the reverse strand, counting down.
TATCTTTGAATTATGATAATTAATTTTTCAGATGTTTCTTAACATTATAGTAGAAAGCAATCAGTTTTTACTCATTTTAGAAAAACATTTTATAGGGAGAATTTATGAAGCAGTTAAAGTTTTTAGTGGCAGTTTTTACTCTTACTTCAGGTTTGGCCTTCGCTCAAGCCAAATTACCTACCGGGGCAGAGTGGATACAACCAATCGATGGTGAAATATTGAGTGTGGAACCAATTTGTCCAGCTAACCCAAGTGGCATTAGTTGTTCTGCGATTGGCTCACTCGTTAAAGTGAAATTTACAACACTAGGCTGTGCTGACAAAATTTTAGTTGTTGGGGATCAAGTGTTATTAGGTCATACGAATGCAAAGTTAGTGCTTTCAGTTTTAAATATTCACCATGAAGCTTCAAATCGTATCAAGTGTTATCGAATGCCTACTGAAACTCATACTTTTTACACAACATATGAAGGAAGTGATTTAGAAATAATTTATCTAGGCGTTAATAAATAATTAAAATAAATATAAGTTAGAATTTTAAAGAGGTCTGTTAGCAGGCCTCTTTTTTTGCCGAGCAATTTATATTCCGAAGCAGTTAAGATAGTAACCGTTAAATCAAGGGAAGATCAATCTTTACGATTCCCGCAAAAATACTACCAGCATTAGCTAAATTTCTCTAATCTAAAAAATAGTCAAAAAAAATTTTGATAAAATTAATCTGATACTCTTTTTTGAGACTTTTTTTCCAAAAT
>JBIKWR010000196.1:0-4917 GCA_044356225.1 Bacteriovoracaceae bacterium | reverse complement strand
CATGATTTTGTCATTTCCAAATTATTTTTCATTAATTGAATTGTTTTAGAAAAATAATTTTGATTGATATCATTTTCTAGTATTAAACCGGGGTTTTCTGTCGAATGAGTTAGTTCTGATAACTCATGCGAATCAAAAGTTTTTTCTGAATTGTTTGAATGAAGATTTAATCGTTGGGGATCCAAAATATCAAAACAAAAGTCTTTAACTTTTTCATTAAAAACAATCGCTTCGTCTAACTCTTGTTTAGATTTTTTAAATCGGGGATAATTGAAATTTTCCACTGAGTGAGATTATCGACCAACTCATATTCTAGCAAGTCACAAAGCATGATGGTGTCTTTTTTCTCTTTCGCCGGAATGAGGGATTTGAGCACTGAAAACAAGTGGATTTCTAGTGCTTGTAATTTTTTTTCTGTATCTTTGTTAATCTCACATTTTGTTTTTATGGTTTGCAGAACTTTGGTCATTAACTGGATAAATAAATCGATAAATTCAACAGTCGTGGCAAACTCAGCATTAGCAGTGTTTTCCTCACCCCTTTGGTACGCTGCGGTAATTAAGCCAATTTTCCCTATGATGATATCTATATGTTTATTGCAGGATTGTAGCGCCTCAAAGGCCAATTGAATTCGAGGTTTAATGGTAAACTCAATTTTTTGGTAATTTCTTATTTTAGAATCAAGTAGTAACAATTCTTTGTCTTCAGGAACATGAGAGCCATCTAATAAAACTTCTGTAATCAAATCATCATTTGAAAAGTTTTCGGCCAATAACTGATCGAGCAGTTTATTAATGGTTAATTCACCATCGTAGTCTTGATCTATTTTTTTTTGATTTACCAGTAAAGTGTTCAAGTTAAAACTCCTTTTTAAAAGTAGTCTAATTATCCATTACATTTTTTTGAGGAAAATTCTCACTTTTTGTGAACATACTAGTGATTTGTTGAGAAAAATTAAAAAATATTTTAGAAAAAATTGTGACTTCTTCAAAAATAACTTTTAATTGCTGAACAAGATCAAGAGTACTATTTCCAATTACATTGCAACTTCTGACTTTGAAATATTTAACAATAGGCTCTAGATGAGCATAAACAGTAGCAAGCTTTTCAAGTAAATCAAAAATATCATTCAGATTTTTTTTATATTGGTTAATTTTTTCAATATTAGGTACATCCATTTGGTATTCATTTTCGAGAAATTGGGCGTATTTTTTCCCAAATTCTCCTAGTTCATATATGTTTTGGATCGCATTTTGATAGTTTCCCAATTCGCTTAAAGCTTGATTACTGAATTGAGGAATTTTTTCCTTAAGTTCGGTTTCAAACAACACATATCTAAAATAAACTTCATACATATAAGAGAAGAGCTCTTTAGTATTTAATGGTCGATCAAATATCTCATTTAACTTAAGAGTGTTGTCTTCAGTGATGTGTGAAACATATATTTTTACAGTTTGTAACGAGATCAAGGGGATGTTTTGTTCTAAGTTTTTGGCTTCAATAACTCCTTTGGACAGAAGTTGAGTCATACATTGGAGTAAAACCGAGACGCTAATATCATTGTGGCAGCTATAATAACCACAGGCTTGGTCTGGCATACAAGGAAAACAACGGACGGTTGGTGAAATACAATAATTTAAGTTTCCATAAGGAGTTGTTTCGTGAGGTCTGACTGATCCTAAGCTCACTGTGAGTGATTGAGTTTGCGCCAAAGAGGCCATATGCCCACCCATTGAATCATGGCCAACAAATAGTTTGCTTGCTTTTAATAAATGAAAAAGATCCATTAAAGTCGTTTTTCCCACTAAATTACTGATGCGATCGAGATGTTGAGTAAGAAGAGGATTGTCTAAGATTTCTAGTGAACGATTGATTTCAGACTTTGATCCAACAAGTGTAATTTTATATTGAGGATGATGTTTGCATAATGAATAAATAACTTCACTCCACTTTTGTGGGGACCACTGTTTTCTTTCTTGGGATGCAAATGGATGAATAGTAATGATATTGCCTTCGGACTCAGGAAGAACATCGCGGTAGAGATTACTTTTAGTTCCAAGAGTTCGCGAATAAAGGTCAACCAAGTTGAATTTATTGTAAGTATGGCCCATGACATTGCTAAAAATGTATTGAGAAATTTGATCAGCAATTTCGGTATAAGCAAGTTGATTTCTCTTTAGTCCTATTTTTTTATCTGCTGTAATTAAAGAACTGAGATATTCAGATGATTTTGAAAAACTAAAATTCACGCTTAGGTGAAAGTGTTGAGTATTGATTTGGTCTAAAAATGTTGACAGTTGGGACTTAGAAATCTGGAGATTGCGTGGATTAACTAATGAAGCCAAATCCAAAAAGATGACATTCTCAAAGATAGTGTTAAGAATTTCTGTTAACTGTTTGGCAAATTGTCGGCGGGCCAATAGAGTTAACTTAATGCCAGGATATTCTGATTTTAGAAATCTACAGGCTTGAATTGTTTGTATCAGATCACCGATCCTAGTGACCTGGATAATACAAATATGAGAGTTATTGATTGATTGAGAGTTATGATTCAATCGCGCTCTCCTCTTCGAGTAAGGCAGCCAGCAAAAGGGTGATCAGTTCTGATCTTTCTAATTCTTTGTTTTCTTTTAAGTTTTTGGCGATGGAATCAATTTCTAATGATAAATCTGATTTAAAATCGGTCATCAATTCCTCGCTGATTTATAAACTTGGAGAAGAAAACAAATCCACATTTTTTTGTTTTCTAGCTTCAAGAGATTTTTCTAAAAGTTGATTGACTCGGTTGTTAAGTTGCTGGAGGTCGTTTTTAAGTTTGTAGAGACTATCCTCAATAGAAGTGAGGCTCTTGGCAGGATTAAATTCTTCGATGTTTTCAACCCCAAATTTAAAAATTTTACAAACATATGAAGTTAAATACTTAGAATCGGCATGGTTGAACAACTGATCTAGGGAAACAATAAAATCATTGATTTTAGAAGGTTGTTCTCGACATGCTTTCAAGTTTCTCAAGGTTGCCAATAGAGATCTTGTCACTTGGGTTATCTCGTTTTTGTTTTCCACGATGACATTTTTTACATCGTCAAATTCAAAAGTTGTCGAGATATAGTTGGCCAACTTTTCAGAATAAAAATTATCAAAAAGATCTTGCAGGAATAGCTTACTTAAATTGATCGAGATTTCAAACTCTGCATCGTATTGACCAGCGACAACATTAAGTTCAGAAAACCCATTTTCATTAGAAACTTGATAAAGGGTTATATTGGAAGAGAGTTTTATTTTCTTTGCCTCTTCTGGGTTAAAAAAGAAATTCAGAGCTGAGTAGACGTCAGATCCACTTATGTTGAAGTTTTGATTGTCCGGCTTTTTAGTCGAAAAACTTCTAGAAGAAGCAATTTGAGAAAGAATTAAATTATTATGCCCAGTGGTTCCTTGTAAAATAAATGGAGAGTAGCCACAAGAGACCTCAAGAATCGGTGTGCCACAAAGATCGGCAATATGCTTTATAGCGGTATCAGGAGTGATTAGAATATCGAGATTTCTTAAAACACTAGCAGCAGCTTTAAAATCAAATTCTACAATCATCAGCTTATTTTCAAACTGTGAGTTTAAGGAGCTACAGTATTCTCTTTCTTTGTCGATTGGTGCACATAAAATGACTGGAATAAAATCAGGTCGTTTTTGTAAATGCTTGATGAATTCAATGATTTCATCTCTTCCCATTTGTTTGCTTTCGTGAGAACTGAAAATTTGAATCCCAATTATTTTTGGTTTTGCATTTTCAATAGTTTGATGGAATGAACGTATTTTATTGAAATTTTTTAATGAAAGCTCTTCGTTTTTATCAAACCTTTTCAGTTTTTCACGGCCTCTTGCTTGGCATTTATCAACTCCCATCATTTTCATATAAGTATGACTGAGAGAAAATGGAGCATACGGTGATCTAGGAGCAATTTCATTTAAGTAGATGGCCCATGAATTACTCGAATGAGTTGTGCCATTTAAGTTAATTTTGGTACCAATAAAGTTTCTATTCTTTATCGCTGAGCTGAGAAAACATGCTAAAGGATCATTTGAAAGATTAATCACGCAATCCCAGCTTGAGGTAAAAACTTCGTCGAGGTTTTTAGTAAATTCATTAATCGCTAAAGATTTAGAAAAAAGCTTATTATGATAATAAGTTAAAATGCGATCCCGATTGACCATATGAACTTTATCGACACAATTGAGAATTGATGCCGATCGCTCAAACTCAGAATAAACAAGTAAGTGAAGCTCACAATGAGGATATTTATTTTTAAACTCTTGAATTGCACTTAGACTGTAAAACAAGTCTCCATGTCGTTTAAAATGAATAACGAGAACTTTTTGGATATTTCCTTCCATAGATATTTCCATTTGTTTATATATTAGTTGATGGTGATTTGATTTTTCCCTTTTGAATAAGCTGCTCAAAGGCCAGCAAAATAAATTCTTCTGATTCAAAATGAACCCCAGATTTATTTTCAATTTTAGAAATCATCTCTTCGTAAGAGATTGCTTCAGGATATTTTGAGATCATTTTTTTTATGCCAGTATTAGAAATATTTTTGGCAATCGATCCGATCGAATTGTCTGCTTTGTAACTCATGAAATTTTTAAAATATTCAGTATAGAGATTAAAAGTAGCCGTATGAGGAATGACCCCAGGTTTCATACTTAAAAAGTTGATAAAATCTTCATTTGAATAAAGTTTATCTAAATCATGTTCGCAAAAAATACGGAGCACTTTTTCTGGAAATAAAGATTGATAATCTTCAATCGTTTTTTCATTTGGTTCGATAACTGCGATTTGGTAATTTTTAGAATGGTATCGATTAAGACGAAATTCAATTTCATCCACATGATAACCGAAACCTAAACCAAGAACAAGAATCG
>JBIKWR010000195.1:0-4920 GCA_044356225.1 Bacteriovoracaceae bacterium | reverse complement strand
TTCTAATTAAAATAATAAAAATTTAAAAATAATAAATCCTGATTAAATACTCAGCAGGGTTCGAAAAATTCAATCCGGCCTCCAGTGGAGGCTGAGCGAGCGTGAAGCGAGAGAAAGGTTTGAATTTATGCCAAAGCGGAGTTCGAGCTGGAAGAATTTAAAATTTTTTTTATTTTTATGAATGGAATTTAAAAAAATTAATTTATTCCCCATTTTGCTTTTAGATAACTTGCAATAATTTTTTGATCAAAGTCTGTAAGAGCAGAGTTGTAAATAATTATCTCGCCAATTGCGCCATCAAAAAAATCACTATTGATACCATTGTTATTATACCCACCAACAATATAGGCTGCTGATTCTACAACTGGCGAGCCTGGTGCAAAAGTTTCAATGTTTCCATTAACCGCAATTTTAACATTTGCCGTATTATTTGTTTGATAGGAAACAACTACAGGACTTGAATTATTTAGTATGGTTGTACTCACTTGATCAGAAACATCAAATCCTAATATGGGATAACTACTATTGTTAAATCCAAAATAATCTCTTTCCGTAGCTCCTGCGGCACCTAATATTTTTTGAGCAACACCAAGTAAAGGTTGGAAAACTACAAAGACTGTTTTGGTATCTGACATGCTAATTGCGTTTGACATGCTCATAAATTCTGAATTCGCACTTTGAAACAAGACTGCATTTTTAGTTCCTGCAGAAGATATACCACCAAATTGATTACTAGGTTTTGCTGGTCCACTTGCTTGAGTTAAGTGTCTTGCATTACCTGAGAGATCACTCCAATTTGAAATTTCATTGGCGGCACTGGTAATTGAATTCGTTGCACTAGCATCATACCAAGCTTGACAATTACTCGTTCCAATAAATGAACAGTTAAAATTAGTATTCCATCTTCCGACTTCATAATGTTTGTAAATTCTAGCAGTTGGTAATTGAGTGTTATAAAAAGCTAATTCATCAATGGCACCTTGCAGGTGACCGGTTCCCGATGTTGATAATTTTCCCACATGAAAATTATCTCCGGATCCTCCTATCGAAGTGAAGGTTCCTGCTGATTGATTGGTGGTAGATTGCTTGCCCGAGTTTATATAAATTTTCAATCCAGATGCATTCTGAGTTCCATCATAGGTAATTACATAGTGGTACCAAGTATTTGAAGTAATTGCATTCGTCGTTCTAACTTCTAAAACATTTGAAGCACTTGATGCAAGAATAAATGTAATTAACCCACCAGGTGAAACCTTGACGACTAAACCTGCCGTATCACTTCCCTTACTAAGAAAATACTGATCTGAACCACTGGTGATCCATTTGGCCCAAAATTCGATGCTAAATGTTTGAGCAGAACCAAATTGAAAATTATTTCCTAAACTTAAAAATGCACTTGTGCCATCAAATCCTAAAGCACCACTTCCTGATTGATCAACAACTCCTAATGGCGAGGTTGAAACATTTAAATTGTAAGAACCAGAAAGGACACCATCAAGCGTACCCACATAATCATTAACTAAAGTTCCACTCGTTTCTGATAGGCGATAAAAATTTGTAGGTGAGTCGGCAAGTACTGTTGACTGATAATTTGATCCACCTGAAGAACTATTGCCATTGACATTACTAAGTGCTGGATGAGTGCAATCCTCCATAACTATGCGGTTAGAAGCATTGGCCACTAATGTAATGTTTTGTGCGCTGGTAGTATTCCCTCCAATCGCTGAAACTTGGGTGAATAGCTGAATCGGTGGAGATAAATCAACTTGAAAACTATCGAAATTAGGTGCAAAAATATTTGGACAATTAATGCCTGATGATTTTTTAAAACCAATTAAATGTATTGGCCGGTTCGCACCACTTAACAAGTTCAAAGTGATACTTTGCCCCCTCTCTACGGTTCCCGCTAATGCATCAAAGTTAATAATTTGCGCCCCACTAGAATTAGTACAATTACCAAGAGGAGGGAGCTCTGGATATCTCACAAATATTCCAAAACAATCATAATTGTTAATATCTGTTCCGGGATCGGAAAGTCCCCAGGCTTCAGGTTGGCCGATCGATTCATTGTGAGCTCGTTGCTCTGATAATTCTTTGGGAAACTTTTCAGGAATTCTTACGGTAACATTTACATATCTAGGATCCACTGGCCCTTTCGAGCAGCCATAAATAGCTAAAATTATAAACAAAAAAATACAAGTTTTATTCATGGTAAAAGTAAATCACGATCCAACTAAATTGTACGGCCTTTGAACGTGGTTTTTTTGATCTCTTGAATTTACTCATAATGGCCGACATTTTTTATCAGGCATGTTCGCGGACAACAAAATCTATAATTTTTTCCAATTTTATTATTCGTTCACTCTCGATTGCCTCTGTAAATTTTTCTTAACTGATTAGTCATCTTTCTACTAAGGCCGTAAATCGATTATGATCTGCTAAATTTGAAAACATTTTGTATTCACAGAATTAAGGAATAAAATATGAATTCTTGCTATCTCTTGATTAAGTTAATTTTTGTATTTTTTATTTCAACTAATCTCATTTATGCCAACACCGCATTTATACCTATCGGATCTCATAACACCGAATTTGCAGTTATTTTCAGTCATTCATTTCCTACTTCAATAGAATTAATTTCTAAAATGTCACTGGCAGAAATTACTAAATTAGAATCTAAAGAACAAACCATTATAAATAAAGCATTGGTTGAATCTGTTAAATCATCACTCTATCCACTATTACAGCAAATGAATTTCTCTGAGCAAAACTTATCTCAATTACTTATTTTATCAGGTGAGCAATTCATTAATGATTTAGTTAAAAAAATAAAAAATGAATTATCTAAAGGAACAATCGAACAAGATTATTCCATCAAGTTAATGATTTCTCCAATTCGCTCTGAAAAGCTAAATTACCGCCATTCCACTGATCTGAATAATGACCGAACTCGAATATTTAAAAGTTATCCATATTTTTCAAAAGATAAATTTCCTTTGTATGATTTGGCCCATGATAATGCTCAAGAAATATCCACTGAAAATGGCTTGTCAAAAACCGCCATCACTAATGGAGTTAATACCTATCTAGATGAAGTTTATATTGGCTCAGGAGCATCACGTGAAGTTATAAACCCATTTTTTGTCAGCACTCAGTTTATAGTTAATCTTCGAAAAATAGTAGATGATTCTAGTATAGAAATTAAATCGGTTGTTGGCATGCCTACTAAAAAACAACCTATCCCTTTCACTGAGCAAAATGAAAAAATTAAATTTACTCATATTTCACAACCGCAAGTTAATTTACAACAAAACTCCTTTGGCGTTTTTTCTATTAAGGCATTTCCAGCTGCTGTGATTGCTATTGATATTCCTCTTAATCCAGAAAAACCTAAATTTATGCACATCTCTTTTGGTCCACTCGCTGAAATTAAAAATGGCAGTTGGGTAACAGTTGATCAAAAAGAAAAAAGTGGCCAGCTCGTTCCAAAGCTTGTTGGTAACCCAAAAATTAAAAACAAAGACACTCCTCTTGAAGCTGAATTTAATATTTATAGTTTAAGCATTGATCTTAAAACTCAAAGATTAGCCGATTTAAGTTTGTATCTTTCACTTGGTACAAAAAGAATTATTCCTAATTTAGGCCATTTTTCAATCAAGTCAGTCAATGAAGAGTTTAAAAATGAAATTAATAAAACTATCGAACTAGAAGTATCAAAAGTTAAAAATAAAGCGACTAATGCTCTAAATACAACTGATGTTAGCAGTGCCTTAGGATTAGTAGAAAAACTTTTTAATACCCAAAACTAGGATTATTATATGAAAAATAATTATGCTTTTTTCGCAAAAACTTTGTTGGCATTTTTACTCTTAAGTCATTTGCCTTCCAGTATTTATGGCCAAGAGATCGATTTAACCAAGAAATTAATAAATCGTGAGCTACTCTACACTCGATATCAAGAAGTGCTTCAAGACTTAACCGATTTAAAAAGGAAACAAGCATTAACTATGTGGACGGCAGCGATGTTGTCCGATAAAAAAACTGGTCGTTATCAATTACAGGGAATCGCTGGTGGTATTAATGATGATGGAGAACAATTAAAGGGAGCGATTGATTTTAACATCATCCCCCATCAATATTGGCGTAATCTTTTGGCCCACTATTTTTTAGTTGGTAATAAAAATCAGTTTGCTTTAGGTGTTGAGCTTTATCTTCATTTAATGACCGTTCTTGTGGAAGAGTGGAGCCAAGATCCACTTATCGAAAAATCATTAAGAGAAGAAGCTAAAAGTCTTTATACTAATATCAATTCCGAAGAAATAAAAAACGTTGGTTCATGCGTAAAAAATTTCAGTACAAAATACGACATCCAAGATGGGCTTACGAATTGTATCCAAAAACTTAATACCTTTAATCAAATTAAAAAACTTATCCATCAACAATATATTGAAGGCCAGACGAATGTTTCGATTTTCGTTAAATCACCTGTGGGGTTTATCCCAGGAAACAAAGTTCAGTTACTCACGTTAAATACAGACTCTGAATCAGCTATTACTCAAACTGGTGAACTGAACAAACTTTTTCAAATGGAAGTAAATACCAACTATGCAAATTATACTGAGCTTGAATTTGCCAAAAAAATGGAACCTCTACACCCATTAACTATCACTAAAGATTTTTTTAAAACTTTACCATTAAAACATCCGGTCTTTTATCTTCAGGATCAAAAACCAGAGGATATATTTTCGCAAGTGTGGAACAAAATAGAAAAAGCAAAATCTTCGGTTTTTATCGATGTCTTTTTTCTTGGAGGCGCCATGGGTGTTTCCCTTTCAAAACTTTTAATTAAAAAGGCCAACGAAGGAATCAAAGTATTCGTATTAAATGATCAAGAAAATCCACTTGGTTATAAAAAAGAAT
>JBIKWR010000050.1:0-16776 GCA_044356225.1 Bacteriovoracaceae bacterium | reverse complement strand
AGAAAATATAGTGTTACAGCCAATTGCATCTTCGGAATCAGTTTTGAGTTATGAAGAAAAAGATGTGGGTGTGGTGCTTGTAGATATCGGCGGAGGTACTACTGACGTCGCTATCTGGAAAGAAGGTAGTTTGCTCCACTCTCAAATTATTCCAATAGGCGGAAATCATTTTACCAATGATTTAGCGGTTGGATTGAAAATACCTCATAAAGAAGCCGAGCGTATTAAAATTCATCACGGAAGTGTTTTAGTTGAAAAAGTAAATCAGTCTTCACATATTACAGTTCAAGGTTTGGCCGGAACAAAACCTAGAGAAGTGAGTGTCACCACCATCGCGGAAATATTAGGAGCCAGGGCCGAAGAATTATTCACGATTGTAGATACAGTGCTTAAAGAAAAAAACTTTATTGAGGAAGTTTCTGGTGGATTTGTTATTACTGGAGGTGGGGCACTAATTAATGGATTGTCAGAGCTAGGAGAATATATTTTAGAACGACCAGTTAAAATTGGTTACCCTATGCCATTCGGTGGCATGACTACAATTATGCAAGATCCAAAGTTTTCAACAGTCATGGGATTATTAGTCGAATCAAATAAAAAAGTAATTTATCAAAAAACTAACGAATACGAAGAAGTGGATCTGATCAGCCGATTGGGAGAATCACTTAAATCAGTATTTAAGGATATTTTTTAAGGGGGATTTATATGTTTGAAATTGCCAACCAAAATCAAAAACAAATGGCCGGTGCCAAAATTCGAGTCATCGGAATTGGTGGTGGTGGATGTAACGCCGTTAACACTATGATCAAAGCAGGATTGAACGGAGTAGAATACATAGTAGCAAATACAGATGCACAAGCTCTAAACGCTAGTTTGGCCCCGACAAAAATTCAATTGGGAGCGGAAATAACAAAAGGCTTAGGTGCTGGTGCAAATCCTGAAGTTGGCAGAAAAGCAGCTTTAGAAGAATATGAAAAATTAAGTGAAGTACTAGAAGGTTCCGACATGGTTTTTATCACTGCAGGTATGGGTGGTGGAACTGGAACTGGTGCTGCACCGATTGTTGCAAAACTGTGTAAAGAATTAGGAGCTCTAACGGTTGGTGTAGTAACCAAACCATTTCTATTCGAAGGAAAAAAACGCTTTAAACAAGCAGACGCTGGAATTAGTATTCTCGAAGAAACCGTAGACTCGCTGATTACGATACCTAATCAAAGATTATTGGCAATCGCTGGTGATACTTTGTCTTTAGTTGATACTTTCAAAAAAGCAGATGAAGTTCTTCTTCATGCGGTTCAAGGTATTTCTGATTTAATTACGACTACAGGTCTGATTAACTCTGATTTTGCAGATGTTAATACCATTATGGGCAATAAAGGTTTGGCATTAATGGGAACTGGAATTGCTCATGGACCTGATCGCGCTATTAAAGCAGCAACCGAGGCGATCAGCTCTCCTTTGCTCGAAGATATAACTATCGATGGAGCAACAGGAATTATTATCAATATTACTGCTGGAAGTTCTTTAACAGCTCATGAGACAAATGAGGCAGTAACCTTGATTATGGAAGCTGCAGACGAAGATGCAGAAATTATTTTTGGTACAGTCATTGATGACGAAATGGGTGAAAATGTTAAAGTAACAGTCATTGCTACTGGTTTAGGTGGTCAACCGAAGACATTAGCGAAATCAGCTCCAAGTCAATCATACGAGTCGACAAAAAGTGTAAGTTATCAAACATCGCAACCTTCCTCCTATGTGCAAAATGAATCTATCGCTAAACCAACTTCTGTATCAGCAGCTCATCATGAACCGATAGAAGAGAATCATCGATCAGGATTGGCCGCTACAATAAAAAAAGTTGCTAATGAATATAATGAACAGAAAAACAATGTTTCTACTCTTAAAGAAGAAAGCGTTGTAAGTAATCACAAAATGGATGGTCAGGCGAGTATTCAAAAATCAAGGGCCCAATCATTGGCAGAAAAATTAGGTTTTATTAATTTTGATGAAGAAGAGTTGGATAAGCCTACATTTCTAAGAAATGCTCGTGGGGAGCAACAACCTCCATCAGCTTAGCTAGTTGTAAAATTTAGCTGATCTTGAGTTTGCTCAAGGTCGGCCAAATTATTTTTAAAAAATGAATTAATAATCTCATTAGTAAGTTTTAAAAATTGAGAGTTAACTTTTAATACTAATGTTGATCCAATGTTTTCTTCACCATACTCAAAATTATACTGATGCTCTAGTCGATAATTTATATCATGTTCTTTAAGAACAAACTGTAAGTCTAACAATTGGTCTACCGTGAGAGAGCTTAGCATTTGGGATTTATTTTTATCGAGTTCAACCCAATCGATACTTGCAGACATCCTTTTCTTGGAATCTAGATGATTAATGGTATTTAAAACAAGATCTTTAATTTGCTGACGGTATTGGAAAATTTTATACAAACAAAGAATATTTAAAAATGTATTTATAATGAGAAGATAATCAGTTAATTTCATAAATTCCTACAACGGGTTTATGGCCAATGGTATCAAGAAAATATTGTCTGATGTAAGTATTTAGTTCTTGGTGATTATGATCAGAGTTTTTAAGTTTATTGAAAATTTTATTTTTAAGAAATTCATAATCAATTTTAGAAGATTGTACAATCCCCATCGTTTCAATTCTTAGAGATTGAAGATTTGAACGTCGATAACAAACAAGAATGTGGCCAGTCAAGGCCATCTTTTTTCTCTGTCTAAGTGTATTTTGATCAACGAGGTTACCGTTATCATCATAAAAATCGAGTAAAGAAAGTCCTTTTTCTTTTTCTATAACTTCATAAATCTCTTCTTTGATTAATGTAGAGCAACCGTTTTCCACTGAAACTAAATTTAATTTCGGAAACTCATTGCTAATTTTTTCTTGTGATTTTTTTAAAAAAACAGTTTCTCCATGTATTGGAACAAAAAAGTTGGGATCGACGATAGTCACTACTTTTTTTACTTCGGGGAATGAAGCATGGCCACTAACATGAAAAGTATCTGATCCTGGCAGAAAAATATCAATTTTTTGATGCGCCAATTTATTTAATAGGCTCATAACTTTCATTTCATTGCCAGGTATCATTTTAGCGCTATAGATAAACTTATCATTTGGCTTAATTTTTACTTTTGAGGATTCGTTGTCTACTAATCGTCGTAGGCCGCCAAAAAAATCTCCTTGGCTACCAGTCACTAAGATAACGGAATTAATAGATTGAATTTCAGTATCATCATTGATGAAATCAAACTCATATTGATCAAGCATGCCAAATTCTAGAGCATTTTTGGCAAACTCTATAACCGATCTCCCAAGGGTAAAAAGAGTTTTATGGTGTTTAATGCATATTTTTAAAATTCCACAAAAGCGTTCAAGGTTGGATGGGAAAAATGTAATAAATACATTTTTCTCAGAGCTGAGCAAGACTTTCTCGATCGCATCGATAACATCTTGTTCACTTTTATTTTCGTGGGGATTGAGAATGTTTGTTGAATCACAATAAAAATAGCGAACTTTTTTTTCACTATAAGCTTGTTTTATATGAGCAAAGCTTTTATCAAAAAGAGGAGAGTATTTAAAATCAGAAATATAAAGATGCCCGGAGTTTTTATAAGAGAGAAATATGCCAAATGTTTCTGGGATTGAATGAGGGACAATTATGGGGGTGATTGAAAATTCATCGATAGAAAAGGATTCACCATTTTTTAAAATAGTTTTTATGTTGAGATTAATTTTAGGAAATTTTCTTCTGAGAACTAACAAGCAAAATTCACCAACATGGATTGGAATATTGGGAAAATGTTTTAATAATTGTAACAAGGCTCCAATATGATCTTCATGGGCATGAGTGAGAATAAGTTCAACTGATTTGTTTTTTTTAATTTCACTAAAAGTCGGAGAGGCCAAATGGACACCGTAATGTTCCGCCCTGGGAAAGAGCACACCAGCATCGATTATTAAGATAAGATTTTCAGTTTCAAACAAACCACAGTTTCCGCCAATTTGACCTACCCCCCCGATGGGCGTAAATTTTAAGTTAAAGTGATTTGTTAGTTTTAAATTCAAGATAAAATGCGTACCATTAAAGTTTAAAATGTTTAAAAAGCTAGAGTTTAACCTTACCATGAAAATTCTGATTAAATGTTTATTCATTTACAGTTTAAAAACATGGAGTTTAGTTGCTTCTTCTCAAGAATACATAAATGTCGCCATTTCATCTAGCCCAAATAATTTAAATCCGCTAAGTTCATCTGATTCCAGCTCACAAAATATCAACAGACTGGTTCATCGAAGCTTAATTGAACTTGATGAGAAACTAAATCCGATTTGTGATCTTTGTGAATCATTCCAAGAGTTGCATCAAGAGTTAAAAAAAGGCGGGAAGTATTCGATAAAGTTTATTTTGAAGAAAAATATAAAGTTTTGGAATAATGAAGAAGTTAGCGCACACTCAATAAAGCAAGCACTTGAATATTATCAATCTGATGATAAAAAATTTAATTCAATTTTTCGTCAATCGTTTTTAAATATCGAAAAAATTATTATTCACAATAACTATCAGTTTGAGCTGATTTATAAAAACTATTCGATTGATTATTTATCAGACTTAAACTTGTTAAAAATTATAAAAATTTCTAATACTCAAAATGAAAAAATTGAATTGCAGGATATAGTGGGTTGTGGGGACTATACTATCAAGAGTTTGAAGCCTAATGAAATTACGATTCATCCGTTGAGTCATATCTCTCATCTTTTACCACTGAAGTTTAAAGTTGTTAGCGACGAAACAACTCTGGCGTTAAAAATTCTTAAAAAAGAGATTGATATCAGCCTGGCAAATTTAAGTCCTCGAAAGTTTTTCTGGCTTGAAAAGCAGAACGCTAGTTTAAAGTTTTTTCAACAAGAGAGTTCGAGTTATCAATATATAGCTTTTAATTTCAAGAAGCCGTTGATGGCAGATTTAAATGTGAGAAAAGCGATAAAATTAATTCTGCCCATAGAGGACCTTATTAACTTAAAACTTAGGGGCACGGTAAAAATTGCATCAAGCTTTATGTCTCCATTGTTAGGAGATTTTAACCTTGAAAGTGAAAAACAAGATGTTGTTAAAAATACTTTATCAGACAGAGTAATTGCAGCTAATAAACTATTGGATCAAGCGGGATTAAATCTAGTTAATGGAGCGCGATTTACGATAGATTGGATAGTTCCGAATAATAAGCAGTCTATGGAATTAGTTAATACTTTCAAATTTTACTTAGATAAAATTAATATTAAAGTGAATATTCATACTCAAGAATGGGGGACTTATTTAAAAAGTCTAAAAGATGGTCGATTTGATATTTTCATGGGGAGCTGGATAGGATTTCTTAATCCAGGCATTATGCGTTTAGCATTACACCAAGATATGTGTAGCCCTTATGGCCGAAATCGAGGTTGTTATCAAAATAGTGAATTTTCAAAATTAGTGGATAAAGCGCTTGAAACTAATGAAAAAATTAAAAGAGATAAAATCTTTTTACAGGCCTTAGAAATTGTAAACAGAGAATTGCCCTACATTCATTTATGGCATCCCAATACCCAAGTCATCACCCAAGGTTGTATAGAGTTAGATGTAAATTATCCTAATGGAAACTTTTTAATTCTTAAAACAGCAAGGAAAGATTGTTAAAAAATGAGAGCGGTGTTTGATCTTTCAATAGAATCATTTTCCCCGGGACAATCAGTTTTAATCGTAAATGATGAAGCCTTCCATCTGATCAAAGTTGCTAGAATAAAAAACGATGATGTTATTCAAGTTTTCAATGGCAAAGGCTTGATTGCCAATGCCAAAGTGATTGAAGTTTCTCGAACAACAGTTAATGTGAAGATTATTGATTGTAAAAAAATTCTGAAGAATATAACGGTTAAACTATTTTTATGTTGTCCGAAAAAAGAGGCCTTAGAACAGTCGATCGTCAATGCTGTTGAAATTGGAGTAGATGAAATTATTTTAGTAGACTCTGATTATGTACAAGAGAGGAATCTCAAAGAAAAAGATCTGGAGCGTATTAATCGCATTATTTTAAATGCTCACAAACAATCAAATAACCCCTTTCTTTTAAAGTTTAGCTCTGAACAGATGATTTCATTAAAAGATGTGTTGGCCCAAGGCGAAAATTTATTTATCTTTTGTAATCAACTAAATAAATTTAAAAAACAACAGATAAAACAGAAGAGTATAAGTTATTTGATAGGACCTGAAGGGGGATTTTCCACCAGTGAAATTGAAATGATAGAAAAAAGTGCGGCAAATACCGAAAAATTCTCCACTAATATATTGCGAGTTCCGAATGCGGTGACCTATGGACATGCAGTTTTAATCAGAGAAAGTACTAATTTTCAGACAGAGTAGATCATATAGCGGCACTAGAAATCTCAACCAGCACCGCTATATAGCGGCACTGGATATATACTTGTTATCAGGAATTGGTTCGTAATTTAGTTTTTGTAGTGTATATACCGGCACTGGATGAGTTTTCCAGTGGATCTTCGCCTCAAGCTCGCAATCTTGATTTCCAAAAATTTTCGATTTGCCTCTAGGCAAACCTCATCTTTTTGAAAATCAATCTTGCGCACCTGAGACAAAGCTTTCACTTGAAATCTCAACCAGTACCGGTATAGTTGAACTAAGATAAACAATTTTTTTGGTGGTCAAGATGATCGAAAATCATAACGACAAGAGTCCTCAATCAACTAATTTTAAAAATCAAAAAATGCCCATGGATATGGATAAACTCTTTGATTTAAAAAATGAAAACGAGAAAGATCCTGATTTTTTAAATTTTAAGCCACTAACAAATGGTTTAGGGTTTCATCCAAAAAAAGATAGCTCAAATTCACCAAAAAATAGATTTGCTACAAATACCAGGGTCTCCAACTTTAAATCAAATACGTCGAGCAGCATGGGTTTGCCATCGGTCGCGCTTCCATCAATCAATACTCCTCGTCCTTTATTAAAAGAACGTGCGAGTTTTCCTTTTGAAAATGCCCAAGGAGCTATCCTACCAACAACAGAAAATAGAATGGTAAAAAAAGGAATTGCTTTTGTTGCATGGATAATGGATCTGGCTTTGGTTGTGATGACCCTAAGTTTGACAATCATGTTAATGTTAAAAACTTCTGGCCTAAATACAGGGTATGTTATTTCAGTTATTGGTATTAAAGATTCACTTCTCTACTCATTGTATTTGTTTATAGTTTATTATTTAACTTATTTTGTGTTTATGGATACATTTTGTCGTGGAACAATTGGGAAGCAACTTCTTAAAATTGAATTGTTTTCTGCTAAAGACCGATTATTAAATTTTAAAGATTGTTTAACACGTCACCTTTTAACTCTGTTTGGATTTGTTTGTTTAGGAATGCCAAATTTTTTAGATTTCCAAAGCGTATTAAGCGACACTCGATTGTTAAAAAGAGAGTAAAATGCCGAAGGCGAGTTCAGAGCTTCTAAGTCTTTTAAAAAAAAATAAAAAAATTGTTTTTACGAACGGGTGTTTTGATATTTTACATGTTGGTCATATAACTTATCTTAATCAAGCCAAAAAACTTGGTGATTTTCTCGTGATTGGTTTGAATTCTGATAGGAGTGTAAAAAAATTAAAAGGCAATTTGAGACCGATTAATAATCAAGAAGATCGAAAGTTATTGTTAGAAAATTTAAAAGCGGTGGATTTAGTTGAGATTTTTGATGAAGATACTCCCGTTGAGTTGATTAAAATCATTAAGCCTGCCATCTATGTTAAAGGTGGGGATTACAACATGGAGTTAATTCCAGAATATCCTGTCGTTAAAGCATATGGTGGAGAGGTCAGAAAGCTATCCTTTGTAACTGGTTATTCAACCACTGAATTGATTCAAAAAATGAAGTAAACTAGTATCTTATGTTAATTTCACCACATCAAACAGTGACAACTCAAAAAGGAACATTTCTAGTAGATTGGTATCAAGTTAGTGAACCAATGAGTAAAAATCAAAATGGATTATCGATAGATAATTATTATTTTATAAATAATTATATAAATTTCTTAAGGGCCAGTTTTGCAACTTCAAAGTATGTCATAATATCAAAGTTTGAATTTGAAAAATCACTTTGTGAGATTGAGTTTACCGAGACAGTTAAAAATAATGATCAAATGGTAATCATCCCTCAAAGGCTGAAGAATCAATTAGAAAACATTAATTTTATGGAAATGATTAAATGCTTGAATTAAAAAAAATTTTAAAAGGAGATCGTCAAAGTCTCATTAAAGCTTTAAGTCAGGCGGAAAATCTTAATAATGATGAAGCGATTGAACTGATCCAATTGTTTAAAAGTAAAAAAAAACAACCAACAATTTTAGGAATAACTGGAACTCCTGGTGCAGGAAAAAGTACTTTTCTAAACAACTCACTTAAGTATTTGACTCATAATAATAAAAAAATAGGACTGTTACTCATTGATCCAAGTAGCCCTCTTCATGGAGGAGCACTTCTTGGGGATCGAGTGAGAATGAGTGATTATTATAATCAATCTTCTGTTTATATTCGAAGTATTAGTAACAAGGGTGATCAAGAAGGACTAAATCCATTTATCGAAAATTATTTGATGCTCTTTTGTCTTTTTCCATTTGATTATATTTTTGTTGAAACGGTTGGAATGGGACAAACGAGTAGTCAGCTTTCAACTCTGGTCGATAGACTACTAATGATTTTTGATCCAGGCTCTGGAGATGGTATTCAGCATTTAAAATCTGGCTCGATTGAGTTATGCGATGATGTCATCATTAGCAAGGCAGATTTATTTGAAGCCGAGCTAGTTAAAAAATCGTTGGCGGAAAATACTCAAGTAAATGAAGAAAATATTTTTGCAGTTAATCTAACACACGACAATACACTACAACCTTATTTTGAAAGTATGAGTATAAAGACTAAGCAAAAATCTCGAGATAAAATTATTTTATCAAGATTAATTAAAGAGACAAAGCTTGAGCTCTTTAATCAACTAACCCTCTTTTCAAATTCTTATCTAGAGAACAAGTCAATCTCCGAGGTAAATCATCAAGTATTTCAGAGAGAATTTATCAATTTTTTAAAAGAAAACTGTTAAGTATTATTCCTGAGCGCCGAAGTATGTATTGTAGCAACTGTGGGAGTTGCTGAAACAAACGGGCGTGACATGGAGTTAGCTCTAAACCACATGGATGTACACTAACGAGGAGTCTTTCATGGGAATGCGAATTAACACCAACGTTCAGTCTTTGGCAGCACAACGATCACTTTCATCAACTAAACTGAAACAGGACAAATCGCTTGAGCGATTGTCATCAGGAAACAGAATTGTTCGAGCAGGTGATGATGCTGCTGGCTTGGCAATCAGTGAAAAATTAAAAGCAGATGTTAGAGGTACTCAACAAGCAACTCGAAACGCCGGTGATGGTATCTCAATGATACAAACCGCGGAAGGTGGCTTAAATGAAGTTTCCAGCATCCTTATTAGATTAAGAGAATTATCTGTTCAAGCAGCTTCTGATACTGTTGGAGATACAGAGAGACAATTTTCTGATTTAGAGTTTCAACACTTAAAAGAAGAGATCCAAAGAATTGCAGATGCCACTAAATTCAATGGTCGTGAGCTTTTAAACGGTCAAGGTGACAATGTAGAAATCCAAATTGGAACTATGAACGTAGAAAAAAACGATCGTCTAAAATACAACCCAGCTCAAACCAATGCCACATTAGATTCAATTGGAATGTCTGATGCAGGTGTTATCAGCAAGGTTACAGCACAAGAGAACTTAGAGAAAATTGATAACGCTATAAACACTATCAATGGTAATCGAGCTAACTTAGGTGCATTACAAAATAGACTACAATCTACAATTAACAATTTAGAAGTTAAGGTTGAAAACTTATCAGCCGCTAACTCAAGAATTCGTGATACAGATGTGGCTTTTGAAAGTGCAGAGCTAACTAAGAATAATATTCTTTCAGCTTCTGGTGTTTCAGTATTGGCCCAGGCCAATAGCTCAGGTCAATCAGCTCTAAAACTTATTTAATTAGTTATCTTCAAGGTTGGTCCCATAGGACCAACCTTTTTTCTAGTCTAATCTTTTAAATTCTTTAAAAAAATATTAAGTTTTAAACTATAGAAATCATTGAAAAAATAAATAAATCCGATCAAATCACTAAAGTATTTTCCCCTAGCGCCGATACATCTCATGTACTTGATCAAACCAGTCAAGAACTTTTACTCACTCGATAACTAGAGTGACACTTAGGAGGGATAGTATGGGCTTAAGAATTGCTACGAACATTGCATCTCAATCAGTTCAAAGGAACTTGAGAGAGATTTCTAGAACATCAGAAGAAGAGTTATCAAAACTTTCTTCTGGTAAACGAATCACCAAATCAGCGGACGATGCTGCTGGATTGGCGATTTCAGTTAACTTAGATGCTCAAACCAGAGGTTTAAGACAGGCCACTCGAAACGCGAATGATGGTATTTCATTGGTGCAAACAGCAGAGGGTGGTTTGAACGAAATTTCTAACATTGTCATCAGGCTACGTGAACTTTCAGTTCAATCAGCTTCTGATACAGTGGGAGAAAAAGAGCGAGGTTTATTAAATCTTGAATACCAACAACTAGTTAAAGAAGTTGATCGTATTGCGGATGCAACGACCTTTAACGGTGCCCAACTTATAAACGGCGAATCAGAATTAGGAACACTTGATTTTCATGTGGGAGCATATTCTGGTGAGCAAAACGTAATTTCGTTTGATGCTAGTGAAACCAATACGAAAGCAGATGCGATTGGTATCTCTGGAACATCACTTGAAACTAAAGATGATGCCAACGATGTCATGGGTGGATTAGATGAAGCCTTAGATAGAGTTTCTGGTATGAGAGCAAACTTGGGAGCTATTCAATCAAGATTGCAATCAACTGTAAATAACTTAGAGGTTCAAACAATCAACCAAGATAGTGCACGTTCAACAATACAAGATGTGGATGTCGCTGCTTCAACATCTTCTTTGGCCTCAAAACAAGTGATTAAAAATGCAGCAGTTTCAACATTGGCCCAAGCCAATAGTATTCCAAACTCTGCACTTCGATTGATTGGATAATTAATATTAAGTAATAGGAAGAGTTCTTTGAACTCTTCCTTTAATAAATCAAGGATATGTGTAGCGCATTCCTTGTTAAGCCCACCCACCCCTTGAAAGATAAAAGACGAAAGTCGATTATTTTTTAGGGGAGGGCTTTTAGGCAAAAAAATCATGAATGATAAAAATGATTTCAAAAAAATTACAAATAAAAAAACCATCAAAAGTTTGCTTGAGAAATGTCGGACTGATCAATTTCATGTCGTCCATTGGAATATCGTTTCAGGAAAAAAATATTCTCTCAACTACAAAATATCAATCATTAGAACAGATAAACGAGAACTAATTTTAAATCAAGATTTTGAAGAATATAACTCAATGATTGAAAGAAGTGTGGTGATGAATAATTTCTATATAGCGGAATTAGGTCTATTTTTTCAGGCTGAAATACTCAACGAAAAAGATAACCATCTGTGTTTAAATTTGCCAAACACAGTAGTGCAAGTGGAGCGAAGAAAAGATATTCGTTTGAAAATCACCGAGAAAAATCCAATTGAATGTATTTTTAGAAAAAAATTTAATAATAATATAGTAAGAACTTTCGAAAAAGGTTGTTATGATCTTTCAGCAGGTGGTTTGTCGGTCATTATATCTAAAGCAGAAAGAGATCTATTTAAAGTTGGTGATATTATAAATGAAATGGAAATTTATATTAATCATGTAAAAATAAGATTCGAAGCAGAAATTGTAAACTTTATCGCCATTGAGCCTGACTCAGAAAATGGGCTTATCTATTCTGGATATAAACTTTGTTTGAAATTTTTTCAAATTGGAGAAGATGAAAAAAGTATGATAGAAAACTATATCTTTTATACTATCGAAGAAAATTTAAAAGGTAACAAAAAAGTTTCATGAAATTGGCCTTCATTTCAGATGTTCATCTCAAAGAGAATCGGCCAGATAATCTAAATAGTTTTAATAATTTCCTATCTCATGATTTAGTAATAAATTGCGATGAAGTTTATTTTTTGGGTGATATATTTGATCTATTATGTGGGAATCACATCGAATATCTTCAAAAATATAACCAGGTTTTTTTAAAGCTAAATGAATTAGGAAAAAGAAATATTCATTTAATCTTTTTTGAAGGTAATCATGACCTTCACTTCGAGGAGTTATTTAAAAAATATTTCTACGAAATTCAGCTCACAATTTTTAAATCACCTCAGATAATTCAAAGAGATAATAAAAGTTTTTATCTTTCGCATGGAGATGAAATTGATTTGCTCGATCGAGTCTATCAAAACTATAAAAAAATAATTTCATCAAAACCTCTAGAGTATTTTGCAAAAAAAATTATGCCCTATCATGTGTTAGAGTTTTTAGGGAAAAATGCCTCTCAAATATCGAAAGAAAAGGGTAAAAAAACCTTTAATTTAGAGAGACAAAAAAAATCTATCAGAGATCAACTTGTGAATTTAAATAAGTCAGCAGATTTCCTAATTTGTGGGCACACTCATATCAAAGATCAATTTGCTTTGAATGAAGGCAGGACAACATATTATAATAATGGCTATTTCCCGCAAGAAAAAAACTTCATCTACTGGGATGGAGAGTCGATTAGTTTTCAAAGTATCAGTTAATTTAACTGATTCATTCTTTCGATTTCATTTTTGATTTTTAGACCGGAGAATGTTGAAACTGTGCTGATAGTTCTTTTATATCCTTTACTATTTTCAATATCTTTATCGACACAAATCAGTTTGTCGCAGTGTTGGGCAACTTGAGGTAGGTGAGTGACAGCAATAACCTGACTGCGTTTGGCAATGGCCTTTAATGCTAATCCAATTTTTTTTGCCGTTTGTCCTCCAATTCCAGAGTCAATTTCATCAAATAGAAATATAGAAACAGAATCATCGCTTGAAATGAGTTGTCTAATAGTGAGTAAAATTCGGGATAACTCACCACCAGAGGCAATATTTTTAATTGGATGAAAACCTTCACCTAAATTGGTCTCTGCTAAAAATAAAATTTTTGTACAGCCTGTATTATTAAGCTCTGAAAGCTCTTCGAGAGATATTTTAAAAGTAGCATTATCCATTTTTAAAAATCTAACATCTTCGGTAATTTTTACAGAAAACTTCTTAGCAAAATTGATTCTATTTTTATGAAGTTGGTTGGCCAGTTGCCAACATGATTCTTTTGCTAAAGAAATTTCATTTTCTAGGCGTTTTTTTGAAGATTGGAGCAGCTCGATCGAATCTAATTCATTCTGCATTTCCAGTTTTTTGCTGATTAACTGATTCATATCACAATCAAATTTTCTTTTAAGTTTTTGGATACTTCCTAAATGATTGGAGATCGTTTCCAAAAGTTCAGATTCCTCATCATTTGATTTTTCTTTTTTTTGTGAATTAAAACTAACATCTTCGATGATAATGCGCGCTTTTTGTAACTCTTCTAAGATCATTCTTGAATCGGGATCAATAAAACTTGTGAATAATTTCTCAGCTTGTTTAATTGAGTTTAGAATTCCCAGTGTTTGTTCGTCTCCATCTATGAGAACTTCGAGGGTTGAAATTTTTTCTTTTAACTTAATTTTTTCTAAGAGTTGAGATTTTTTTTCAGCTAAACTAATCTCAAGATTTTCACTTAGGTCGACTTGATTAAATTCATTCAGCTGAAAGAGAAGGTAATCCTTTCGTTCAATTATATTTTTTAATTTATCATTCGATTCATTCAAGGAGTTTTGTAAATTTATCAGGTTTTCATATAACCCTTGATATTTATTTAATTCATTTTCACATTTTGAAAATTGGTCAAGTAGGCCCAATTGATAATCGTTAGATAATAGTTTCTGGTTGGCAAACTGACCGACCAAATCAACATGATTAACGGTGAAGTCTTTAAGAGTCTGTAAACTACATGAAGAAAAGTTAAAATAACATTTTGAAGTACCATTTCGATAAATCATTTTTTTTATATTGATATGAATATTATCTTCAGAGGGGAAGCCAATGGCATTGCAATACTCAATGACTCTTTTATCTTTGGCTTTGAAAACTGCCTCAACAAAAGCAAAGTCTTGGTCTTTTCGAATCAGAAATTTATCAGCTCTTTCTCCCATAAGTTGTAAAAATGCATCGAGAATTAAACTTTTCCCAGATCCAGTTTCTCCAACTATAGCATTGAAGTGAGGATCGAATTCGACAACTTCATTTGAAAATGTCGCGACATTTTGTAAACGGATGTTTTCAATAATAATCATAGATTTAATTTTTTCCCATGAGAAAATTTTTCTCGTAAAGTATGATAATAAGTTTTATTTGGATTTTTAACTAGGGTAATAAAAATCTTATTTTCTTTTTGAATCACTATCTTATCTTTTGGCCCAATGGTATGTGCCAATTGGCCATCGAGGGTGAGAGTTAAGTTTGATTCACCTTTTCGGGGTTTAATTAAAATTTTACTAGTATCAGGAACGCACATAGGTCGATGAGTCAGGGAATGTGGACAAATGGGGCTTAAAATTAATGTTTTAACAGTGGAATGGATGATCGGTCCACCTGCCGCCAATGAATAAGCGGTTGATCCTATTGGAGATGATACAATGATTCCGTCTCCATCCAAATCATAAACCAGCTCTTGTCCATCTTCGATCGTGATTCTGACCATTCTTGAAATTTCACTCTTAGTTATGACCGCATCGTTCAGAAATAACTCCTTAAAAGTAGTTTTTGCACCACTTAAAACCTTTACTGAAAAAAGTGTTAGACGAAATGTTTTTAACTTACCTGAAAAATAATTTGTTAATGAATCAAAGAATTCATTTTTAGTAAATTCAGTAATAAAACCCAAAGTCCCAAGATTAACGCCAAATATTGGTATGTCGCCAGATTTTAATTTTCGACAAGTTCCAATCAAGGTTCCATCTCCTCCAAGTGTTATAATCAAATCGGAGTGAGTTTTAAGTTTACTCAAAGGTATGAAAACAATGGCCTCTCGGTCTTTTGGTGTTAAAAAATTTTGAACTCTTTCTTGTTCTAGGTCTAAAAATTGAGGAGTTTTCCCTCTTTTTACTAACCAGTTAACCAATGTTGGAATTAAGTTTGTTAGTTCTTGCGAGGCCTTTGGTTTAATAAAGATGGTTACTTTTTGATCTGATTTCAATTGGTGATCCATGGTTTATTGACGATTAATTCTATCGCAGAATTGATATCATCAAAAGGTTTATTAAGGACGGGACAATTATATTCCTTGGCCTTTTGTAAAACTTGTTGAGAAGAATAAGCCGTCATAATAACAAAAAGCTCTCTAATTATGTCATTATTAAATATTTTTTTTGACTCTTCGATTACATCAAAGCCAGTAATATCTTGAAGCATTAAATCGCACACAATGCGATCAAACTTTTCTCGTTTGATCATTTCAAGTGCCAATTTTCCAGAAGAGGAAACACTAACATTATGACCTTTATACCTAAGCATTTTTTCCAGTGATTTTTGGATGAGAATTTCGTCTTCAATGATAAGAATATTCATTTTTCGTTTACGGGTAAGATAAGTTTGAAGATAGCTCCAGAACTTTCTTGCTTGTTAGCTACATAGTTAAGGTCACCACCCAGCTTGTTCGCCAGACGTTTACAAATGGCCAATCCTAATCCGGTTCCCTTTTCTTTAGTTGTATAAAATGGTTCAAAAATATTGGGGGCGTCTTTCGAGTTTATGCCAGGTCCAGAATCAATAAATGAAATTGATAACATATTTTTTTCTTTTAATATTTCGATTTCAATACGGATCACGGGCTTTGATAAAGTTTGTTGAGCATTCATCGCCTGGGCTGAATTTAAGACTAAATTAAATATGATTTGTGAGAGCCATGTTGGATTAGTGGAAAGAGTAATATCTTCGGAAACATTCATAAAAATAATTTCTTTATAAATATTTTTGGTTTCAGACTTTGTTAAAATTAATGTGTCATTAATAACTTTTGATAAACTACACTGAACAAATGTCTCAGTCTTTTGGTACAAAGAAGTAAAATTTTTAATAATGTTTTGGCATCTTTCAGTGGCGAATTGGATATTGCTGACGAACTCGTAATTCTCACTTTCCTTTACGGCCAAAAGTTCATTCGACCATAGTTCTGCGGCCATTTTTAATCCAAACAAAGGATTACTGAGTTCATGTTGGAGTGTGTTTAAAAGTTCACCAAGGAGGGCAATCCTCTGATAATGGAATAGATCACCACTAAATTCAGTGCTATGGAAATTCTCAGCGATTAAAGTAAATGTATCATCGATGGGGATTTTGATTAAACTGGAAGAATGATCTTCTTCATTCGCGGAAAAAGTGTCGCTTTGAAAATAGGTTTCACCCTTTATATTCACGATTTTTAAAGGCAATGGAAAATTTTTTAGTCCCTGCATAAGGATGATTGATTTTTTATTAGAATTTTCTTCATTAATAATCTTGTTGATGACAGGAGCAAAAGCAGAAGCAAAGCTTTGGAAAAAAAGAATTTCAGATGAAGATGGCGGGAGAAAATCATTTCTAGATAAAATGATGATAACTCGATTGTGCTGAAATTCCACATTTTGCGCTAAAAAATAACCAGAAG
>JBIKWR010000194.1:0-4969 GCA_044356225.1 Bacteriovoracaceae bacterium | reverse complement strand
ACTTTCACTTCACAAGCCCCTAGACGACCGCGGTAATGCATGGGTCCCATTTTCCAACGAAATTTATCGCCAGAACCCGCAAGCACTTCTTTTCCAAACTCTAAATAATTAGGAGTTTCAGCAATTAAATCTATCCATTTTGAATCGGGTGCTGGACCTGGATCAAATTCCCAAGCATTACCTCGACGAAAATTATGGCCATCAGTGACTTTAGCTTTTTTAACATTGGTATCTGGTTCTGGTTTAGTTTCTTGCGCATACACCGAGCTTAAACCAAGTGCTATCAGTAAAGACGGAATCAAAAACATTTTATGACCTTGATCTTTTTTCATATTATTTCTCCTGACCTTGAGTATTGGTGATCACTTGACGACTCGTAACATCACATATCATTTTGGGCAATTCCTCGACTAAATCATTGGTTTTATCTTGAACGCCCGACCAAATCGTTAAATATGCCAAAAATTGTTCTACTTTAGGACTCTCAAAAGTTTTTTCCCATGGAGTATTAAAATTTCTAAAATCTACAATCGATTTCTTACCGATAGAAAGTTTAAAATAATTTCTTTGCCATTGCCCTTCTTCACTTGGAGCTTTGTTATCAAAAACCATAAAATCAAGTTGATCTTCGTTTTTTCTCACTTTGCGATACAGTTTTACAGAATCAATTTTGTTTTTTCCTTCATTGTTAATCTCATGTCCGACCGCCACTGGTCCTTCAATGCTAATTTCGCCACCAGTTAGATCGCTGACCTTGCCAGCAACTTCAATCTCATTAAGTTCCGCTTCCAAAGCTTCTCGCTCTTCAGCAGACATGCTTTTTCCTGCCTTTTTAAGAATCTTTTGAATTTGTTTATCTTTTAAGATGCAGACAAAGGATAACTCGTTTTCATTAACAGTTTGTGCTGCTTGTCCCCCTTCGGTAGTAGGAGCTGGAGTTTCCTGAACAGGTGTTACCGGAGCTGGTGCTTCTGACACTGGAACTTTTTTGTCACTACAAGCATTCAAAAAGAATAGCGATAACAAAACTAAAATTGATATTTTCATAGATCCCTCGGTGTTCTCAACCCAAGCATTAAAGTTAGGTTTTTTAAAAATTGAATTAATACTTTATATACTGATTAAAATTTTTATAAAGGATTAGGATCAAATGCAGGTAAAAATTGCAGACTGGAGGACCAAAAGACACCTTAATTTTTCAACCACTTAAATAGTCCGTTTTTAAAAAATCACTGGTATTGTGCTTGTTTTGTTTTTTTTAAGCGTTTACACTAAGGCGCAGTATTCTTTTAATTTTGGGAACAGCTTGCTTATGTCTGCAAAGAAAGAATTTTATATCACCACCGCCATCGACTATCCCAATGGCAATCCCCACATTGGACATGCCTACGAAAAAATCGTTACTGATTTTTATGCCAGATGGTATCGGCAATTGGGTTATCGTGTGCATTTTCTCACCGGCACCGATGAAAATGGACAAAAATTGCTCCAGTCGGCGCAGAACGTGGGAAAAAATGTGAATGAATTTGTCGCCGAATATGCCCAAGTCTTTCGCGACTTCTGCCATCAACTCAATATTACTTTTGATGATTTTATTCGCACCACTGAATCTCGCCACCAGCAAGCAGCGATCAAAATTTGGGAGAGCTTAAAAAACCAACAAGCGATTTATTTTGATAAATATGAAGGACTGTATTGTTTTGGCTGCGAAACCTTTTATACCGAGACCCAAGCGCCAGAGGGAAAATGTCCTGAACATCACAAACCTTTAGAGGTTAAAAGTGAAGAAGGATATTTTTTTAAACTTTCTCAATATGAGTCTTGGTTACTCGACTACATTAATACTCATCCCGATTTTATTGTTCCTTCTAGCGCCAGAAAAGAAATTCTCGGTCGCTTAAAAAAGGAAGGTCTTAAAGACTTGGCCATTTCAAGACCCAACCAAAACTGGGGCATTCCCGTTCCAGGCGATGATCGTTTTGTGATGTACACTTGGTTTGATGCTCTCATCAATTATTATTCGGCACTGGGTAGTGACCAGTTAAAAAAAGATTTTTGGCCCTGTGATGCTCATGTGATTGGCAAAGATATAACCTGGTTCCATACTGTTATCTGGCCTTGTATCCTCAAAGCGGCGAATATCGAACCGCCCAAACAAGTCTATGTCCATGGAATGGTTTTGGCCGCCGATGGCAAAAAAATGTCTAAAAGTTTAGGTAATGTCATCGATCCTTTTATGATCTTGGAAAAATATCCCCTGGACTCTATCCGGTACTATATCCTGCGCTCCATTTCTGCCCATGCTGACGGATCCTTTGTAGAGCAGGAACTAAAGGATCGGCATAATAGCGAATTAGGCAATGATTTCGGCAACTTAGTTATGAGAGTGTTGAAGCTTTGCCTAAAAAAAATTGGTCCTGACATGCCCTTAAATAACGCCCAACTGACCTTGCCGATGGATGGGACATTTACCGCCTTTAAATCTGCCGTCAAAGATTTTGAACATCATCGCGCCTTGGATATCTTGTGGGAATCCATCCGAAAAGTTAATGCCTACATTAATACTAGTGAACCTTGGAAAATTAAGGAAAACCCCGAACTTTTGCATGAAGTGCTCTACAACTGTCTTTATGCCATCCACTGCGCCACCTATCTTTTATGTCCTGCCATGCCTAACATCGCTCAAAAAATTTATGCTTATTTAGGGCTTAAGACTTCAGACTTATTAAAAAATCCTTGTCTTCATTTTGGTCAGTTTGTTTATCGATTGAGTGAACCAGAAATTCTGTTTGTTAAGTTCGAAAGCGAATAAGAACATTTTTTCCAAGTAAAAAATTCACAGTCCCTTCCCTTTTTGACGCAAAACATTAATAATTTATCTCATACAACACACGGCATTATAACCAGCGAGATAATTATGAAAAAAATGAAAACTTTGATCAGTTCTGTATTCTTGGCCAGCTTGATGCTTTTGGCCTCATGTGGGGATGATAATATCGTCGACACTAATCAAATCGATCAATTCTCTAATCCTGCCACCGCATTTTCCAATGAATTTTGCGGCCAAATTGCTTATGATTATGTGCTTAACTCCGCCGGCATTCACACTGGTTCTGGAAATTATGCACTCCAAGCTGATCAGTCAAATCAGATCGTCACAAATATTTTAAACCAATTAAGAAATACCAATCAAATCATCAACGGTTGTGTTTATACAAATGTTAATATCGTCACCACCCAGTTCGGTTGGCAGCCAATTCCTACGATCATCGTTCAGCATATCGACTTTAATTAACAGCAATTTTTTTACTGCCGAAACTGTTTGAGGTTTCGGCATATCATATCCATCGCCAATTAAATCAATCTCAATTACATTCAATATTCATAAATAATTCAACTTTAAAGGGAATTTCAATGACCAAACATTTGGTCCAATGGCCGCTTTTAATTTTTGCCTATTTGGCCCTCTTAGGATTTGGCCTAGGTGATAATTATCGCTCACCCCTTTACCCTCGAATTTTAGAAAAATACCAACTGCCCTATGCGATGGGTTCTTTGTTTTTTGCCCTCTCTTCATTGATCGCCTTGATCACCAACATGCTCAATCCCTGGTGGCTGCCACGACTTAAACCCATCGGTGGACTTAAAGTTTTTTTATTAGTTCAAGTGATCGGATACTTAGGGCTTTCTTGGACACTTTCGCAAAATCGTCCATACTTTGAAGTGCTCTTTTTTTCCATGATCTTTGGCTGTAGTACTGGCGGATTAGGCATTTGTATGAACTTGCTGGTAAACGGCGCGACTGATTTGCAGTTTCGCCGGCAGGCCTTTGCCGGTCTTCACTCGATGTATGGTTTATCATCGATTGTTGCGCCGGTGTTTTACTCATTTTTGTTAAAAAACAATCTATCTCCATTTTTGGGTTTCACTTTGATTGCTGCTTTACCTCTGATCACTGCGATTTTTTTGTTTGGCCAAAAAAAATCCATCTCTAGTCCAGAAGTCGTGCACGCAAAGTTTTCAATGAAAACTCATTGGCTTTTTGGAACGTTGGTGGCCACCTATGTCGCCAGTGAAATTCTGCTTTCCACTAGGCTGCCGCTTTATTTGGAACGAGTTTGGAAATTATCACCTCTCGAGGCCAATTTTTTTCTCATGCTTTTTTTTATTTATCTTTTTAGTGGTCGATTATTGCTCAGTCTTTATCAATGGAAATTTCCCGCCCACAAACTTTTGGCGGGATCACTTTTGTTAGGAATGTTGTTTTATGCTTTAGGACTTTATTATGACCCTCATTTTTTAGCACTGACAGGTTTAAGCATGTCGATTTTTTTCCCTACTGTAATGGAGTATGTTTCGGTTATTTTTGGCAAAAAAAGTGATTCATTGATTGCTTCCATTTTAACTTCGATGGGGTTCTGTATTATTATAGTTCACTTTGGTTTCGGCCAACTAGTCACTTACTTTGGATTGGCGGTCTCGATGCATTTGGGGATCATTTTTTTATTTATTTCGCTGATCGTGCTAATTATCGTTCACAAAAAACAAGAAAGTTATCGAAATAATATTTCTTAAATTTTATCATTTTTCTTTATTAAAATATTTTATTGAGGGGGACTTGTTTGAAATTTTTCTTACACATGGTGATGTTAATTCTTATCTTTGGCCAAACTCCCATAATGGCCGAACCAAAAAAAGAAGAAAGCGCGGTTCGTTTACCCAACGAACAATTTGAGGCAGCTGATCAGCTTCAACGCCAAAAAAATCCTCATCCCAAAGAAGAGGGAGATCTTAGTGCCTATGATTCTCGAGTTCATTTTTAATCACGCAATCTATCAGAACTACCTAATGGTCAAAAGAAGAGCTCATCATTCGATTCAAAAAAGTGCGCGACGCCAAGTTTTTGGCGGATCCTATAGCGGTGCTGGTTGAGATTTCCAGTGAAAGCTTTGCCTCAGGTGCGCAAGAT